>DATIJE010000128.1:0-9500 GCA_035478995.1 Rhabdochlamydiaceae bacterium | reverse complement strand
TGTCATTAAATACACCTTTAATTTTATTAAATAATAATTATATTTTTTAATAGAATTATATAAAAAATGATTAAAAATGTCAACTTTTTATTTAAAACAATATAAATGATTAATAATCAATGCTTATTGTTAAGGTTTGATCTTTTTGACGAAAGAGGCGAAAAAGAAAAGTGCTTTATTCGACGGTAACTGATTTGGCTAGATTGCGGGGCTGGTCGATATCGGTGCCTCGCTCTTTGGCGATAAAGTAGGCGAGGAGCTGGGCTGCGATGGAGTAGACGATGGCGGCAAGTTCATCAGGAACATGGGGGAGGTATAAAACATCGGTGGCGATCTCTTCTATGTCAGGCGCTCCTTCGGGAGCGAAGGCAAGGATCGGTCCGCCTCGGGCTTTGACTTCCATTAAATTGCTCATCGTCTTTTCATATGTGCGCATGTTGCCGCACATGCCGATGACTGCAAGTTCCGGGTTGATCAAAGCGATTGGGCCGTGTTTCATTTCTCCGGCAGGGCAGCCGAAGGCGTTGAGATAGCTGATTTCTTTGAGCTTTAACGCAGCTTCAAGGCTGGCAGCGTACATGTAATGTCTGCCTAGAAAGAAAAAGTTTTCATGGACTGCGTATTTACGGGCAAGGGATTGGATCTGATCTTTGAGGTCCAGGACTTCTTGCACCTTGTTGGGAAGCTGTTTCAGTTCTTTTAGGAATAGCTGTCCTTCTTCCTTGCCCATATGGCGTAAGCGGGCCATGAGAAGAGAGAACAAGCTCAAAACTACCAGGGTGCTGGTGAAGGTTTTTGTTGAACACACGCTGATCTCCGAACCAGCTCGTAGGAAAAGACAACTGTCGGCCTCTCTTGTGAGAGTAGAATTGCGGACGTTGCAAATGCCCAATACTTTTGCCCCTTTGCTTTTGACTTCACGTACAGCGGCAATGGTATCGAGTGTTTCTCCGGATTGGCTGATGGCGATCACCAGGGTGTCTTCAGATATGATCGGATTTTTATAACGGAATTCGGATGCGATCTCGGCATGCGTGGGAATTCTTGCTTGATCTTCGATTAAGGAAGCGGCAATGCAGCCTGCATGCCAAGAAGTCCCACAGGCAAGAATCAAAATCCGTTTTACGGATGCCAGTTCTTTATGGGAAAGTTCCAGGCCATCGAATTCAGCGGTCCCGAAGTCTTCGATGAACCGATTGTGCATCGCTTGCTGGATTGTTTGAGGTTGCTCGGAGATCTCCTTCAACATGAAATGCTCAAATCCATTTTTTGAGGTATTTCGTGTTTCCAATCCGAGCTTTTCTGTCTGTTTGTCAATTTTCGAAGTGGCGTAGTCAAATACATCGATACTTTTGGGGCTGACAACTGCGATCTCATCATTTCTTAAAAATAGGACATCCAGGTCTTGGATATTGAACGCATTAGGATCGGATGAAATCACTGATTCTGAGCGTGCAGGATTGATGCCGATTGCAATCGGATTTTCTCGCGCAGCAGCGATGATCTTGTCTGGATGGTCCTTGTGGATAATGGCAATTCCCCAAAATCCGTTCATCAAAGAGATGGCCTTGCCGACAGCGGCTAGTAAATCTCCCTCGTAAAAATGAGCGACGAGCTGGGCGATCACTTCGCTATCCGTATCGGAATAAAAATGCAAACCTTGTTGTTTGAGCATGTGTTTAAGCGCAGTGTGATTTTCGATAATGCCATTGTGCACGACTGCAACGGTCTGATTTTGATCGAAATGGGGATGGGCGTTTTCTTTCGACGGTTTTCCATGAGTTGCCCAGCGGGTGTGCGCAATCGCAACATCCAAATCCAGGGATTTTTGACCAAGGACTTGTTCCAGATTATGGAGCTTGCCGATTTCTTTGAAGGAGAGGATTTCTCCATTGTGAATGCCGGCGATGCCTGCGGAATCATATCCTCGATATTCCAGATGCTTCAGCCCATCGATGCATACTTTAGCCGCTTTTGCTGAATGACGCGTTCCAACGTATCCAAATATGCCGCACATGTAAATACCCTAACTACAAAGACAAAGTACTTTATCAGATTTAAGATATAATAGATAATTAATATTAAAAGGAGAAAAAAATATGAGCTCCCCTAAGGCAAAGAAAGTATCGGAGTCGGCAGTACATGATCATACTTATAAAATCTTTCCAAATGATTTGAATTCTACGGATACTGTTTTTGGAGGATTGGTCATGGCCACTTTGGACCGGATCGCCCTGGTCGTCGCCGAAAGGCATAGTGAAAAAACGTGCGTGACAGCTTCTGTAGATGCTATGCATTTTTTAGGCCCTGCAGAAAAAGGAGATAATTTACTGTTCAGGGCGTCGATAAACCGGAGCTGGAAGACATCGATGGAAATCGGCGTAAAAGTTTTGGCGGAAAATTGGAAGACGGGAGAAACGCGGCATATTGTGTCCGCTTATTTTACTTTCGTCGCCATCGATGACGCAACTAAAAAACCCACCGAAGTTCCTCAAGTGATCGCAACGACGCCTCTTGAAAAAAGGCGTTACGAAGAAGCGAATTTCAGAAGAGAGCAACGCCGTCGCGAAGCAGAAGAGAAACAGCGCCGCAGAGAAAAAGAAGAATATCTTTAGAGGCTTTGTTAAGATTTAATAAATTTTTTGTAAAATTTTGTGGAAATTTAAAAAAACTTCTTTTACAAGGATACTCATTTTAATCAACTCTAAGGAGTGTTTATGAGTGTCAAAGATGTCAACAATCTGGGCATGCCATTTCTATTTACAGCTAAGAGGGTGACAAGTAGTGAAGTAAAAATGGCCGGGTCATGCAAAACTTTCGAACAACTATCCGATGATGATCCGGAATTATTGCAACTATTTGTTCTTAAAAAATATCACCCTTTTTTAACAGAATCGGATATTGGTTTTAATAAATTAAATTCCGATCAAAGGATATTGCTTTACAAATCCTGTATTTATTCTGAGGATTTAAGAAACGATGAAATCATTAAGCAAATTTTCTTAAACAGATTTAGCAGACAAACTGCGCAATATTCTGAAAATCTCCGAGATAGAAAAAGACAAATTCAAGACGATTTGGACAAGATTTTTGAGGAGAGTTCTGGGGAACTTCTTATGAAGCAACTTGAGATGAAACAAGAAGTAAAACTCCTCATGAATATGGACCCCGAGAATAAATTGATGAAATTCGTTCAGGATAATGGAAAAGAGATCAAAAAGAGGATGTTTGAAAAGATCACCAAAACCATTGATATCGAGGAAGTCAAACTGAGTTTGAGCCGACATTTGGCAGAGCACATTTTTCATGGAACCCCCTTAGAACAGATAGATACAACATTGCTCTGCGCTTTATTGAATCACCTCTATTACGAGGAAGTGAAATCTATCCTTTCTGCATTCAATTCAGACCTTCCTGTTTTTTTTGATCAACTGTATCTTTCGATCGTTACCGCTGCGAGCTTCAAAAAATTGGACCAAGTGATCGAAAGGAAAAAGAAGGAATTTGAGCATATTCAAAAATTAGTGGATACAGAAGCAGAAAAAACACTCGATATCAATATATTTAAACAAAGAATGAAGGATTTGATCAATAATGTTTGCGACCTGATTCAAGAAAAAAGAACTCTTTATCTACTTCAAACAACTATCGAACTCATCCCAGAGACAGAAGCAGGAATTGTATCTTTAACAAACGAAGAAAAACAAAAGATATCAGAGTCCATTCAAAGTCTATTTACATCTTCATTGGACCCTATTAGGATGGACGTGTTGAAAATATCATATCCACGTGAAATCGAAATGTCTGAATATCCTATTGATTTTCGTGGTTATTTGAAGTGTATATACAAAAAAGAGGTTGAAGTAAAAATAAGTCGACTTGAGAAGCTCATTGAGAGCAATTCTGACTTTAGTGAATTTTTAGGAGATCAGTCGCATCCTAGCTAAATTTTCTTTGCTATGAATGCGAGGAACAAAGGAAATTCCTGTCGGCTCCGGTTTTCCATCTTGGCATATTTGCCGGAGCTGATTTTATCAGAGCACCATTCTTGGATCTCTTCGATGATAAAACCGGATTCTTTTAACCAGGAAGTATAAGCGCTCAATGGATGATGGAAAGATAATGTGTTAGGCGAAAGATCTTGTTTGCTTGGATGCATCTGAATGGGAATTTCAAGAGGGGACAAATACCTGTCGATCCGTCTGAATTGCATTTTTTTTGCATCATCTATTTGCCAGCTCGACTGTCGAGGAATGCGGAAGCACGGATGGTTGATGACGATGATCAGTTGCCCATTTTCTATTAAATGGCTATGAATATTTTTCAGTACAGCCAAAGGATTCCCGATATTTTGCAGAGCGAGGATTAGGGTGCCGTGTGTAAATTTTTTTAAATCGAGGCGAAGGGGACAGGTGATATCTCCGACAGCAAATCGATGATTTTTTTGTTTATTGTATCTAGAAGCCGCCTTGATTAAAGAAGCAGAGGCATCGATACCGACATAGATGGCGTCTTTAGGAAGATACCTCGCCAAGATACCTTGTCCGCAAGCTAGATCTAGGATACTTAATTTTTGATTCACATCCAGCAGCTTCAACACATTCGGCAGGATGATCTGCTGATGAAAATAATGACCATCAGCTCCGACTATTTTATCATACCAGCTTGTGACTTTTTCCCAGGAGGAATCGACGTTTGTATTCATGGGACAACTGTAACAAAAACCCCATTAAATTTAACTCCCAAAAAAACATATAAATATTATTTTGTTTTTTCATGTTCAAGAGGGTGTTGCCATTTTGGTCTTTTGAACAACAAAATGATCGATGGGCCAAGACACAGTACGACGATCATAACGACCAGGAAAGTAATGTAGAAGGCTACGTTGCCGGTCGGAATTTGTGAAGGCGGGAAAAAGCCCATTAGAATCACAAACACAGAACTTAAAATTCCAAGTCCTGAAACAAGCCATACTCCTATTTTACCGCCGGGGATTTTGTAAGCTCTTTCCACGTTGGGTTTTTTATATCTCAGTTTGATTACAGCTGCGAACATGAGGATATACATCACGAGATAAAGCTGCGCGATCAATACATTCAGAATCCAGTAGGCACTGCTAACAGAGGGCATAAATATGAATAAAAGTGACAACAAGGAGACCACGACGGCCTGAAGAAGCATCAGAGAGACAGGCATGTTGTGGCGATTAATTTCCCGGAAAAGGGGTGGAAGATCGCCGCTCCTGGCCGCGGCTAAAAGACCTTTTGGAGGTCCGGCCGTCCAGGTGCTGAGCGTTCCGAGCGAGCCGATGAGGATTAAAGCAGCGATGCACGGAACAAGCCAGCTGATGTGGTATGATTCTACAAAATAGGAGAACGCTTGCAGAGTTCCTGCTACAAGGCTGATTTTAGCTTGCGGAATGACAATCGCTATCGCCAATGCTCCGAGAATGTAAAAAGCGAGAATGATCAAAGAAGAAAACAAAATCGCTCGAGGATAGTCTTTTTGCGGGTTTTTGACATCTAAAGCATGCACTGCGGACATTTCCATTCCGAGTAGAGCGACGATAATGCCTGTGAAAAAAACCAGTTGTTCAGGAGAAGTCAGGCTTGGGATGAAACTCTTGAGATCGAAAGAAATCTGGACAGGATTGCCTCCGGTGATCCAGGAAAAGCCGAGGCCGATAATGATGACGCCCGGCAGCAACGTCCCAAAAATGACTCCTAGCATACTGATCCAACCTGAAGTGCGCATGCCGAAGAGATTGACAATCGTAGTCGCCCAAAATACAATTAATACGACTGCCAATGTATAATGTGTGTTATTGGCAAGCTCCGGATTGAAAATATAGGCGAGCGCTGCGGCGATGAAAGAGAGCAGGGCAGGGTAATAGATCACATTTTCTATCCAGAGCAGCCAGATCGCCAAAAAACCGCATCGATGCCCAAAGGCTTCTTTGACCCAGACGAAAACGCCTCCTGCTTTTGGCCATCCCGTTGCAAGCTCCGCGGAGACCAATGAAACGGGGATAAAAAAAATGATCGCTGCAAGAAGGATAAGGAACAGAGAAGAAAATCCATATTCTGCCATTACAGGAAGGTTCCTGATACCGCACGTGGCCGCTACGTTGATCATTCCAAGCGTAAAAACATTCAGTATGCGCGAAGAGCGATGGCCGCGGATCTCCATATAAACCTCTTGTAAATCTTCTTAAAGAAGATTATACATATCCTATTGCAAAAAACAAAACGTTAAATTTCAAGAAATGAAGCGAGTTTTAATCACCAAGCAAATTCAACCCGTCGCCAAAGAGTTGCTGTTAAACCATTTTTCCGTCGACGAAAACACAACCGACGACTTTCTTTCTGTAGATGCTCTCCGTCAAGCTGTTCAACAATACGATGGCATTCTATCTTTGATTCCCGATCAGTTTGATGCAGATGTATTATCAAATGCGACACGCTTGAAAGTCATTGCCAATCTTGCGATCGGGCTGGATAATATCGACGTCGATTATGCCAAGAAAAAGGGGATAGCGGTCTATAACTTGCCTGATGTCGTTACAGACAGCACTGCGGATCTGACTTTTGCCCTATTTTTGGCCCTGATCAGAAAAATCCCACAAGCTCAAAAATTTGTTTTGGAAAACCTTTGGAAAGGATGGGAGCCCAATTTATTTTTAGGAGAAGAACTGAAGGGAAAGATATTTGGAATTGCGGGTTTTGGAAAAATCGGACAGGCTGTAGCTAGACGAGCGCTTGGCTTTGATCTTAAAGTGATCGTGTATAACCGCTCTCCAATTAAAGGAGAGCCTTCGCTGACATCCTCTGTCAAACAAGTGGAATGGGATGAATTTCTTCGGGAATCAGATTATATCTCACTGCATGTTCCTCTCACCAAAGAGACTGATGGATTGATCGATCTCGAAGCGATCAAACGGATGTCCAAAAAACCGGTATTGATAAACATGGCAAGGGGCGCAGTGATAGATACACAGAGCTTGGTCTTTGCTCTTCAGGAAGGTTTGGTTCGCGGCGCTGCTTTGGATGTGACCTCTCCTGAACCGATCCCTGCAACTCATCCTCTATGTATGATGGAACATTGTTTGATTCTTCCTCACATTGGATCTGCGACTATCGAATGTCGAACGAAAATGGCTCAAAAAGCTGCTGAAAATCTTATTAATCATCTGACGTGAAACTTATTTTTGAGGATTATGATTAACCAAAAATCTCTTGATGCTGTCTCGAAGTCTTCTTTTGGAAAGAATTTTTGCAAGCCTTTGTATGATTCTTATTGCTTTTCAAGAATCCCGGCAACGATCAAGTATCTCCTTACCGGCTCAGGAACTGCGACATTGCCCAAAGATACTTTTGGAGGAGCGGACCAATTCGACAACGTCGTCCTTCTTCTTATCGATGGCTTCGGCTGGCAGTTCTTTGAAAAATATTCTCAAAAATACCCCTTTTTGAAACGATTCATCGATGCCGGGATCGCGAGCAAAATTACTTCTCAATTTCCTTCTACGACCGCAAACCATGTCACATGTATCAATACAGGATTGACTGTTGGCCAAAGCGGCGTTTACGAATGGTTTTATTACGAGCCGCTGTTGGATCGAATGATTGCTCCATTGCTATTTTCATTTGCGGGGGATAGGGAAATCAATACGTTGAATGAAACAGGGATTTCACCGTCGCAGCTCTTTCCAACGCGCACTCTCTATCAAGAACTCAAGGAAAAAAAAGTCAAATCTTATGTGGTTCAACATGATGCGATCGCCTATTCGCCTTATTCTCAGACATTATGTTCCGGGGCTGAACAAGTGCCTTATCATACCTTTACTGACGGTTTGAAGAATATACTCAAAATTTGTGAAAAGGGTTCTAGCGGGCCTTCTTACTTTTGTTTGTATTTTGGAGATATTGATTCTGCGGGCCATCGTCATGGCATCGATTCTCCGCAATTTGAAAATGCCGTCGATGAATGTTGGAAAACAATGGAAGAAATTTTTTGGACTGGTTTGCAAAAAACAAAGAAAAAAACAGCCTGTATTTTAATTGCAGATCACGGAATGGTGCCTGTAAATCCTAAAACAACCATTTATTTAAATCAGGAAATCTCAGACATAGATCGTTTTTTTAAAAAAAATCGACAAGGAGAATCTCTTGTACCTGCCGGCTCCTGTCGCGATTTCTTCTTACATATCAAAGATGAAATGCTAGGGGAGGCGCAGGAATTTCTGGCAAATAAATTCAAGAAATGTGCGGAAGTATATTTGACCAAGGAACTGATCGAAAAGGGATTTTTTGGGCAAAAAAGGCCATCTAAGGATTTTTTAAGCAGAGTGGGAAATCTTGTGATCCTTCCTTATGAAAATGAAGCCATCTGGTGGTATGAGAAACACCGATTTGAGCAGCATTTTTATGCAGCACATGGAGGATTGACAAGGTCTGAGATGGAGACCATCTTTTTGTTCATGGAAATATAAAGAATATTGAGAAAAAGATCGGGCACGGGCACGCACGCGGGCACGGACACGAAAGAAAGCGAGGCGTCAACGACCTCGCTTTAAGCGATTAGCCTCTGGCTTTTTTCTTTTCTTGTTTAGCCAATTTTTTTTCTTTGGCACTCTTTTGCGGTTTCTTTTTTGTTTCTTTTTTGGCGTCTTGTGATTTACCCATTTTTTACTCCTATTTTCAGAGCTAGTTTAAATTGCAAACTAATTAAAAAAAATATCTAAGCACATCATTTTTGACCAGTTTTTTTACGTTGCCATCAATGTCCTCGGCCTACAGGAACATGCCCTCCGCCCCGAGCGCCCGATGGAGGAGCACCTGGATTTGGAGCAGGAGGGACATGGCCCCTTCCTACTGGGACATGCGCATTTCCTCCTCGAGAAGATGGAGGAACATGTCCTCCATTCACTGGAACGTGCCCTCCTCTAGGAACAGGTTGTGGAACATGTCCACCGCCTACAGGAACATGCGTACCTCCTCTAGGAACAGGTTGTGGAACGTGTCCACCGCCTACAGGAACGTGTCCTCCTCTGGGAACAGGGTAACGAACATGACCACCGCCTACAGAGACATTAGTTCCTCGTCTAGGAGGAGATGGAGGAGATGGGGGATAAGGAGGAAAACCGATGTCATGATTTCCAGGAGAGGAACGGGCAGGGTATGTGGGCCATCTCCAATGTGGATGATGGCGATGTTTCCTTTCGTTTTCTATGATGCAGCGTTGCATAAACTTGAGAAAGATCGCTGTACCCGCTAAAATTCCTAACGTTACTAAAATTGCAGGGACGGTCTGTAAGGTGAAGAAAGCGGTCGCAATTCCAAAGAATGACATTGCTACGGCACTTACCTTCACAAGCGTGCCGCCATGATGATTTTTCCCCTCGAGATGACGAATCGGGTTATGAAGACGATCTGGCCCATAAGCCTGGTTAAACGATACTGACATATCTTTGCCTTATTGATAATGGGTTAATACTGCTT
>DATIJE010000127.1:0-36814 GCA_035478995.1 Rhabdochlamydiaceae bacterium | reverse complement strand
TCAGATGAGATGAAGGATTGCATCGTTGAGAATCTCAAACAATCCGAGTATAGAAACAACTATCTCCAAAATTCGATTAAAAAAGGGTAAAACAACATGTCTTCTTTTCTTATAAACACAGTTTCAGAATTTGGACTTAGTAATTTAATTCCTCTTTTCTCCAAAAAAACTTTAAACAAAGTATTGACCGATGATGACGTCGGTGATATGACCCCCTTACAGACGGCATTAGTGTTCAACAACTTTAAAACAGCTGCTAAGCTTCTTGAATGTGGAGCGGATCCCCTACAGGCAACGTCTTTTTCTTCTCCGATTGAATGGATTTTTCTTTCAAAAGATAATGCATTGATTAAACAATTAACTCATATATTAAACCCTGACGTAATTGCAATTGGTTTATCTGCATTATGCCAAAGAGGATGTGATAGAGAGGTAGACCTTAATTTTCTGGGAGAAAACGAACAGAAAGTACGAGAACTAGCAAGTTTACACTGCCAAAGAAAAGTCGCATGCAATGTTTCTGGCATTAAAGATGAGGCTGGAGAAGAAACTAGATTCAAAGGCCATAAAATTAAAAAAGAAGGCGCTTATTCATGGATCACGCAAAGGCAACAATACTCCGCATATAAAACCTATTTAAGGGAAACCAAATCTGATGTTTTAACAGAGCATGAAAAAGAAGCACTCGATTTCTTAGCTGATCACGTTCATTTTTATGATAAGATGAGTTCTGAAGATCGAAGTAAAGTAGCTGCTAATATTAAAAATGGGTGCCTGGAAGGAATTTTAACTGGTTATAAGGGCCACTGCTCGCAATTTGTGTTTTATAAAGGTTATCTTGCCCTATGTAACAGTTCCTATACTCTGATAAATACTGCCAAAGACAAAAATGTTAAACCTATGCTCGATGTTTATAAAATTGATCCTAAAAAAATGACCTCCGATGTTTTAATGGACATAATAGAATTAAAAGAATTGTTTAAAAGCGAATGCAATTATAAAACCGAAGAAATTCTGAAAGCTGTAGATGCAAGAAAAGATCCACTATGTGAAATTATATTTAATCACCCCTCTGTTCAAAACAAAAGACAAAAATCAGGGAATTGCACTGTAAAATCTGGAAATGTCGCTTTGCGATTTGTGCAAATGATGCAGTTTCTATCGGAAAAAAATCTTTCGAATATTGGAAAAATAAACCAATTTTTTATGTCCTCTATGTCCGATTTAAAAAATAAATGCATAGAAGAGAATAAAAGAATATCTACCTTTAGAAAACTAGACGCTCTTCATGAAATCTCCCGAACAGGTCAAATTGAGGAAGAAGATTTAGCGTGGTTTTTTGAAGCATTGATCAAATGCCTGCGTAGGTGGGCAAAGATGTGTGAAGAGAAGAGATTGCCCCATCCAGCTGAAAATGAGAGAATTTTAGATCTGTTAGATTTTTTTGACAAAAAGTTCGGTTTAATTTTAGATCTAGATAAATTAAGCGAGTTTCCTGCTGCGAAGCAAACACTTCAAACTCTGATTGAGCAAAGGCATCAAACTAGAACCATCCTTTAATTTATTATGACTTTTTTAAATATTTCAAATTCATGTAATTCAATAACCGAACGCAAACATGAGACACGTTCGTTTCGGCGCGTAGATAGCGGGCTGCGAGATAAAGTTCTCAAGGCAGCTGTCACAGAGTTCGGAGCCCGTTCAAAAGACACCAGGCAATCGAAAATAAACGAGTTGAGATCTAGAAAATCCGTTCCTATTTTGACAAAATCAATGGAAACTTTGCCAACCGATTGTCCAGCAAGAGGACTGATCAAGTCTTTCATCAGAGCTTTGCGTGAGTGGAAATTCGAACGCGCGTCTATCATCTATCAGCTAATGGCTCCAGAAGACCGACAGCAAATCGCAGAGTATGTCTATCAACGAAGCCAATTGCTTCCATTTATTAGACCCATTAGGAATATAGAAGAAGCGCGTGAACTGATTCATTTTTATTGTGATCTCTTACGTGACGATTATCAATGGGCAGAGGGGATCCATTTTTTCAAGGAATTCCTCTTGCCGGCTGCTCAAGAACACCTAATCCAAAATTACGAATATGAAAAACATTCAGCTCTTATAAAAGAGGCTGAAGATGCTCGGGCATTTGTGAAAAATGAAAATCTTTTATCATCAAACTTTCCCAATCGAGATGATAAATTATTGAATGTTGATATCGAAGACGAGGATATGTTCATTGAGTTCAGTGAGAAATGTAAAAAGATCGGTCAAGATTTGACCAGTTTAAGAACCTTGACAGACAAGTTTGATATCGAGCAGCCTAAAAAAAATCAATTCTTACAAACTTCGTCCAGTGCTCATTTTTCTAAATCACATTCCAGGGGAAATTGCGATGAAATGTCGGCACTAGCATTTGACTTTTTAAAAAGAAGGGGCAAAAAAGCAGATCTTTTTGGCTTATATAACGGCGATCATAAAATTGTTTTCCTAAACCGGAGGAAAAACTCGCACAATTCAAGGGATTGGACAGATATGGGACCTCATTGCATCGTTTTAGAAGTATGGGGAGATAAAAAAAACATCTACTCTGCTCATGACATCCCGATCTATCTTGAAGATTATAAACAATTGGACTTTCTTACAGGAAAACCAATCACTGAAAGATTTAACCCTCAAACACAGGATTTGCGTTTTGATATATCGAGTCTGTATTCCGCGAATGATTTTCATGCGCTTGTAGACCCTCGATATGATACCGATGTGTTAAAGTGGTTTGAATGCCAATTGATCGCTTTTCAAAATACACAAGATTCTGCCCAAAGATTAATGATTGCACATGAGATCATTAATTATCGTTACGAGACGGATGGTGTGTTACATCCTAAAAATCAACAAGTAGTTAAAAATCTCGTTTCGCAAATGAAAACTTTTCTGGATCCTGAATATGGGAGGATCTACGATTTGACACCGAAAAACTCCAAAAAGCAGCTCGATCCTTCTAATATGGAATTGGAAGTTGATATTGATGCTTTAGATCATCATCTCTCCGATGTGATGCTCGAGCATATGATGGATATTGCCGATGTATTTAAACATGGAGAAACTGAGTTAGGGTTAAAAAAATTCCAAAAATTAACTGATCGGGTACAAAATGAGGTTTATAATTTTATTAACTTCTTAGCCAAAACGAATGGTCTGACGTGGATAAAAGAGGATTTTGGATATTTGGCCTTTAATCACATTGGGAATTGCAATATCGGCGATGACATGAGGGCAAAAGCAATCAATATGTGGCTAGCTGACAAACTAGCGTTGGCTTTCATAAATGATAAAAATGATGAAATGAATAAAATGATCGACAGATTATCTCCCGATGCTCTCATTGAATTCAAATTTTATGTGGAAAAAGCCTTGGCAGAGCAATCAACAAAGAGTAGTTAGACTTGGATCATTTGTAACAACTCGATCAGCTCTTC
Source organism: Rhabdochlamydiaceae bacterium (assembly GCA_035478995.1). Taxonomy (GTDB): domain Bacteria; phylum Chlamydiota; class Chlamydiia; order Chlamydiales; family Rhabdochlamydiaceae; genus DATIJE01. The sequence continues at coordinate 33,338 of DATIJE010000127.1, read as the reverse complement.
TCTGTCCAACCCTTTGACCCGATCATGTTCATCGAACCCGACGACACCTTCCATCAAACCCATTTTTTTCTCAATCATCCGATGAATGTGCTCTTCGATGGTGTTTTTCGTGATCATTTTAAAGACCTGAACGCCTCTACTTTGGCCGATCCGGTGCACACGGTCGGTAGCCTGATTTTCTTTTGCGGGATTCCACCAACGATCGTAATGGATGACAACAGAAGCGGCCACCAGATCGATTCCCACGCCTGCTGCTTGCAGCGAGCCCACAAACACCTCGCATTGTGGATCATCTCTAAATCTTTCCAGTTGGGCTTTCCGGTTTTGCGTGCTTCCTCGAATCTCAGCGAATCCAATCCCTTTTTCTTTTAAATAAGCTTCGATGATATCGAGCATTCCTAAATACTGGGAAAAGACGACCAGTTTTTGGCCGCTTTCTCGAGCCTCTTCCAATAGCTCTACAAACAGTTCCCACTTTCCTGAATGGTGCTTTGCATATTCTGTATACTTTTTGTTGATCAGACATGGATGATCGCAAATCTGTTTGAGAGTGGAAAAAAGAGCGAATACATGGACGTATGGCGCAGGTTTGCTCTCATCTTTCAATTCCTGCAGGAGCTCTTGTCTTTTAGAATGTAAGGCCTTCCGGTAAAGATCCTGCTGTTCTTCGGATAGATCGCAATAAGCGATCTCTTCGGTCTTTTCAGGAAGCTCCAACAGCACTTCCGTTTTTTTCCGCCTTAAAATAAAGGGCTTGATCAGACGAGAAAGAAGCCCTTTTTTTTCCTGGTCTTGATTTTTTTCGATCGGATTGACGAAGTATTCGCGAAAAGCGGCTTCAGCAGGGAGGTAATTGGGCAGGACTACATCGAAAAGGGCCTTCAGTTCCATTAATCGATTTTCTATAGGTGTTCCAGTCAATCCCAGTCGCATTTTGGCGGAGAGGGCGCGCAATGTTTTATGAGTTTGCGAATGGATATTTTTGGCGATTTGGATCTCATCCAAAATGGCGATTTCGAAGTCGATTTTATCGATTGCTTTTTTTTCGCTCCGTAAAGTTCCGTAGGATGTCAATAAAAGATCGCTTTCTTTTTGAAACCGTTCCAAACTGCGTTGGATTCCATAGAAAACGGTGACCTTCATTTGCGGCAAAAACTTCTTCAATAATCCTTCCCAATGATAAATGACGGAGGTCGGACACACAACTAAGTATTTTCTTTCATTTTGGGAAGGCAATGGGTCCAGATTTTTTGCGGCTGCCAGCAAAGCCATGGCCTGATGGGTCTTCCCCAAGCCCATTTCGTCGCATAGCATACCTGAAAGACCGCGGCAGTAAAGAAACCACAGCCAACGCACTCCAATTTCCTGATAGGGCCTTAAACTGCTCTTAAGACCCGAAAGATCGAGTGCTTCGGCAGCTTGAAAATATTTTAGTTCGTCCAAAAGCCTTCGGCTTTCTATTGTTGCTTTTGAATCTCCTTGAGGCTCTATGATCTCCTCGAACATGCTCAACTTAAGCCACTCTAAAGTGTTCAAACGGATTTGCTTTCCCTGTTTCAACCATCTTCGCTTCGCAATCGATTTGAGCCAATTGAAACGGATATCCCTCAATAGAATTAATCCCGCATTAGAAAAGAGATGCCGTTTGTTTTCATGCAAGGCGCGCCAAATATCGAATACATCGACGGTCCCAATATCTGTTTGATAAGAAAGATCGACAATCCATTCCCCTGTTCGAGTCTTTCTATCTTTCTTTATCTGATTGATGGCAAGGCGAAGATAGGCAGGTTTTCTCAGACGAGGATCGATGGAAAGAACGAATTTTTGCAACGTTTCTAATTCGTATGCGACGAAATAAGGCTCCGAAGACGGGCTGATCGTTTTTTCTTCCGTAAAAGGAGGCGGCAGTCTAAACCCAATTGGAATTTCGGAAAAACCTTCTTTTTCTACATATGCGTAATCTCCGAAAATGCGTACTTGAATCTGTTTGTACTCCGGGAGAAGAAAAAATTCGGGCTTGACTACGATTTGTTTCCGCTCATTTAAAAACATATTTAATCCCATTTTTTCAATGGGAGAACGGGGTGCGAAAAACCCTTTTACATGTTCCAATTCTTCCTTATGGTTATTGATGAACGAAGAAACATCCGGAGGAAGCACGACCAATCCGGGTCTGATCGCGGTTCCATTGCGACCAGATGCTTTTAAATAAAAGCCTCTGCCTTTAACATACATCCAATCTTCAAGATCGATGATTTCTCCTAACTCTTCCTGAATTTCGAAATGCACGTCGAAACGCAACATTCCCTCTTTTGACAGCGAATAGACCAATTGCGATTCTAAAGAGGACAAATGGGTCTGAAAGCCTTCATACGATTGTAAAAGATGGCGATAGTTATTGACGAAACTCGATACTTTATCCTTTGGGATCACTTTTTCGGTCCCTTCAAATAAAAGATTTTCAAGGAGGTAAAAACCTTTGGACTTGAGGTACACCCAGGGGCCAAAACAGGCGGATTCCGGTAATTGCAAATCTCCGGGTTTGAAAACATAACATTGAATATGAAGACTTTGATCTTCATCGAAGAACAATTGATATTGCGCCTTGACGCCTCCCCGATGCAGGCTCGCTCCGGTCAAATACCTCTCCATGAACTTTGGATGCCTCTGAAGTACGTAGGCTATTTTTTCTGAAGGAATGATTTTTTCTCTAAAGATCGGATCGAGGCTTTTGAGGTAGAATCCCTTCTTAGATACGTAGATCCAGTCTCCGACTTCCCGTTCTTTTGCACCTTCAACATTGATCTCTTTCCCTTTTTTGGCAGGAATCGGACTTTCAAAACCAATCATCAGAGACTTCGATTCAGGGTCATACGTGATTTTTTGGATTACCTGATCGGAATATTCATTTACAGGCAATGAGGAAGAAACCGTCGTCAGGCTAGGAATAATCTGGGGCCAATTTGCATCCGAAATATAAAATCCAAATTCCACTTCTGGAAAATGGACCAGGATCCATTTTGGCAGCGGGACTTTTTCAGAAGTCTTTTTCTCGAATGCGAAAGTAATTTTATATGGTTTTTTTTTCTCTTGAAGCTGCATCCACCATTTTGCAAGGTCGGACCAGAAAGATAGCTCGTAGCTTAAATTATGGCTCGGCCGCCCTTCACGCCATAGAGCGAGTTCTTCCGCAGGAAGATTGGAAAATTTCAATGATGTCTCTTCAGTTTCTTCAGACCTGTGAAAAAGAATTTCCTCGATCCGCTTTCTTCCTTCTTCTTTCAAAGGCCTCAGAAAAAAAAGGCGTTTACCTGTAACAGATCCTGCTACGAACTCGGAAGACCCTTTTTTGATCACATCTGCATCGTATCCCTGCCGCCTGCTTGCAATTTGGCATAATTGATTCCATAGAGACTCTCGAAAACGAACATGGAGCGGCTCGGATCTATTGTTGAAAATTTTGAGAAATGCCGCTGCCAGATGGGAGCATGTATTATTCTTTTCCGCTGTTTTACAGGTGCAAAAACGATCTAGAATTTTGCCTTCGTCGTTTAACTGCAAAAAGGGCCAGAAAATGGCTTTTAACTTTGGGTCGGCAACTTCTGTCTGATAGGTTCCTTCAGAAAATACAACGTTTCGAACTTTACCCTCATCGAGTAAAATTTCGGCGTAAGCAACGTCGGAATTGCGAAAAGGGATATCCTGCATCAGTTTTATTCTTCATGGTATTTCTTATTTTTACCACAGAGCAAAGAAACCACAGAGAAAAAATTAAAATTTTTTAACCAAAACGCCTCAGCTTTTCTTCCAATATCCTCTGACCGGCAGGTTTTTCTGACAGCGCATTTGAGGACTCGATCGAAGCTTCTATATGCAAAGAGTCCAGCTTGATTCCCCAAAACACTGCGGCCATTTGCAACCCTTTGAGGACCTCCTGTCCCAACAGTGTGCGATGATATACGATCTCGTGCGAACTGAATTGAGAGAGTCGTTCCTGCAACGTTAATTTGGTATAGTGGTTCAAGTCTTTGATATGCCGATCGGAATGTTCAGCATCTTCGAGACTGTATTTCACTAATGCGTTTACTTTGACGTGCGTTTGATCGTTTGCAATCACAACCTGATTTGAATGATTACTAACTCGAACATAATGCCGTTTAAACTCAGGTGCTGTTCTACTGACAGCTTGATAATTATGATTGCTTCTAGAAAAAAATCCGCTGCAAATCTTCGTCATACCTTCACCCATCTAATTGATAAAAGGCGGATAAGTTATCTTGTACTTTGTTTTTACACAAGCCAAGCTTGATCCAATACACTTTTTTACCACAGAGATCTGCAGTAGAAGTAAATTGTGGACTAGAATAACTTTCCTGGAGGAACGTATTCATATTTCAAATCTTCAGCGACAGACTTGTTTGTCACTTTGCCTAGGTAGACATTCAAACCATTCATCAGATGAGGATCTTCCTTAAGCGCAGCTTTGTAGCCAAGATTTGCAATCTTCAAGGCGTAAGGCATCGTCGCATTGGTCAAAGCCTGCGTAGAAGTGCGCGCACATGCTCCCGGCATGTTTGTAACACAATAATGGATCACTCCGTCGACGGAATAAGTAGGTTCGGAATGTGTGGTTGGGCGCGAAGTTTCAAAACAACCGCCCTGATCAATAGCGACATCGACGATCACGGATCCCGGGGTCATTTTTTTGATCATTTCTTTTGTCACTAAACGTGGAGCCGATTTTCCTGGAATCAAGACCGCCCCCACTACAAGATCTGCACCTGCTACTGCATTCTCCACAGCAAGATGAGAGGAATAATGTGTCTTCAATGTCGGGCCGTAAATCGCGTCAAGATCTCGCAAGCGGTTTAAGTTGTTATCAAAAATGGTGACATCGGCGCCAAGGCCCATCGCCATTCTGGCAGCATTGGTACCAACTACCCCACCTCCAAGAACAATCACTTTTGCCGGACTGACACCTGGCACTCCTCCGAGCAATAGTCCTTTGCCTCCATGGATCATTTCCAATGATCTTGCGCCAGCCTGGATGGAAATTCTTCCAGCGATTTCGCTCATTGGGACCAGTAAAGGAAGTCGATTTTGAGGATCGGTGACGGTTTCATAGGCAACTCCAATGACTTTTCGCTCCAGAAGATGCTTTGTCTGCTCGGGATCGGGCGCCAAATGCAAATAACAAAATAAGATCTGTCCCTCTCTAAGAAGAGCGAATTCGCTTAGCTGAGGTTCTTTGACCTTGATGACCATGTCAGCTGAATAAACATCTGCGGCGCTCTTTACAATTTTTGCTCCGCAAGAAAGATAGAGATCATCTGTGAAGCCAATTCTTTCACCGGCTGATTTTTGCACTAATACCTGGTGGCCTGCCTGGGTCAATGATTTAACTCCATCTGGTGTGGCACCCACGCGATATTCATTATCTTTAATTTCTTTTGGAATGCCTATAATCATAGTTCTATCTCCTAGATAGGGATTTTTCCTTCGTAAACAAATGTCGCATCACCGACAACTTGAACTTCAATCTTGTCATCGACCACTGGAGTATTAACGATTACTTCGATGGGCTCTTTTGATCGAGGGACAATTTTATATCGAATCGGACTATTTAATTGATGAGCGCAATGAGTCGCAATGGCTACTGCAGCAGCTGCAGTACCGCATGCCGCTGTTTCCCTTTCTACTCCTCTTTCATAAGTGCGCACTTCTACTTCATTGCCGGCTATTTTGGCAAAACTCACATTTGCTCCTTCTGGAGCAAAATGGGGGTGGAACCGGATCTCTCTGCCAAGCTTTTCGACATCGATATCTTGGATCTCGTTTTTAAACACGATCGCATGAGGAACGCCTGTATTGAGAAAGAATATCCGCCCTAACTCCAGTTGCACTTCTTGAACAGTTGAAGACAATTTTTGAGACACTAGAATTTTTTCACCTTCGAAACGACATACTGCCATAGAATGCCCCGTCTCAATCCGATAAGATAGGGCAGTATATCCTAAAGATCGAATAAAATGCACAAGACATCTTATTCCGTTTCCACACATTGCAGGTTCGCTTCCATCAGCATTCAATATACGCATCTGAAAATCAGCAGTCGTCGAGGGCTGCAAAAGGATGATCCCATCTGCGCCGATTCCCATTGTACGGTTGGACAACTTTTGAACGCATTTTTTGTCGTGAATCGGGAAAGCGAGATCACGATCATCAATGACTATGAAATCGTTACCCGCGCCTTGGTATTTTGAAAAAACAAGATACCTGTTCACATCGCCATGGATTCTATTTCTTTATACGATGAAACAATCCGGTCCAGCAAACCGAATTCAAGAGCTTCTTTGGGGCTCATCCACGTATCTCTGTCAATCGCTTTCTCAATGATTTTAGAATCTTTTCCCGTGGCCTCTACGTAGATGTTTACAATCGTTTTGCGAGTCTTGATGATCTCTTTAGCTTGAATTTCCAGATCTGTTGCTTGCCCTTTTACGACTCCGTGAATGGCAGGCTGGTGGATCATGATGCGGGAATGCGGGGTCGCGAAACGGCGTCCCGGCGCCGCGCATAAACTAAGGATCGACCCCATGGAAGCTGCAAGTCCTGTGATCAGCGTTGTCACAGGCGAGGAAATCATTTTTACTTGATCCCAGATCGCAAAACCGGAATCGATCGCTCCGCCGGGAGAATTAATGACGAACAGGATAGGCTTGCCAGGATTGCTCAATTCAAGATACCACAATTTTCTAATGGCATCTTTTGCACTCTGCCCGTCGACAGGGTCGGAAAAAAACAATCTTCGCGCTTTTAAAAGCGCCTCATCGATTTTATCGTCCAGGCCCCTGGGTTTTTTATCATTATTTTCTTTATCTGGTTCTTGATTGAACGTATTCATGTCGATTTCCTCAATTAAATGATGAGTTCCGGATATAAAGGGAACTGCTGCAACAGTGCAGCGACTCTTTTTTGAATCATAGACAGGACCTTTGGATCCACATGCGCTTTGGCTTTGGCCGATTCTTTGGGATTGTCAACTGAAAGAGAGACTGCTTTCAGACAATCGACGATCATGTCTGCGATTTCTGCCATTTCTTGCTCTTTCATGCCCAGAGTGGTAATTGCTGGAGTCCCAATGCGGATGCCTGAGGTATACCATGGACCATTGGTGTCAAAAGGAATAGAGTTGCGGTTCACTGTGAAAAGCGCTTCTCGCAAAGCCAATTCAGCCTGGCGGCCATTCAGTTTGAACGTAGATGCTACATCGATTACCAAAAGATGATTATCGGTGCCATCGGTGGTCAACTTTGCTCCTCTGGCCATCAATTGTACTGCCAGGGCTTTAGCATTTTCTACAATCTGATGCGCATATGCCTGAAAGGACGGAGTGTTCGCCTCTTTGAACGCAACTGCCTTCGCCGCGAGGACATGAGGAAGCGGACCTCCTAACACAAGAGGACATCCTTTATCTACGATCTCGCGGAATTCGCTTTTGCACAGGATGATCCCTCCCCTTGGACCTCGCAAGGTCTTATGAGTGGTAGATGTGACAAAATGCGCGAACGGGATTGGATCATAGTTCCCTTTCATCACTTTACCAGCGACCAAACCAGCAAAATGCGCCATGTCTACAAGAAGGACGGCGCCGACACTGTCGGCGATTTCGCGCATTTTCGCAAAGTTGATCAACCTGGGATAGGCAGAGTATCCGGCTACGATGATTGTGGGCTTTTCTCTTTTTGCCTGTTCTTGCAATTGTGCGTAATCTAGAAGTCCGGTATTTCGATCGACATCATAAGGGACCGACCGGAACATTTTAGCAGAGACATTGTGTCTGTATCCATGAGTGAGATGCCCTCCGGAATTCAAAGACATGCCCATGATCTTCTGATTGACCATCAATTGACGTATTTTTTCGTATTCCTCTGGAGTCAGCTCGTCGATACTTTTTTTTCCTAATGCTTGCAATTCCTTGTTTTGCACTTTGTGCACTAGAATCGACCAAAAGGCCACAAGATTCGCATCCGCACCGGAATGGGGCTGAACATAAGCATGATCACAATTGAAGATCTGTTTCAATTCGCTTACAGCTGCTGCTTCGATGGCGTCTACATTTTCACAACCTGCATAAAAGCGATGGAATGGATAGCCTTCCGCATATTTGTCGGTCAATAGATTGCCCATCGTGAGTTGGACAGCAAGGGAGGAAAAATTCTCGGAAGCGATCAATTTAAGATGCGTTCTTTGATCTTTGAGTTCTTGAACGATCTTATCGGCAATTAAAGGAAATTCCGCCTTGATATGGTCGAGCGCTGCCATGTAAGCAATGGCTGCCGAACTGCGCTTTTCCTGCGGGACTTTATGGAAATATTTCTCTAGAAAAGACATCGAACATCTCTCCTTGCCTAGGGCCGAATGGGCATTCTCTGCAAGCTCTTCTTTTGATAAAGATAGCATGTTTGCGTCGCTCATATCGACTCCTTTATGCATTTGGAAAGGAGTTTGTCAGAAAAAAGAAATCTCGTCGATTAAAAAGAAGGAGTGTATTGAATGTTCCCTCCCCCTTCTAAACGGTGATTTTCTCCTGACTCATATCGCTCATCGTTGATCAATACCTTGAATTCAAGCACATTGAAAGGCTTGTCTGTTTCCCATACCCATATGTCGGACCCGGTATTTTTCAGGGCCTTGCCTTTCTTCCAGCTCAAATCTCCTCCTTCCCCCCTAATATAAATAGCGTTGTTGAAACCCACGTCGTATTTGACCGTCACCTTGGTGGTTTTCATTTTCTCGTGTTTCGATTTCTCCGAAGCGTTTCCACCCTTCGTCTCCTTAGCTTTTAAAAATTGTGCTTTTTTTCCCATATTTTTTCCTCCCCTTCAATGACGACATGTTAAGAAAAAATTATATTTTTGTGCAAAAAGCAAAAAAATTTTTGGAAATATAATTTTCTTGATGTATATTGCTAGGCGGAATAATCTTAAAGACATTCTCTTACTTCATCAATTATACGCGAGAAAACAATGCACGAAGCCCTTAGGCAAATTTTAGATATTCAAGAACTGGACATGAAAATGATCCGTTTGATGCGTGTCAAGAAGGAACGGCAAAAAGAACTTCAGCAAATTGAGGCTCTGCGCAAAGAACTGCATCAACAATTGACCGATAAAGAAGAAGAGATTGCCGAAATCAACAAGACAAGCCAGGCTTATGAACAAAAAGTTCAGGAAACCACCGCTAAGATCAAAAAACTCGAATCCCAACAGAATAGTATTAAGAAAGTAGATGAGTTCAACGCCCTGACCCAAGAAATTACCGGAGCCGAAAGGGAAAAAATCGCTACAGAACAGCGCTTGTCCGACTTGGTCGATAAACGGGTTGCCGAGGAAGAACTCTTAGAAAAGATTAAAGAAAGTTTGAAAACTTCTGAATCCAGCAGTTTAGCCCTCGAAAAGGAAATCGAATCGAGCATCAAGTTGATCAATGAAGAAGGAGCTGCGTTAAAAGAGCAGCGAGACACTTGGGCAACCGAAGCCGATCAGGAAATCCTTCATATCTATGAAAGGCTGCTCCGCAATAAAAAAGACCGCGTGGTCGTCCCTATCGAAAACCGCACTTGCAGCGGCTGCCACATTGTGTTGACAGCTCAGCATGAAAACCTTGTCCGCAAAGGTGAAAATCTTGTATTTTGCGAGCATTGTTCACGCATTCACTACTGGCAAGAAAGCGAGGCTTTGGAAGGCTCCGCGGTTGCTACAAAACGGCGACGACGTCGTTTGGCCAGCGCCTAAAATTTTACTTTTTCTTTGCTCGGGAAAGCAAGCAATCGCCGCCATGTGTCTTTATACATGGGGGAGGAAAGTCCGGACTTCATAGGAGAAGATACCAGTGAAAGACTGGGGGCCGCAAGGCTACGGAAAGTGTAACAGAAAACACACCGCAATCGTTAATTTGAAAGACAGGCTGAAAATGCGGGCTTCAAAGAGTCCGTCCATACTCGCAGAGATGCGAGATGCTATAAACCCTATCTGAAGCAAGACCAAAATGAGCCGATGACCGTTCTCCGCGGAGGCTCGAAGAGTGTCGCTTGAGGATTCTGGTGACAGGATCCCTAGAGGAATGATTGCTCATTGCCTTTATTGGCAATCGACAAGATCCGGCTTATCGCTTTCCCGACTTTTTTCATTCTTTGCTCTGGGATGGGCTTTATCGTATACTTCTCTTTTAAGGCGGGTGGAGACCTGGGTATAAATGGTTGTTGTAGCAAGCGAACTATGCCCGAGCAGCATTTGAATCGTCTTTAGGTCCATCCCCTTTTCTAGCCAGTGGGTGGCGATTGTATGACGAATCGTATGAGGAGTGATTTTGGCCGCAAGGCCGCTGGACGTCAAATATTCGTCAAATTTTCTATCGATCGAGCGAGCGGTCAATCTAGTCCCCCATTTATTTAGAAAAATTGCCTGTTCGTCCGCTTCAGCCAAATGGTCCTTGCAATCCAAATTGCGTTCGGGATGATCCAAATAAGCCTTGATCCAGGTTGCCGCATTTTTAGTAATGGGGATCACCCGTTCCTTTTTTCCCTTTCCCATCACCTTGACCCTCAAATGATCGAGATCGATGTCATGGCGGTTCAAACCCACCAGTTCGCTTATTCTCAAGCCCGAACTATAAAAGAGCTCCATGATGCACCGGTCTCGAAACCCAAGATAACAATGGGTGTCGGGCTGTAAAAAAAGTCGCTCGATTTGTTCGTAAGAAAGAGAAACAGGGATCTTCTTGTCCAGCTTGGGACTTTCAATTTCTTCCATAGGGTTGTTTGAGATGATTTTTTCTTTGGTCAGATATCTGAAAAAAGACCGCAGAGAAGAAAGGCGTCGAAGGATGGTCCGTTTTTTTGTCTGCTTTGCAGCGAGATAGGATAAATAATTTCGTACACAGCGCTTATCGACGATTGAAAATAAAATTTTATCTTCTTTCTGCATCACGAATTCGTCGATGTACTTTTTAAAGGCCAGAAGATCAAGAGCATAATTTCGAAGAGTGTGTTCAGAAGAGTTTTTGATTACTTTCAAATACTCTATAAAATTGTTCACCCCTTCTTGAAATTTGTCCCCTCTGTGTCCGCTTCGTTCAATGTCCATTTCTCTTGTCCTTCTCTTTTCTTTATGATAAGCTTTACAAAGCTAAATTTGCATTTTTTAAATTCTATGATTACTTTAAATGCCATTACTAAAAAAATCGGAACGCGGATCCTTTTCGAAAATATCACCGCGACATTCAATGCCGGCAACAGATACGGTCTGACCGGACCGAATGGTTCTGGCAAGTCGACGCTGCTCAAGATCATCATGGGCATTGAAGAACCGACCAGCGGCAGCGTAACGGTTCCTGACAAGGTAGGATTCCTCAAACAAAATATCGAAGACTATCGTGAATGCCTAGTTCTCGATGTTGTGATCATGGGCAACATCCGCCTGTGGGAGACGTTGCAGGAAAGAGATCGGCTCTATGAAGAAGAGATGACCGATAAAGTAGGAATCCGGCTTGGCGAACTAGAGGAAATCATTGCAGATGAGGATGGCTATAGCGCCGAGTCAAATGCAGAAGTTCTTTTGATCGGAATGGGCATTCCTCCTGAATTACATAGAGAGAAAATGCAAGGAATTCCCACCGATATGCAGTTCCGGGTCATGTTGGTGCAAGCGCTGTTTGGAGACCCGCAAGCCCTGCTTCTCGACGAACCTACCAACCACCTCGATATGGAATCGATCGGATGGCTTGAAAAATTCCTGCATCAATATACAGGTACATTGATCGTTGTCAGCCACGACCGTCATTTCTTGAATGCAGTTACAACCCATATCGCGGACATCGACTACGACACCTTGATCATCTATCCGGGCAACTACGATGAAATGCTCGTCGCTAAAACAGCCGTTCGTTCCAGAACCGAAGAAGAGAATAAGTCCAAAGAGAAAAAAATCGCTCAATTGCGGGAATTTGTGGCAAAGTTCGGAGCCGGAACAAGAGCCAGCCAAGTCCAATCACGGATCAGAGAAATCGATCGGCTGCAGCCGCAAGAACTGAAAAAATCCAATATCCAACGCCCTTATATTCGATTTTATCCACCCGAAAAGCAGGCTGGTCAGATCGTTTGTAAACTCGAACATGTCAGCAAATCCTATAATGGAACTCCTGTCATCAAACACTTCTCTTATGAAATTGCAAGAGGCGACAAAATTGGCGTCATTGGAAACAATGGCCGAGGAAAAACAACTCTTCTAAAAATGATCGCAGGCGTCCTTCACCAAGATGCAGGAAAGATCGAGATGGGCCATCAGGTACAGATCGGTTATTTTCCACAAAACCATTCTGAAATTATCGATAAAAAGAGCTCGATGACAGTCTTTGAATGGCTCAAAAAAAGAAAAGAGGGCATCTATGATCAAGATGTTCGAAGCATTTTGGGTAAAATGCTCTTCACCGGAGACGATGCGTTCAAATCTATATCCGCGCTATCCGGCGGGGAAACAGCCCGATTGATCATAGGCGGGATGATGCTTTGTAATTACAACGTTCTTGTCCTCGATGAACCGAACAATCACCTGGATCTGGAAGCTGTCTCTGCTTTATCCTGGGCTCTTCAGGATTACAAAGGCACTGTAGTGATTGCAGGACACGATAGAGATTTGATCAATAGTTCTACGAGCAAACTCATTGCATTCGAACAAGATCGAATCCATCCTTTCGAAGGCCCATTGGAAGAATATTTTTCTATTCAGACAAAATAATTTCTCAGGTTTGACAAATTATTACTAAATAAACTAATTTTTGAATTCAAGAATTGGACCTTCGAAAATATCGTGAAGAGGTGATACATGGAAATCAGACCAGTTCCTCCGATGCCCCCTCAGCAGCCTATCGGGACTGCCGAGCAAAACCTTTTGGAACTGACCACGGAAATGATCAAGCAGATCGAAAAACTCAAAGAAGCTTTAAGCAAAGAAAAAATCGATCCAAATTTAATCAGGGACCCAAACCATATCAGCGATTTTGCGAGCAATGTCATTGCGCTTAACGAAGTATCTTCTCAAGCAAAGAGAATCCATTAATATGCTTAAGGAAAACCTCAAAGACGCAGCCGAGATCATTCAAAACATCATTACCCAGCCATTGGCGATAGCGGATGCTCCTGAAGATGTCACTCTTTTAAAAGCTGCTAAAGACTATCATCCTAATCTGGGAACTTCTTCCGATCTCAGTAAAATCCTGAGAACCTTTTTAGAATATCCAAATCCCACCGAGCGATTGATCAATGAATTAGAGATCATTCTGAAAGAGTTGTCTGTCTAGCGTGGGAAAGAGAAATACTTCAGATCGTCAGCGACGAATGTATTCGGAAAAATAGCCCCCGCTTCTTTGCCAAATCCTTCAAGATCTTGATAACGGGCAGAAAAATGCGTTAGGATCAATTGGTGTACGCCAGCTTGTTTGGCAATTTCCGCTGCCTGTTTTGCCGTCAGATGCATGTGTTTTTCAGCGAGGTGGCGATGCTCTTCGAGATAGGTGCTTTCACAGAGTAATATCTTAGCCCCTTTGGCAATATCGATCGCCGACTGGCAGTAAGAAGTATCGATGACGACCGCTAAAACATCTCCTTTGCGTATGCTGCTCACAGCATCAAGAGCGACTGTTTTTCCGTCTACTTCTACTGTTCCTTTTTCCTCCAGTACGCGAACAAGCGGCCCTTGCACACCACAGCTTTGAAGTTTTTTTCTGTCAAATTTTCTGGTGTCGGGCTCGGTGATTCTCCATCCGATATTATCTACTCCATGTTCCAAAAACGCCGCTTCAATACGGAATGCGCCGTCGTCTTGAACGACTCCGGCATGTTCGATAGGATGTTCAATGACGGTGATGGTCTCATGATACATGCTGCAGTAGCGAAGACGCTCAAAATACACTTTGCCGCTGGCGGGATAATAACAATGAATCGGATGTGTCACTTTGTCCAAATTAAGCCGCATCAGCATCGAACCCAGCCCTAGACAGTGGTCGCCATGGAAATGACTGATAAAAATGCGCGTCACACAGGTTGGTGAGACGTTGGCAAAAATAAACTGCCGCTGCGTTCCTTCTCCAGGATCAAACAATAGACCTTCATCGTTCCAACGGACAAGATAAGCTCCATGATTGCGCTGACGCGTCGGTTGCTGGCTGGAACAACCTAAGATGATGATATCGCGCGCACTCATGGGCTGCTCCGTGAAAACAAGGGAATTTTTCCCAATCCCATTCCCAGCAAGCCTCCCACGATGTGAGCAGTATTGGCAATGTTTGGGGAAAACTTGACATCAGCAAATAATTGGAGAAAAAAGGAGAGAAGCTCCAGAACAAACATCGCTCCTACAAAAAAGATGATGAAAATGACGGTCGCGCGCGGCAAAGGGTAGCCCTCCCAAGGAGCGATCCGCTGCCTCATCCAAATGAATCCGACCATGCCGACTACAATTCCGGAATAACCCAAAAAAAATGGGCCGCTCATTAAATATTGAACGACATTGGCGAGGATTCCGATGATGATCATCATCAGGCCCATGCGCAGCTTTCCGGCTCGTTCCTCGATTTGACGTCCGAGATACCACACCCATGCCATATTGAACAGGATATGTAAAAATCCTCCATGAAGCAAGACGGGTGTAAATAATCTCCATACTTGCCCTTCTCGAATTTTTTCAAAAAGAGGAACCTCGGTGAAATAGTCCCATCCAGTTTGATTCCAGTGCAAAAATAAATCGAACACCCCTTTCCAGGAGGGATAGGTCTGAATTTTGTCCAACTCTGCTTTTGCATCCGGAGGCAAGTCTTTGATATCTTTGACATCTTTAAGGGGATATGTTGCGATGAATTGATCGATCAATGTTACCTGGACAGGATCGTCAAATAGCAATGTTTCTTGTAATGGGGTCAAACCAATCTCTGCCGCAACAGGCCCTTTGTTTTTTACGATCCGAGCTTCCTGCATCCCATTCCATAAATAGATGAACGCGCATACTAAAATGACAAAATTGGTCAGAGTTAAAGAAAAAAGGGTCGTTCTTGGTTTGACATCGACGTTTATTTTCCAATTATGCCCCTTGGACTCAGGGCCTTCGATTTGAGGATTAAAATGCATTGGAGGTGAAATAAAAGCCGGTTGCGAAGCGGCTTCTTTGCTAGCGTTGGGATCCACTCTGAAATTGGCGATTAAATCTGTGGCTTTTTGAAGGTCTTCTTCTTCCAGGATCCAAACACGGTGGGAGATCTTTCCAGTCTGAGGATTACTGAAAGTATCGGCAGAATTGCGGATTCCATGACTATTGAGAAATACATAGATATCGCGAGCTTCTTTTTCGTTTTCGAATTCACCGATCAAACGCATGTTTCTATAATTTTTTTAATGACATTTGAAGTTGACAACCCGGGAACTAAAGATACGATGTGCAGCCTTCCCCCGCAATTCCTTACTGTTTCAGCCTCGATGCAATTGTCTCCATATTCCGCGCCATTGACATGGACATGCGGGCAGACTTTTTTTAACAATTCTCGAGGATCGGTCTCTTCGAACCATGTGATGTAATCGACCATTTCAAGCGACGATAGCATTTGCATCCGATATTTTAAAGGAATGATCGGCCTGAGCGGACTTTTATATTGCCGTATGGACTGATCCGAATTCATAGCGATCAATAGGATATCCGCTTGCAAGGAAGCTTGATAGATCATTTCCAAATGTCCGGCATGCATAAGATCAAAAGAGCCGTTCAACGTCGCGATCGTTTTTCCGCTTTCTTTCAGCTCTTGGACTTTTTGTTCCAAATTGGCTGGAGCGATGATTTTTCGTCCGCAATATTCTTCAAGGGAAGGCGACATGATAGACCTCGTCGTAATTCTCAACAAAATGCACTAGAATCCCTTTCTTGATATAGGCCGGCAACTCATCGTAATCGCGGTGGTTGTCTTTAGGGAAGATCAATACTTTTGCGCCTGACCTGCGAGCTGCTATTAACTTTTCTTTCAATCCTCCAATAGCCAACACTTTCCCGGTCAGAGTAAGCTCTCCGGTCATTCCCAAGTCTTGAAGAACAGGCTGGTTTTTTAGCAATGACAACATGGCAGTGACCATTGTAATCCCTGCAGAAGGACCGTCTTTAGGGGTGGCGCCTTCAGGAATATGAACGTGGACCTGGCTCTTTTCAAAAAAAGCAATTCCAGGAGCATACTTATCCTGCATACTATGCAAAAACGTCCATGCGATTTGCACCGATTCTTTCATCACATCCCCCGCCTGGCCGGTCAATTTCATCTCTGTTTTTTCTCCGGGAACCTTGATCGCCTCGACATATAATGTCGCCCCGCCATGGGAGGTCCAAGCAAGCCCCATGCACACGCCAATTGGTGTGCGCTCGAAGAAACGGTCTGTAGTGAAAATAGGTTTGCCCAAATATTGTTTCAGGTTCTCTTCGGTGATTTCGTATTGTTTTTGTTTTGTCTTTTTGGAAGGAGTTTCCGTTTCGCTTTTTTTCTTTGCTCCTTTTTCCTCTTCTCTGACTATTTTAACGGCGACTTTACGCATGATTTTTTTGAGATAATTTTCCAAATTCCTGACTCCGGCCTCTCTAGCGTATCCATTGATGATTTGGACTAGAGATCCGCGGTTAAAACTGATCGCGGATGCTTTTAATCCCATGCTTTTGCGATTGCGGGGAATCAAGAATTTTTTTGCAATTTGCACCTTTTCCTCAAGAATGTATCCGGACAATCGCAAGATGTCCATCCTATCTTTCAACGGCTCAGGGATCGTGTCTAAAACGTTTGCGGTCACGATAAACAGAACATTAGAAAGATCGCAGCGTACATCAAGATAATGATCCAAAAAATCTTTGTTTTGTTCCGGATCGAGAACTTCCAACAATGCGGATGCGGGATCACCTTGATAGCTGCTCCCCATTTTATCCACTTCGTCGAGCATGATGATCGGATTCATCACTTGAGTGTATTTCAACGCCTGGATCATTTTTCCTGGCATCGAGCCAATATAAGTACGCCTGTGGCCTTTGATTTCAGCCTCATCGCGCATGCCTCCGACAGAGAAACGGTAAAACTGACGGTTCAAAGCCCGGGCGATGCTTTTTCCAATGCTCGTTTTGCCCACACCTGGAGGGCCGACAAGCCCAATGATACTTCCTTTGACGCCTCCGGATAGTTTCCCCACTCCAATAAATTCGAGGATCCTTTCTTTGATATCTTCCAAGCCATAATGGTCTTCGGCCAATACCTTCTCAGCGGTTTTAAGGTTGTGGCATTCTTCACTATAAATACCCCAAGGGACAATAGTGAGCCAATCGAGATAATTGCGGCACACTGCATATTCGGCGGACTGGATTTCAAGAACATTGAGTTTTTCCAACTCATCATTGATTGTGTTCATCACATCAACCGGAACTGTCCGTTTTTTAAGACGCGCCTCGAACTTCTCGATATCGCAAGTTTTATCGTCCTTCTCCAGGCCTAACTCTTTCTTTATGGTCTTGAGTTGTTCTCGTAGAAAGAATTCCCGTTGCGTTTTGGAAATCGTAGCTTCGATCTTCTGATTGATACTGTTCTGCAATTTACTCAAATCAAGTTCTTTTTTCAGAAGGACGAGAGCTTTGTCTATCCTTCCTTGCAAATCAAATGTCTCTAAAACATCTTGGAGTTCTTCACGGCTGGCTGTAGTCAGCGCCACGGCAAAATCAGCGAGCTTGCCGGGTTCAGTAAAATCTGAATGTCCTAAAAAAATCTGTAATTCTTCTTTAAAAAGTGGGTTGAGCTTAAGAAGTTCTTTAATCGTTGTGATAATGCTTATAGAATAGGCCTTCAGTTCTTTCGATAGTTTCTTGGAAAGATCTTCATGATAGGTAACATAGGCCCGCAATTTGCTGCCTTTTAAAGTTTTTCGTATGGCAATCCGCTTTTCCATATTGAGAACGACCTGCGCCCCGCCCTGCTCCATGGGAATGATGCGCAAAATGCGCGCGAGCACACCAACTGAATAAAGATCATCAAAACCGACTTTATAAATATTGACATCTTCGCTCTTTGTCAGGAAAAGCCCCATGCATTTGTGTTCCGATTTGGCAACCACTTTGAGCACTTCATAATAGGGGCCGGGTTCAATGACGATCGGCGCTGCCATTCCCGGAAAAAAGGGCCTGCGGTTCAACGGGATGATGAACACCTGATTTGGGAGTTCTGGAGAGGTTTTATCCTTTTCCTGATCTTCTTCTACAGATTCTGTAATCGCGTCGATCGCTTCTTCGTCTGTAAGATCTTCTAAAGATGGATCATTGGTCTTGTCGTAGCTCAAGATTTCCTCTATTGAAAGATAACATTAAAATAACCCATGCAACTCTAACAAGTCTTTAAAAATATAGCAATAATATTGGCAGAACATGGGATGGGGGATGGGTATGAGTTGTAAAGGGCCTCTAGAGACATGTCGGGGACATAGCACTTCGTGTCCATGTCCCCTGCTGGCCCCCTTGAGACTCATCTCGCTTCGCCAAATCGCGTCCTCGTCAGGGGTCCGTGCGAAGCACTGTTCCCCCACGCCCTGCGGGCTTTCCTGCGATGCGATTTTACTTTACGATCTGAGTCCATCGGCTGCTCGAGCACTCACTTCCCAAGCTTTACAGCTGGGCCCCTTCTCGTGTGTCTCGCAGGGCCATGTTTCCGAAAATCAAAGGCGACTTATAACATACACGATTGCATATGTGTTTATCAGTGAAGCGTGTTTTTGTGCACTGTATCGTGCACTATGAAGCTGCGTTGCCACAAGTGCTCCGATGGCTGAGGCAACTAATAAAACTACTGTGCTGAGAGGTGGTTCCTCTGCTCGTGTTCTTCCTAAAGAAGAATTTGCCATATACGCCCCAATATATGCTGAAGGGTAATTTGGAAGGGCGTTTACAATGATGTTTTTAATGTTAACATTTTCTAATCGATGAATGATTCTTTCCTTCCAGGAGAATAAAGAAGAAGAATCAACATCCGTTCTACAAACTGGACATGTCGAATGATTTTTTGCCCATACTTTGATGCATTCTTTGTGCATGGCATGTAAATCATTATGAGTTTGTAGATCTTCTTCTGATTTCTGAAGACAAATGCAACAGGTATAAGAGGGATTTGATCCTATCGAATGAAACTGTTCTCTCATTTTAACCTACGCAAATTTAAATTTTAAAAACCTTAGATTATTAGCAATTTTATGTCCATTGCGGATAAGCGATGATTCTTGTATTCTTTGGGCCTATGACAGCGTTGATTATAGATACAAGTACGGATCGAAGTTTGATTGCCATTTCCAAGGGGAAAAAAATCTTGTCATTCCAAGTTTTAACTCATGGCAACAAGATTTCAAAATTTCTTTTCCCATCTATTTCTCAGCTTCTCGATAGGTGCAATATAAAGATGAAAGAACTGGATTATATTAGTGTGGGAACGGGTCCTGGTTCGTATACGGGCACAAGAGTTGGAGCCACAGTCGCAAAAAGCTTGAGCTTTGCTTTGGGTCTGCCTGTGGTTGGATTTTGCTCTCTTCAGGCTTTTTTGCCTGATCGAAATGGATCTTTTGCTATCGCCGCCGCTACTAAAATGCAGCAAGTATTTCTCCTCAAAGGGAAAATCCATGAAGAAGAAACGCATTTAGAAGAGCCATGTCAAATCCCTTTGCAGGATATGCCAGCAGCTTTGGAATGCACCGATTTAATTGTTTCTCCAAACCCTGATTTGTTAAAAGAGTTATTTAAATCAGAGCAGGCCGAATTTAATCAAGGACGGCTTGCCGGCTGCATTTATGAACACTATTTAAAAAGAGAGAATGCGTTCGATAACCGGTTGGAACTGACCTACTTTCATAATCCTGCCAAGTTTTGATTGATGAAATATGCTTGAGATTTGTAAGATACTGGTTATTCTTTGATAGAAACTATCGAGAAAAGAAAAACTAACCAAATTTATTTTTAAACATTAGGAACATACATTCATGCCAAGCGTTAAGGTCCGCACAGGTGAGTCGATCGATAAAGCCCTTCGAGCTTTAAAGAAAAAGCTAGATAAAGAAGGAATTATGAAATCTGCAAAAGCTCATCGTTTCTATGATAAGCCTTCCGTAAAAAGTCGCGCTAAATCCAAAGCCGCCTTAAAGTATAAAAAGACAAAAAATACCAGATCCAGTTTCTAGAAAATTCGGTTTCTATTCTTTAAAACGTCTTTTTTCCTAAGCGGAAAGTTTAAATTTGTTTTTAGCACTTAAATGCTAAGTCTGCTAATAATTCTTGGATGAAACATTCAGCTTTGTTACAATTAAAACATCATATTATAGGCCGTTAAAGAGATTTTTATGACTGATTATTACGAAATATTAGGTGTCAATCGCGGTGTGGGCCAAGATGAAATCAAAAAAGCCTACCGCAAAAACGCTCTTAAATTTCATCCAGATAAAAATCCCGGCGATCCGAAAGCTGAGGCTCGATTTAAGGAAATTTCAGAAGCTTATGAAGTCCTAAGCGATGAGAAGAAAAGACAGCTCTACGACCAGTATGGTGCTGATGCTGTCAGGGGTGCAGCAGGCATGGGAGCCGGCCGCGGTCCAGGAGGATTTTCTTCAATGGAAGATGCTCTGCGCACTTTCATGGGCGCTTTCGGCGGCGGAGGCTCAGGAGATACAATATTCGAAACATTCTTTGGATTTGATGCCGAGCAGCCCGAAAGCATGGCCAGGCAGGGTTCGAGCAAAAAAATGTCCCTGACTATTTCCTTTGAAGAATCTGTAAAAGGCGTAGAAAAAGAAGCTGTTTTGAACAACTACACCACATGCTCCAATTGCGATGGCTCCGGCGCTGCTTCGGCAAACGGGATCAAAAAATGCACACGCTGCCAAGGAAGCGGACACATCCATCAGACCCGAGGTTTTTTTAGCATGTCGAGCCCATGCCCTCAATGCAACGGCTATGGAAAAATGATCGTAGATCCATGCACAGCATGCAAAGGGATGGGCAGGATCAAGAAAAAGCAGCAAGTTAATATCAAAGTGCCTCCCGGCATTGACAATGGAATGCGCATTCGGATGGCGGGATATGGCGATGCCGGAGAAGGCGGCGGACCTCCAGGCGACTTGTACGTCTATATAAATGTCGAACCGCACGATGTCTTCACCCGAGATGGCGATGACGTCATTATCGAGCTTCCATTGGGATTTGCGGAAGCCGCTTTAGGATGCAAAAAAGAACTGCCGAATCCTTCCGGAGGATCCTGCCGGATCAACATACCTGAAGGAACGCAAACCGGAAAAATTTTTCGTGTCAAAGGTGAAGGGATTCCAAACGTCCACGGTCAAGGAAAAGGGGATCTGCTTGTTAAAATCGTCATAGAAACACCTGTCGGGCTCAATGAAAAACAAAAAGAGCTGCTCAAAACATTTGCCGAGCTGGAGGGAACGCAAAATTCTCCCCGCAAGAGAACGTTCCTGGATAAAATGAAGGTTTTTTTTTCGAGCTGATCGATCGTCTTCAAATAGCCTCAAACTCTTAATTTTCTCTTTACATTATTTTCAAAATATCGCTATAACTTTATGCCGAACGTGATTCAAAAATTAGTTTTGGCAAAGCAGGCGCTGCAGATTTGCAGCAGGCTATGCCGGCGCCGAAGCAGGGCATGTGCAAGCACATGTCCGATGCAGGCGGCTGCAAAGATGAAGATGCCGGCGCAGCCAAAACCAATTTTTCAATCACGTTCGGTATAAACTCCTAATTTTTTTAGAGAATGAGTTATGTCCTATCCGCGAATCAGACCCCGTGAAATATCTTCTGCCCAACATGTGGCCAATCTTCTTGATACGAGTATCGTCAAGCAATATTTCCATACGAGAAAACGGTTGTATGCTGATGGAATGGATCCATCTAAAAAAGATCTTTTTCATCCTATTTTTCAAAGAGTACAAACTTTTATAAATGCCCACATTAATAAAATAGGGTCGTTCGAAGCGGTAGAAGATAGATTAAAATCTCCTCTTTCGATCCATGATGAAATTCTCAGTTCTCAGCATCTATTTTCATTTCTCAAATCAACGCAAAAAGACTCCCCTCGTGCCGTTCTTCACAAATTTTGCGATCATCTCACTCAAAGAGCCTATGACAATTTCAAAAAGCTAGCTTGCAATTCACGGCTTCGAGGACAAGAATATTACGAGGCGCAAAATGCAAGTTTATCTAAATTTAAACAGACCATTGCGCAAATCGTTTTCTTAGCAGATGTTCTTCCATCATCTGCAGCAGAATCCATTGACGAGAAGAACGTCGAACAATCGGTGAAAAATATAGGTCAATTATTTGACACCGAAATGAAAAAAATACTCGCCGCTCTGGAAAAGGAGTGGACCGCTCATAAAAAAATGGGATTGCAAGATCCAGATTTAGTGATGAGTAGCAGAAAACCATTTGCCGTCGCACAAACTCTTCTGACTTCAGACGGTCAAATCAATGTCGAGTTGATCAAACTTGTGGAAACCTATTTTCTTCCGAAAGACCGTCCTTTATTAGAATGGGAAATCGGCATGAAACGAGTTTTAGGTCAAATGGATTTTTCCTGGCAAACAATCATCGATGAGATCAAAAAACCTAATTCCGTAGATCTTCCTTCGAATGATCTGATCCGGGCTGATCTCGGTTTAAGCTCTGGTGAAGACATCACAGATCAGCATGCAAAACAAGTAGCGCTCGCAGCATTGCTTTGTTCACTTTGTCCAGGACCGGTAGGCAATGGTTTTGCCATATCTTGGGAAATAAAGAATCATCACGAGTTTTTACAAAAATCTTTAAAAGACTATGCCGACATCATCGAACAAGGATTCCTGATCAGATCGATCGCTGGGCGAAGGGATCAGTTTTTCTTTAAAGCGATCACTACTGACGACGATCTTTCACGAACTATAAAATTGGACATCGATGGCAAAATTGCATCCGGTGCTTATATTTGGGAATGTCCAAGTCTTCATGCAGCTTGCCGTCAAATGGGCATCGATAGGATTCAATACGCTTCGGATGTCTTAAAATTCCTATTTCGAGACAAAGACTCTCCAATCATAGAAATCACACCTGAACAAATCGTCGAAGCTTATGCAGAAGTGCGCTCTACAATTGATGATAAATTGCCAACAGATTTCTATTTCGCAAAAGGAAAATACGCCTTCAGTCAAACGACCAATCGTTTGCTCCGTGCTTGTGAAACCGCGTACGCTTCCCTGGCAGAAGTAAGAAAAAGCGATCCCATCCGAAGAGCTGTTCATGCTTGCGTTCAAAAGGCACTCAAAAAACCATGGGATGCTTGTAAAGAAGAGCGGTCGCTAAAGATATTGGACATAGTTGAAAAAGTGAAAGACTGCTTTGATCAAACCCTCGACAAGAGTATCCGTTATGTTTACAACCCTGCTCTCTCGTCTCAACAAATGTCGAGCGATGAAAATGGGATAAAAGGAGGTTTTGAACTATATATGAAAGATCCTTATGCTCCTACAAAGCTCGGATCTAGAATTGCAACTCCTGAAGACTTTCGTAAACTGATCTTCCATGTCATCGATGCGGCTGAAAATACTTTGCGCGGCGATTCCAATTCTCTTGAAATTATAAATATGTATTACGTAGCTGCAAATATTAAAAAAAGGGTCGAAACCAATCAGTTTTTGATCGATGTCATTCATCATTATGATGAAGCCAATAAAAAATGTGCTGATCCGCTCAAGCAATATGCGTATTTGAAACGGACGCCTATGACTATACTCGATAAGGATAAACCTTATCAGGTAGAAGCAATGGACACAGGTCTGTCTTTTCTTCCTGAAGTAAAAACGATCCCTCCTAAAAGTCCATATGCTTTAATGAAATGGGCCCTCGATTTGGAAAAATGGAAGAGTGCCAATAAAATGGATTCATCCAATCATTCTCAACCTGCTTTGTTTATGAGAAGCGGCCTCTCAAGCGATGCCTGGATCAAGGAAACCCTCATTGCCCCAGGAGAAAAAATTGCATATGCGACGATTACCGATCAAACTAAAAAAACGTTTTATCTGAATACAATTCATTGGCTCTCAGAACTTTTTCCCGGGAAATGGAATGCTGGACTCTCTCAACGATATGAAGATTTCTACAATTTATTTTCCAAAAAAATCCTATCTGTTGATGCCTATGCGCAATCCATGTTGAATTGTCTGAATCATTTACTTCAACCGAGTCCCTATCAGGCGGGCAAGCTCTCTCTTGCCATCGATGGAATTCTCATCCATTCTTTGCCCAAGAAGGTAAGTGCGAAATTACACAGCATGGCTTTCCGATTTGCAAAAAGTGAGTGGAATGATGATTTCTGCGTTTATTTTAATTCCAGGACAAAAGAACTTGGCTTCGCCAGGATGAATGAGAATCAGACCAACCTTCAGCCAATAGATGAATACGACTGGATAGAAAATGAGTCATGGACGATCATACCTTTAGGTTAAGAAAAAATTCCCTGATTTGTTAGTGTGTGTTTTCTTAGCTTAACATTTTACAAGAAGGTTAAAAAATGTATCCGGAAATTGAACCGTTTCGAACAGATTTTCTGATCGTCAGCGAAGATCACGATCTTTACTGGGAAGAATCCGGTAACCCGAATGGACAGCCCATCCTTTTTTTACATGGTGGTCCAGGCTCTTGCACAGAACCTTTATTTAGAAGATTTTTCGATCCTGAGACCTATAGGATCATTCTGATGGACCAGCGTGGCTGTGGAAAAAGCACTCCGCATGCAAGTCTGAAAGATAACACGACATGGCATTTGGTCGAGGACATTGATAAGCTTCGTGCTTACCTTTCGATCAAAAAGTGGATTGTTTTTGGCGGTTCATGGGGAAGTACTTTGGCGTTATGTTATGCAATTACACATTCAGAACATGTCAAAGGATTGATCTTAAGAGGGATTTTCCTTGTACGGCAAAAAGAATTGAAATGGTTTTATCAATTTGGAGCGCATCATATCTTTCCCGATGAATGGGAAAAATTTGTCGCCCCGATCCCTGTTTCCGAAAGACAAGATCTGATCTCAGCCTATTACAAACAATTGACGAGCTCAGATCCCGACTTACGTAGAACGGCTGCCAAAGCATGGTCGGGTTGGGAAGCAGCTACTCTTAAGCTCATGTATGATTCAAATCTGTTTTCAAAATTTACAGCCGATGAACACGCCGATTCTATTTCGAGAATCGAATGCCATTATTTCGTCAATCGCGCATTTATGGAAACGGACAATTGGATTTTGGAAAATGTGTTCAAAATACGCTCTATTCCCGGAATTATCGTTCACGGCCGCTACGATGTCATTTGCCCGGTTGAAAATGCCTGGGAACTGCATAAAGCGTGGCCCGAGTCGACCCTTGAGATTGTTCCGGATGCAGGACATGCCATTTCCGAAAAAGGCATCTCGGAAGCACTTGTACGCGCAACAGACAACTTTAAAAACCTTTAGAGGTTATTTACAATAGGAGCAATTATGATCCATCATTATGACCTGAAACGCGTTTTGAAGCCATTTTTCACTATGTGTACAATCGGAATTTCTTTCTATTGCAACACACTGAATGCGGTACCTCCGTTTAAAACGATTTCCTTAAGCGAATTTGGGGTTGTTCCAAATCAAAATGCCACGCTTCAGCCTGGAAGCCTTCTGACATTCCCGGGAGAACCTTTCAGGACAAATGATTATCAGAATTTGGAACAGTCTTTTTCTACTTCTCGTCCTATAGTAAGGATCGGAAATTTTTACGTCAGTTCCGCGCCTTATCTGAACGCAGCGGACCCAGGCGGCCCTGCATTGAATTATCCATCCAGTGTATCGAATTATTCTCAAGCGATCGTCACTTCTCCCAATGATGTTCAGTTCATTTTCTCGTCTACTGAAGTCAATCAGAATGATCCCTATCAGCGAAGGGCAAAAGTTGCTTCGAGTGAAACATTTTTGATGCATTACACTCTATCGAGCGACCCTGCTAAATCGATTACAGATTATAATGTTGCAGGCAATGCGTTCCATGACATCCAATACCAAGATCTTACTCCTCTGATCAACAATCGGGCAGCAATACTCAGTGTAGATGTGGATGGAAATGCTCAACCTGGTCCATTTAACAATAAAACTCTTCCTGCTGGAACTAAATTTCGTTTGGGACTCAATAATGGACAAACTTGGATTTTGTATGTCGAGCAATCCGCATCTCCTGTCACTTTTACAATCAACCAGAAAGTAAACGGGTTAATAGCGTCTGCACCATTTACAGGCTTCATCCGAGTGGCTATTGTGCAGCCTACGCATGTTACAACATTCAATAGAGTGACTACGTGTCCTGAAGGAGACAATGCTCCTTGCATGGACTGGTCGACTGCTGCAGAAATTCAATCTTTGCCGGCTAATCCGGCCAATATGTACCTTTTATGGCCATATCAATGGATTCCAAAAATTGGCAGCCAAATCAAGACCCTTATTTCACAAAATCACTCCACACCGAGTTGCGATGTTCTCTCTCAATTGCTTCCTGTGCTGGCCCGTTCCGATTTGAATTCAGCAATTCATTTTTTCAATCAGATCCCTGTAGATCATTTCGATAATGGCGTCAATCCATTTACCGTCTATTTCAATATGCTGATGGCCTCAAAGCTGAGCAACG
This sequence comes from Rhabdochlamydiaceae bacterium, assembly GCA_035478995.1. GTDB lineage: Bacteria > Chlamydiota > Chlamydiia > Chlamydiales > Rhabdochlamydiaceae > DATIJE01. The sequence continues at coordinate 6,562 of DATIJE010000127.1, read as the reverse complement.
ACATAGATGCTTATCAGCAGACAAGCCGGCCTCATCCCAATTACAATATTTCTGCTACTGCCGATACTGTTGAAGCTGTATTCGATGAATTTCGTCACTGCATCCCGATTTTTGCAGATGTAGAATTCGATGGCGGCACATATTATTCATGGAAATATACCACGATCGGCTCGACCGATGTCCCCTTGATCATTTTTCCAAGTTATAAGACGCTGGCAGCCGAATACATCGCTATTCCCAGCTTTGTAAATATGGACCCAATAAAAGGACCTATTTATGCAACCGCTGCTACTAATAAGAGGATCCGTTTTCAGGAAGGGAATTTGCCGGATTGGTATAATTACTTTTATCCATCCATCTCATTTACGCCAAATGAGCTTACAACTCTTTTAGATCTTTTCAATATTTACAAGAATGACACCTTGCAATCAGGGAACAGTTATTTTAAAGGCAAAATGCTCTATCGATTAGCTTTGACTGCACAATATGGAGCTTATGTCCTATCAAAAGCAGGTCAATCTCATTCAGATATTGTGATAGCGACTAAACCGCTGATCGACCAGATTAAAGCGGAATTTCAAAAGTGGTTGATCACAAGGTCTTCGTTTGGGCCCGGTGATCAAGATGGCTATTTCATAGGTGATTCAACAGCCCAAGGCATTTGCGCGATTAGTGGAATGAATCCTACTTCGTCTGCATGCAATGCCCCAGCTCCCGGATGCTCAAATGAGGATTTTGGGAATGGGTTCTATAATGATCATCATGTTCATTATGGATATTGGCTGGCATCGGCAGCAATTGTGATCGACTGGGATGAAAAATATCAAGCTCAAGACCCATGGATCGCACAGATGCAGACCAGCACAGGCGGAATTGGCGCACATAAAATGAAATATTTTGTGGATATGCTATGGCGAGATTCACGCAACCCAGTAAAAGACGACATTTTCAATTTCAACCGCCACGGAAACTTGTGGGAAGGGCATAGTACTGCAAATGGACTGCTTTGCTGTTTGTACGGCGCAGGCCGAAATCAGGAAAGTTTGGCCGAAGATTTTCACTCATGGATGGGAACGGGCCAATATGCTCGAGCAATACTAAAAAGTTCGGCATTGACAGAAGAGGACAAGGCAGGGTTCGATATGCTGAGGACGTTCTGCGATACGAATATGAAAATCACAGCAACTGCAGGCAAATTATATTATCAAGATGACAATTGGATCTACAAAGGCAATTTTGCCGATAGCAATATTACCGTAGGAAACCAATGGGATATCAAAGTGGACTATGCAACTTTTTTTGCTCCCGGGTCCCCTTGCTCCGTTTCATCTCCTACAAAATAAGCTCTCTTATTTTCGTGCCCGTGCACGCGTGCGTGCCCGGGCTTTTCTATGCCTGCAGCTCTTCAGAGATTTGTTCCACGAAGTATTGGACGAAGTCCATAGAATGCTCTGAATCCCCTTCTATATTCCGCAATAACAACTCATCGAGGGCGTAAAAATGCGGTTCGAATGAGCGGTATCGGGCAAGAGGATCGTTGCTTTGAAATAATTTAAGTTTTTGAAGCCCGGATTGATGAAAAGTCTGAGCAATAAAAATGGCTCCAAATTGCTCTTCTTTTTTCTCTGTCAATTCTGCGGTCAGCCTCATGACGAAATCGAGAAGAAAATGAGAGCGCTCTTTCGACATTCGAATGCCTGCATCGGTCTTCATCGTATCGTGGAGTTTCAACAACTTGGTAAAAAAATGGTCCAATGCAAATTGTTTGTCGTTAAGAGACCGATTATTGGCCAAAGGATCTTCGACATCAAAAGGCTTGGTTCCAAGAAGCCCAGACACATAAAATGTCCGAGCCACTCCCAAGGCTCCTAATGCTTCCATCCGATCTGCATCTTGAATGATTTTTGCCTCTATTGTTTGCGGGAGTACATTGGCAGAAAAGCTATGGGCGTGGATCGCATGCTTGACCGATTCGATTTTTTCTTCAGGAAATTGCAGTTTTTTAAGGATCGCGGCGGCTGTTTTTGCAGAGATGAACGAAGAAGATCCAGCTTCAGGGTCGTCTTTTCTTTTGTTATGGATGTCATGGAAGTAAGCCGCAGCAACCAGGACACAATAATCGATATCCAGCCCGCTGTTTCTAATCATTTCTTCATCTGAGATCTGTTTGGCGATAGCCCACACCCTTTGGAAATGGCCTAAATCATGAGATCCATCTTCTGCGCCTGTCCAATGCCCATTGAGATAATCGACAAACTTTTGCTCCCATTGCAAAATGGTTTGATCTTCTCCACTTTTGATTTTTGACAGCATGGCAATCCTCAATGTGAATCTCTAGGTATAACTTGGATATAAACGGTAAAATGAAATTAAGCAATAGGCTTCTCATTCTCCCAGCATGACCTGGGAAATAAAGGAAATGTTATCGTAGAATCTCCTCAGAGAAGAATGATTCATTAAATCCCTGCTGTTCAAGCAAATCGTTTCAATCGAATTGAGTCCATCCAGATTGAGATCTTTCAAATTGCAACAGTTGTCTATCTTGAAGATTTTAAGGAACGGCGACCAACGCAAGTCAAGACTCTCTAGAGCACAATGACCCGCATCCAGCTCGGTCAGAGAGGTCAATCCATAGAAATTTAAGTGCTTGCATGAAATGCAATTTCGCATGGAGAGTTTTCTTAAAAATTTCAAATCTTTAACGACCAGATTTTTGAGATAGGCACAACGGGTCAAATCCAGTTCTTCAAGAGATTTCAGTCTTTCAAAACCTGTTGCCGCCAGATTGTAACAATCGGATAAATCCAGTTTTTTGAGAAATCTTAGATTGTGGAACTTTGGATCTATTAATTTCGAACAACTACTTAAAACAAGGATTTTTAAACGTGAAAATCCGTTGAAATCAGGCTCTATTAAAAACATGCATTTACTTAATGTTAATTCTTCCAGATGCAATTGAGCATTGGAAATATCCAACAAGTCCTTATCATTGATTGGGGCTCCAGATAAGTCCAAAGATTTTAGATTGGGACATTTTTTGATCACTTCAGAGATGTTAATATCTCGACCATATCTGTTTTTGAAAAGCTGCTGCCAGTTTTGAATCTGCTTATAGTTCAAAGAGTCGTATGATGCGAGTTGCAGAGCTGCGATATATTGATCTGAAGACACGGCTTTCCATTCTGTACAAACTCGGGCTACCGAATCCATTTCTCTGCTGTCCAATGCGAAATTAGAAAAAACATGACACATGAGTTCATCAGAGAAATTCTCAGGAATACAGGATTCTTCTTTGTTAGTTTCTTCAGATATAAGATGTTGCGGGGGTTCAATGAATGAAACTGAGCTTACCGATCTCGTCATAATCACATTCTTGTCGTAATTAAAGAAGAGAGAGTCTACCTCGTTTCAGTCTTTGTTTTCCATTTTAGAATTGATTCTCTTCAAAATGACGACGGTTATGATCGAATTGATGACCACTATCAATAAAATGATCACAATGACCACTATGAAAATGATGGAGGCTTTACTGACCATTTCCATCGCGGACGTCGTTTTTTCGATAGTATGGGTATTCGTCTGAACGGCATCTGATGATTCTTTCAGAAGCTGCAGGTTTTTTTCTATTCCTACACTGTTCTCCTGAAGAATTTTTGTGGTCTCCTCGACGGCCTGAGAATTGGCCTCTATGACCTCAATGCTCTTTTTTACTGCTTGCGTGTTCTCTTGGACACTCTGGATGCTTTTCCCCATGTTGTCGTTCATCTTATCTATGCTTCCACAAGCTGAAGCTAAAATAAATACGACGAAAATGTAAGCTGAAGATTTGTAATTTTTGATCATTTTCTCATCATACCTCTATATCCAAGGGGCATAACATGAGTAAATTTAATTTAAAATCAAATAATCAAAAAGCTGGGATGACGGCGCCATGGTATTTTTCTAGAATGAACTGCCTCATTTTATCAGAAGTCGCAGCAGCTTTTAAGGCTTGAAGATCGGGTCGGTCTTGTTCATCGGTACGAATGGCGATGATATTCACATATGGAGAGTTCTTATCTTCCAACACGATGGCGTCTGTTAACGGATTCAGTTTGGCTTCCAAGGCATAATTGGTATTGATCGCAGCAGCATCGACATCCGAAAGAGATCGAGGCAGCGTAGCCGCATCCACTTCGATAAATTTAAGATGTTTGGGGTTTTCGATGATATTCAATACTGTGGCCTGCAGGTTGTTTGGATTGTCCAATTTAATGATCCCCTGTTTCTGCAGTAACAGAAGGGCTCTCGCTTCATTGGTGGGATCGTTGGGTACTGCGATGATCCCATTATCTCTGAGTTCTGAAAGCGATCGGATTTTTTTTGAATAGATTCCCATTGGCTCGATTTCAACTTTAGCCAGGCTTTCGATGGAATAATGAAACTGTTTGATCTGCTCTTCCATAAATGGGATGTGCTGAAAGAAATTGGCATCGACCTCTCGATTGGCAAGCGCACGGTTTGGCACATTATAGTCGTCAACGACGAGAATTTCTAAATCGATCCCCTCAGCTTTGAGATCAGGTTTGATGTATTCCAGAATCTGCGCCTGAGGCACTGGAGTGGCAGCAACTTTTAATGTGTTCTTTCCTTTCGAACAACTAGAGAGAGAAAAGCAAGCTAAAAGGATGATTGCACAGTGTTTTATCATGGATTATTTCCTCTTTTTCTATAGATCGATTTAACGATGGAACCTCCGGTCCATTGGACGACTTGGACGAGAATGATGAGGAGGATTACAGTAGCCACCATAATTGGAGTATTGAACCGGTTATAGCCATATTGGATTGCCACTTGTCCAAGGCCTCCCCCGCCTACCAGGCCGGCCATCGCGCTGTATCCGATCAAATTCACCACAGTTAATGTGATCCCTTGAACAATCGATGGAAAAGCCTCCGGAAGCAGCACTTTAACAATGATTTGTTTGACATCGGAGCCGATCACAATCGCAGCTTCGATGACGTGCCTGTCTACTTCCTTGAGACTGGTTTCTACCAGGCGCGCGATAAAAGGAGCTGCGGCAATCGTCAGTGGAACGATGGAGGCGGTAGTACCCAAGCTGGTCCCGACGATGAGCCTGGTCACAGGGATCAGTGCAACCATCAGAATTGCAAAAGGAAAAGAGCGTCCGATGTTTACAATTGCCTCTAAGACTTTATAGATCAGTGCATGCTCTTTGATCTGCCCTTTATCAGAGATGGCTAAAATCACTCCTAATGGAAGGCCTATCAATACGGCAAAAAATGCCGATGCAAACACCATGTAGATGGTATTCCATAACTGCAGAGGCAAAAGCTTAAGGGCCAAGTCTAAATGATCAGGGCTCATTTTTCCATTACCTCGAATCTGATCTTACTTTCTTTAAGATAATTCATGGCCTGTTCGATGCTTTCTTTGGGACCTGTAAGCTCGATGATCAGCGTTCCAATGATAGCCGTCTGTAAATTGTCGATCCAACCAAGCAGGATATTCGCATCGATATGGAAGGTTTTGATCAGATGGGAAATAATCGGTTTGCCGGCAGTTTCTCCCTTGAAGCTCAACCTCAACAGTTTTCTGGTTGGAGAAAGATCTTTAAAAAATGGATCAGGGATTTCATGCAGAGTGCTGAGTAAAAAGTTTTTTGTAATCGGATGCTGCGGATCGGAAAAAATCTGTACGACTTCGCCTTGTTCTACAATCCGGCCTTGATGTATGACAGCGACCTTGTTACAAATCCTCTTGATCACTTCCATTTCATGAGTGATCAATACAATCGTGACACCCAAGTTTTGATTGAGCTCTCTGAGCAAGGTTAAAATTTCTTTGGTCGTCTTAGGATCTAATGCGGAAGTGGCCTCATCGCATAATAAAACCTCTGGATGGTTGGCCAAAGCGCGCGCAATCCCTACTCTTTGTTTCTCCCCGCCGCTCAGCTGCGAAGGATAGGCTGACTTTTTGTCTTTTAAGCCCACCATCCCTAAAAGTAAATCGATCCGTTCCTTTTGACTTTCTTTAGGACCCTTTGCGATTTCCAGCGCGTACCCGATGTTGCCGGCAACAGTTCGAGAACTTAACAGATTGAAATGCTGAAAAATCATGCCAATATTTTTTCGGAATCCACGCAGAGCTTCCCCTTGCAGGCCAGCGATATCATTTCCATGGAATTGGATGGCGCCTGAGCTCGGCCTCACTAGTCCGGCTAAAGAACGGATCAGCGTCGACTTACCTGCGCCGCTCTGTCCGATAATCCCAAACACATCCCCTTTTTCAATCGAACAAGTCACATCCTGCAATGCATAGACATTTTTTCCGGCATGGTCAAAGCTTTTGGAAAGATTTTTGATCTCAATTAATGCCATTGCTTCTCCAGAAAATCTCGTATGATTTCTGTTTTTCTTTGATCAAAAGATCTCCGGTCGGATCTCGAAACCGATCTTCAGCATCTTTTTTTATTCTGTCCGAAGTCTGATAACGGAAATGGGGTTTTTCAGTGTTGATAATTTCTTCAATAAGAAATGCAATTTCTTTCGGCGATTGCCCT
>DATIJE010000126.1:0-3380 GCA_035478995.1 Rhabdochlamydiaceae bacterium | reverse complement strand
GTTCTTTGCCACTTTTTGTTCAAATTAAAGAGCATCCCGTAGTGATTGATATCGTTCATCAACGTGTCGGCTTTGCTCATGATGGCGGTCACCCTCAAGTACAAATCATCGCTCTTCAATAGCTTGCCGATCGAACCCTTGCCCTCTGCAAGATCTTGTGCAACGATGTCGAATGAATGAGTTGCTGTTTTAAGATTGTTGACCACTGTGCCTATGTTCGTGAACACGCCGCTCTGTTGAAGCTGTTCGACAGAATCTTGTATTTGAGTGATCAAGATGGAGATATTGTGCATGCTGTCTTTCACATCATCGATCAGGTGCGTTTCATTGATGCTTGTGATGATATCCGTTGTGGATTTCATCAATTCTCCTGCTTCTTTCACAGTGCAGCCGAGGTCATCGCCGTATTTTTTAAACCAGCCCGTAATTTCTTCAAAAGTGAGGTCCATTCTGTCGGCGAGAGTAGATATCTGTTGGAATGTATTGTCTATAGGATCGATCGAATTGGCGTAGATCGGCTGAGTGGTGACCCGTTTGGGGACCACGCCTTTAGGGGGTTTTTTGGGAATGATCGCGACCGATTTTTCTCCCAAAAGACCGGATGTCTGTAATGTGACTTCATCCGTATCGTAGACGATGACGGAAGAATCGACTTTTAAGGTCAGCTGAAACATGTAGACTCTTCCAAGGGCATCCCATCGCTGGTCTCGGTCTCTGAAGTTATGGATTTCCTCAATCTTGATCACTTCTCCCAAGGGCTGCCCGCCATATGTCACTCTTGTGCCCACAGTGATTTTATTGATATTCGACAGCCTTACATATAAAATTTCCTTTCCATTTCCTACCGTCGGTTTTAGAAACAGGATAATGGCGACGAGGAACGCGCAGGCGATAATGACAAAGACGCCGATAAGCAGGTTTCTTGTGTATTCCTTCATGATTTATTTTGCTCCCTGAAAGATCTAGGGTCTTGAGTCATAGTTTTACGTAAAAATGTAATCACATCGTCATCAATTTTCAAAAACGTATCGGGATCTGCGATATGCATAATTTTTCCATTTTTGTATAGGGCCAGACGGTCGCCGACGTATAATGAGGACACAATATCGTGTGTGACCACGATGCTGGTTGCTTTCAGTTCTTTTTGCGTTTTCACGATCAATGCATTGATCTGCATAGCTGTATGCGGATCCAGGCCCGTGGTGGGCTCATCGTAAAGTATAATCGTCGGCTGATAGCAGATCAGTCGTGCAAGGCCTGCTCTTTTTCGCATTCCACCGGAAAGCTCAGAGGGCATTTTCTTTTGCGTCCCGTTCATGCCCACTAGTTCCAGAGCATGGGCCACTCTTTCAGATATTTCTGCCGAAGTGTATTTTTTACCCGTCTTAGGATCTCCATGCTGGTGCAGATGAAAACTTGTGTTTTCTTCTATATTCATCGAATCGAACAGCGCAGATCCTTGAAACAGCATTCCCATCTGTTTAATTGCACTGTACAATTCAGGAGGATCTAAGTCTGTGATCCTGACGCCATCGACTTCGATAGAGCCTCTATCGGGCTTGATCAGTCCGATGATGTGTTTCAACAGGACGCTTTTTCCTACCCCTGAACGTCCTAAGACCACCAAGGTCTCGCCATCGTGGACCTCCAGGTCCAGCCCCTCCATTACTTTCACCTCGCCGTATCTTTTCCAGAGATCTTTGATTTTAATCATAAAATTTTATTCAGTAATTCGTGGATGGCATTTAACGCCATAGTCAAAAAGAAGTTGCTGACCAGGATCCAGCAATAGGAGATCACCACGCTGCTCGTCGTGGACTTTCCTACGCCGGCTGCGCCTCCGCTGGTCGTCATCCCTTTATAACAGGAAATCGTTGCGATGAAGATCCCAAAAACGAATGCTTTGACCAGGCCTGTAAACAAATCGAAGAATGTAATGTGGTCGCGCATCGGGTCGTAATAAGATGTGGGAGCCATGCCGAAGAAATATACGGAGATCAAATATCCCCCAAAAATGCCCATGATAATGCTAAAGATCGTTAATAAGGGGAGCATGAAAATGCTGGCGATCAGCCGCGGTGCTACAAGATATCTGTTGGGATTGACGGCCATCGTGTGAAGGGCATCGATTTGTTCTGTCACGCGCATCGTTCCAAGTTCTGCGCAAATGGCTGCTCCGACCCGACCTGTGACCATGAAAGCGGTCAATACAGGGCCGAGTTCGGTGATCACTGCTTTCCCGACCAAAACTCCTGTAATGCCAGTAAGTCCTTTGTCCGCTAATTGATAGAAGGACTGCGCGGCCAATACTAATCCGGTTGAGAATCCTGTGATCGCAACGACTGGAAGAGAGGCGACCCCGTCGTCGTACAATTGCTTTAGAATTAAATAGAATGAGGGTGGTTTTCTGATGACGGCTTTGACGACAGCCAGAAGCAATAAAATGTATTCACCCAAGGAATACACAAAACGGAACCTGGCCTGGATCCCCGTGAATAGATGATTCCCTTGTTCTACAGGAGGTTGGGAATTGATGACTGCACCTCCAGTCCCTCTATTCGCGTTATTTGGGTTATTTTCAGCCATGCGAAATCATCGATTTTTTTAAAAAAATAACTTTACCTTCATTGTAGAGGATTTTAGTATTCAGGTCAAATAATGGACAGAGGATGAAGTGAACAGAGAGTCCACTTCGTCCAAGTTTTTCTAGTGGAGCCGGTCGCCTTCACCTTTGAGACGCATGCAATCAGAGATCTTTTGCTCCATCGTATGGCGGGTATTATCGTATTGGCTTTTCAACTCTCTTAGCACGACAAGTTCATGTTCTTGCATTAGACGCTCTTTTAACTGCATCGTGGTCTCCTTTCCTCTTGCAAGGGTAGCGCCGAATTCTCCGCCTTTAGAGACCAAAGGGATGCATGCTTGAAAAGCTTGCTTTACCTTCACGGTCTCTGGCATGAATGAGGTTCCGACTCCTAAGAATCCTGCAGCCAAACCAAAGCCTCCGCTGATAAAAGCTTCTGCATAAATCGTTTTTTGGATTTTTTTGAAGTAGTCATTAATTTGATTGATTAAGTTTTTCGTAAGATCGGAGTTAATAGCTTCCATCTCATTTAAAACACTTAATAACTTTGTATTATATTGAGTCGAAAGTGCATAGAGTTCCATTTTTTAAGTTCCTCCTAGGCTTGCAATACCCGTTTATTTGCATGTGTAGATAATTTGATTATTTTTTTAACTTCGTCGAGGACAGGGTTCTGATGTTCTAAAAATCGTTTCACGCCTCCGGTAAATTTCTCGATGGCATTTTGATTGGTAAATAGCTTTTGTTTGACGGAGAAGATTTCGGACTGCGTTTTCAGGCTGCGATATTTCGTCAC
>DATIJE010000125.1:0-24645 GCA_035478995.1 Rhabdochlamydiaceae bacterium | reverse complement strand
CGATCTCTTACCCATCCAAAAAGTTGGAACGAAAGAACACAAAGCCCTCTGGATAGCCGACGAAGCCGCCGCGATGTTGTTGTTAGAAAAACTCAACAAATAAAAAAGAAATAGAGAAGAACGTGGAGATGTCGCTATAGACATATCGGGTGACATTCGCTGCGCCGATGTCCCCTGTGACCCCCTTGAGCTTCAAATTGGCTGCTCGTTCGATCACTTCCCAAGCTTTGCAGCTTGGGTCCCTTCTCTCGCAACTCCGCAGGACCGATTAAAATGCTGAAACCAAATAGAATACTCCTGCAACTCGACGTGGGAGGGCCCCGAACCGCAAGGTTTGGGAAGGAAACGCGCGTTGCAGCCGGCGGCTTCGAGGCGCAAAGCAAAATTGAACCGCAGGAGAGCCCGAAGGGCGTGGGGGCTAGTGCTGTGCACGGCTCCCCGACGAGGACTCGATTTGGCGAAGCGGATCGAAGCTCAAGAGGGTCGCACGGAACATGGGCATGCCGCAAGTTACCCGACATGTCTCTTTTAGGCCTTTATTGGTTTGTTCCTTTCAATTGCCACTTAGACGCAATTCTGAGAAAATCAAGCCCGTTTTTTCTGAATAGGAACTCTATGTTAGTATTAGGCATTGAGACCACATGTGATGAGACTGCCTGTGCGGTAGTGCGGGATGGAAGGGAAATCCTGTCCAATGTCGTGTCTTCTCAAATCGATCTGCACAAGCAATTCGGAGGCGTCTTTCCCGAACTTGCTTGCCGACGTCATATGGATATTTTTATTCCTGTGATCCAAAAAGCAATACAAGAAGCTGAGGTCGTCCCTGAAGAACTAGATCTGATCTCCGTTGCCAAAGGGCCGGGTTTGATAGGACCTTTATTGATTGGCTTAAACGCGGCCAAGTCGCTGGCATTTGCCTGGGACAAGCCCTTCATCGGGGTCAATCACGTCGAAGCGCATCTGTATGCCTCCATGATGTCGAACAGCGAGGCTCCGTTTCCATCTCTCGGTGTTGTCGTTTCGGGAGGGCATACATTTTTGGTGCGCATGTCCGATCTGGGGTCATATGAGTTGATCGGCACGACAGTTGATGACGCGATAGGCGAAGCCTTCGATAAAGTCGCCGGCATGCTCGGGCTCCCTTATCCAGGAGGGCCTGCGATCGAAGCCTTGGCGCGCAAGGGCGATCCATTAAAATATTCTTTTAAGCCTGGGCGGGTCAAAAACAGACCTTGGGACTTTTCTTTCAGCGGTCTTAAGACCAATGTCCTCTACACAGTAAAAGGGCAAAATGGCAATAAGAACGATCCGATCATGCTTTCCGAAGAACAAAAGGCGGACATCGCGGCCGCTTTTCAAGAAACGGCTTTGAAAGAGATCGTAGATAAAAGTTTAAAAGCTGCAGACGCCTTTCACTGCCGTTCCATTTTTCTTGGAGGAGGCGTCAGCAACAATCAACGACTGAGACAGCTTTTCGTAGAAAGAGGTCCTTCGATACAGATTTATTGGCCGTCTGCCGGGCTAAGCTTGGATAACGCCGCTATGATCGCCGGTTTGGGCTATCATCAATTCTTAAAACAAGGGAACAGCGATCCGTTCGATCTGGAACCGATGACCCGCATCCCTCTTTAACAAGGAATCATTTTCACTTTTTATTTATTGCGAGATGATATATTATCTCTAATTTATTAATTTAAATTTTAAAGGTATCGCCATGGCAAAAAGCGCACGGGAAAACATCAAACTGAAAAGCACTGAAAGTTCAGAATGCTACTGGACTACAAAAAACAAACGTACAAAAACAGAGCGTTTAGAGCTGAAAAAGTACGACAAAAAACTCAGAAGGCACGTGATCTTTAAAGAAGCGAAGTAATTTAATCATTACTGATGTTTGAATTTTCGGTTGCCCGTAAATATCTGATCCCTAAAAAAAAGCAGATGTCGGTTTCCTTAATCGCCTTGATGTCCGTCTTGGTGATTTCTTTAGTCGTCTGGCTTGTTTTGGTGTTTTTGTCCGTCACCGAAGGGATCGAACGGAGCTGGCTTGACAAATTGACCACATTGAATGCTCCCCTTCGCATCAATCCAACTCAAAACTATTACTCTTCTTATTTTTATCAGATCGACAGCCTTAGCGGTGCTTCCAATTATTCTTACAAAACAATCAGTGAAAAATTGTCCTCTCCTTCCACCGATCCTTATTCTGAAGAAGAAGACATGGAAATTCCTGCAAATTGGCCATCGCCTGAACGTAATTCTGACGGTTCGGTCAAAGATCCTGTTAAAACAGTTTATAGAATCCTTTCCGCGCTTCAAAAAAAATATCCAGGCTTAGTCTTTCAAGATTATGAACTGAGCGGAGCTCTCTTGCGCCTTCAATTGCTTCGCCCTGAATCTCTTTCTATGCCAGGACAAGGCAGTGAAACCCAAAGCTTTCTCACCCAGGCATCCTATATCGCCTCGTTTCCTGATAAAAGCCCCCAGTTCGACACTCTTCTAGTATCTCCGACCGTGCAAGATATCAACCACTTGTTTTATTTAGCGAACCGCTCTTCACATGGGATCTCCAGGGATGGCGCTTCTTTCCCAAAATACTCTTCTCAAGAAATGTTTAAAAACCGCCTCAAAGGGGTTTTGGAAAACATAACAATAAAAGAACTCAAAACTCCGTTGAATTTCTGGAAAGTTCCCTTCTCGCTATTGCCTAACGACACTTCTTTTCATGCAATTGGATATGCGAAAAATGGACAGTTTACGCATTTTATTCTGCCGGAAAGCCGGGATGCATTTTTAAAGCAGAAAAAAAACCGGCCTGCCAAAACTCTCGAATACGGTCTTTTGCTCAAACAAAACGGCTCTCTAGTATTTAAAACTGACAATGGTAAGGTATTTCCTGTTAAATCCAGCATTCCCCTGATCATTGAAAATGAACTGTTTTTTTCAGCACAATTTGTCGCTTCTTCATTGGAAAAAGCGGAAAGCATGAATGATCTGCGTTTCAACATTTCCTGTAAACTGCAGGGAAAGTCTTTAATGGGAGAAATAGCTTGGAATGGACTTGAAATTTCCAAAGCGGTCATTAAAACACAATTCGATGCCGGCCCCCATTATCCTCCGCCTTGGGCTTTCAGCATGAAGTTACGCAATGGAACCATACAGCATGCTGTGCCTCCTGGAATTGAACACGAATCAGGAGTACTTGTTTCAAAAAACTTTCAGGACAGCGGTGTGAGAATCGGTGACCGAGGCTATCTGTCATACTCCGCTTCTTCCACTACTTCGGTCCAGGAACAGAGAATTCCGGTCTATATTGCGGGCTTCTACGACCCTGGGATTGTAGGCATCGGGAATAAAAGCATTTTGGTCGATCACGAGATTGCCCATGCCATGTGCTCCACATCGAGTTCTTTTGCTTTAGACAAAACTTCTTCCAATGGAATCCAGGTCTGGTTTCCTTCGGATAAAACCGATGAGATCAAACACCATCTTTTACGCGCCTTTGCAAGTGCCGGCATTGCTCCTTATTGGAAAATCACGGGATTTAAAGAATATGACTTTGCCAAAGACCTTCTGGAACAATTCCAAAGTGATAAATATCTATTCACTTTACTAGGGATCATTATTCTCATTGTCGCCTGCTGCAACATCATTTCCTTGCTCATCCTCCTCGTCAATGATAAAAAAAGAGAGGTCGGAATTTTGCAAGCGATGGGCGCTTCCCCAAAGAGCATTGGCGCCATTTTTGCCTTTTGCGGGATAGCCATGGGGCTCGTGAGCGCCTTAATAGGGACTGGAGCTGCCTTATTGACCTTGCATCATATAGACAAAGTGGTCAACTTTTTGAGCTTCTTGCAAGGGCATGAAGCGTTTAATGCGGCCTTTTATGGAAAATCGCTTCCGAATCAGTTGAGTTCAGGCGCGGTCTTGTTCGTCCTTATCGCAACACCCGTCATTTCTCTTTTGGCCGGACTGATCCCTGCTATTAAAGCTGCACGTCTTCGTCCTTCAATGCTGTTGAGGTCAGAATGAAAAAGAGCGTTTTGATTGCCAAAGACCTGCATAAGACGTTTTATACACCAGAACCGTTGCCGATCCTCAAAGGAATTTCGATCGAAGTTGAAGAAGGAGAAACCATCGCGATTATGGGAAAATCGGGTGAAGGCAAAAGCACTCTTTTACATGTTTTAGGAACGCTGGAAGCCCCGACCCAAGGAAAGATTCAAATTAAAGGAAAAGATGTCGATCACGTACGTACCGCTGCTCTTCGTAATGAGCACATCGGGTTCATATTCCAAAATTTCAATCTTCTCGAAGACTATTCCGTACTTGAAAATGTGTTGATGCCCGCAAAGATCGGTCGACGATCCACAAAACGAGCAGATCCATCGTATCAGAAGGGCTTAGAGCTGATTGAGCGAGTAGGACTTTCCTCACGGCTGCATTTTCCCATCAAACTTCTCTCAGGTGGAGAAAAACAAAGAGCAGCGATTGCAAGGTCTCTATGCAACGACCCTGATCTTATTTTGGCCGATGAACCCTCAGGCAATCTCGACAGAGCGACTTCGGCCCATATTCATTCCTTATTGATAGAAAGCGCCAAACAATTTTCTAAGTCGCTCATCGTCGTTACCCATGACCAAGAATTGGCCGCTTTATGCGATAGAATCCTGATTTTAAAAGATGGTCATCTTCACTAAAGAGGCTGCATGCAGTTATTGATCATAGGAACCGGCTACGTCGGACTGGTAACAGGAGCTTGTTTTGCAGAAATGGGACATCATGTCGTCTGTCTGGACATCGACAAAAAAAAGATCGACATGCTCAAGAGAGGCGAAATTCCTATCTTCGAGCCTGGACTCGAAGAAATCATCAATAGGAATGTGCATTCCGGACGTCTTTTTTTTACTACTGATTATGTCGAAGCGGTCGCTCATTCCGATGTGTGCTTTCTTGCTGTTCCCACTCCATCTACAGAAGACGGATCTTGCGATCTCCGATTTGTAGTCCAGGCAGCTGCTCAAATCGCTTGTCATATGCAAAAGTACCTTGTCATCGTCAACAAGTCCACTGTTCCTGTGGGATCTTCCTTATTGGTAAAAAATACGATTCAACATCATCTCGATCTAAGAAATGCGGATATTCCTTTCGATGTGGTTTCCAATCCGGAATTTTTAAAAGAAGGCAGCGCGATCAGTGATTGCATGAAACCGGATCGGATCATTTTGGGTGTAGACAACTCAAAGGCTGCAGAAATCATGAGAGAAATTTATTCTGCATTTACTTTGAGCCATGACCGCATTCTGATCATGGACATCCCTTCTGCAGAAATGACCAAATATGCCGCGAACGCCATGCTGGCAACACGGATTTCCTTCATGAACGAACTCTCAGGCCTATGCGAAAAAATGGGAGCGGACATCAATCAGGTCCGAAAAGGAATCGGCTCCGATATGCGCATAGGATATCAGTTTTTATATGCGGGCATAGGTTATGGCGGATCCTGCTTTCCCAAAGACATCAGGGCTTTAATTGCTCAAGGCCGAAACAACAAATGCAGTACTCCCCTTTTAGATGCGGTCGATTTTGTCAATATCAGACAAAAAAAGGTTTTAGGCGAAAAAATCACATCCTATTTTAATAAAAAAGGAGGATTAACAAATAAGACCATTGCGATTTGGGGTTTATCCTTCAAGCCGGATACGGACGACATGCGCGAAGCCCCTTCCTTACAATTGATCGAAGATCTACTTGAACAAGGAGCTTTTCTTCGTCTGTTCGATCCGATTGCCATGAGCAATGCGAAAAAACTTTTGGGCTGCGATCCAAGGATGCAATGGTGCCGCGATGAATATGATGCAGCTCTCGGAGCAGATGCGATCGCTCTTGTAACAGAATGGAAACAATTCCGCTTCCTTGATTTTCAGATCATTTTATCGAATATGAAAGGCACAGCATTTTTTGATGGCAGAAATCAGTATAAACAGGAAGATATGAGAAAAAAAGGATTAGACTATTTTTGCATCGGAAGGTCGTCTTCTGAATCTTTAATCGAATCATTGATTTGAAAAAACTATGGACATCCAAAAATACCTCGACAGCCGACTGGACCTGATCAAAGAAACACTCGAAGATCTTGTCCATGAGCATGCAGATTCTCCTCATAACTTGCTATTCATCGCTGCCCGTTATTCTCTGCTTTCTTCTGGAAAGAGGCTGCGCCCTTTGATTGCCCTGTCTGCGGCTGAAGCATTCGGAGCCCCATCAAAAAAAGCCTTATCTCCTGCTTGCGCTTTAGAATTAGTCCATACTTATTCGCTCATACACGATGATCTGCCATGCATGGACGACGACGATTTGAGACGAGGACAACCAACCCTTCACAAAATTTATAACGAAGGACATGCAGTATTAACAGGGGATTTTTTGCTGACCTATGCGTTCCAGGTCATCGCTGAAAGTCCAGGACTTACCGTCAAACAGAGACTGAGCCTTGTACATTCCCTTTCCAGAAATGCGGGGGCTAATGGAATCATTGGCGGACAAGTCGTGGACCTGGCAAGCACAGGACAGAAAATCGATTGGCCCATTGTGCAGTACATGCATTTGAACAAGACCGCCTCTTTGATTGTCGCTGCACTGGAATTTGGTGGGATCATTGGAAAGGTCTCTAAAAAAGATATGCAGCTTCTCACTTCGATTGGAAGAAACCTTGGCCTTGCCTATCAAATCATCGACGACATCCTGGACGTCACCGGATCTCAAGAAACCTTGGGCAAACCTATCGGTTCAGATAAAGAAAATCAAAAGACCACAGCCATTACCTTGCTCGGCAAAGAAAAAGCTCAAGAACATGCCGAAGAATTATTCTCGCAGGCAAAAAGAGATCTTGAATCTCTTTCCATGCCTACGCCCGCCCTCGTTCACCTCGCCCATAAGCTCATTTACCGAGATGCTTAGAGGGTGTCTTTATAAAATTACTTGATAAAAAAATCTATATAGTTGTATAGTCGTTTTCTTTATTATCTAACAATGTGCAATATGTCAATAAATCAAGTTTCTTCAACTAAAAATAATGCATTCTTGAATTGGGAATTGTCTTTTAAAATTGATGATTCAAAAAGAGTGTTCGATATTGTATTTAGTTTGTTCGCTCTTTTGTTGATATCCCCTCTTTTAATTCTCATTTCCATTGCAATTAAACTGACAAGTCCCGGACCTGTTTTTTATTTTAGCGAACGGCTAGGCAAAGATGAAAAAATCATCCGATGTTTGAAATTCCGTACGATGTGTCTGGATGCGGACAGCAAGTTAGCGCAATTGCTTCAGACAAATCCAAAATTACGGCTGGAATGGAAGAAGTATTCTAAATTGAAAAACGATCCAAGAATTATAGGAATTGGAAAACTGTTAAGGAAAACTTCTCTTGACGAACTGCCTCAATTTTGGAATGTTCTGCGAGGAGATTTAAGCGTCGTCGGGCCGAGGCCTTTTACGAATCAGGAAATCAAGAAATATCGTACAAAAAAAGAAAAAATTCTATCGATCAGACCGGGCATTACTGGCATATGGCAAACATCTGGCAGAAATTTGCTCACATTTGAAGAGAGGTTGAACCTTGACGAAGCGTATCTCGAACAACAATCGTTCATTTTGGATTTAAAATTGATTTGGAAAACAATCCTGATTATGTTTTTCCCAAAAGGAGCCTATTGACCTTAGGTCTCTTATGAAACCAGTTCCTCTCTATTTTCCATTCCTATTAGCTTTGACGATGACATTATTCGGAACTGTCTTTTTTCCAAATCTTAGACTGATCCCCTTTGCTCCATTTCTCGCCATCGTTTTTACGAGAAAGACCTTTATCAATTCTCTATGGTTGGCATGTCTATGCGGACTCATCTTCGATTTGTTAACTTCCCAATTTCGTTTGGGGCTCTATGCTCTCAACTATTGTTTAACAACCGTTCTTGTATACCATCAAAAACGGAATTTCTTCGAAGATAAACCATTGGCGCTTTCTGTATTCACGGTTCTTGTGTCTTGCGCATCTACAGTTCTACAGCTCTTTTTGCTCTATGCTTTCGACCAGGGACTAAATCTGTCTATGAAACTTGTGCTTACGGATATGATCGCAATGCCGATCCTCGATGGTGGATATGCCTTTTTATGGTTTGCTCTGCCGATGAAGCTGTTCAAATATGTACAGAAGGTCGGTTGGAAGTTTTTATACCGAAAGCTTTAATCGCCAAAGTTCGCTGCTGATAATTGCTGCATTTTGAGATTGAGCATCTCGGAAAAGAAATTCGATAAGTCCTGAACTTGATATTCTTGAACTTTCTCTGGTGATGGAATGATGTCATTAGGTGAAGAAGGAATGGTTTGAAAAAACTTGCCATTCAACTGCTCAGCGGTTTCCTGAACCCTGCATCTGATTCCCCCTCCATGGTTCAATCCATCCTGCGCTTCTCTATACTCTAATCTTCCTTTAGAAGAAATTTCTCCAGTAGAGTTCCTGCCGGTGAAATAGACATGGTCAATTCCATTCTGTTGTAATAGATCGACAACTCTCGATCGAAAATATCGATCAATGGAATGATAAGATCCATTGGTGATGCAAAAAGATCCTTTCTCTCCTATTCCAAAGACTGAATTCAGGAGGTTCATGGAAAGCTGATTGTCTTTCCCATGACAGATCCCAGGAACCTTAATGACTTTAAAATGTGCCGATTCAAGTTGATCTTGAATTTTTGAAAGAACGTTTCCGTATGCTTTTTGATTATAGACTGCATATTCATAATAAGTAAAAAGCCGACGTTCTTCAGACGGGGTCAATTCTTCATTTTTATAAATCTGTTCCAGTAACTTCATCCCCATTAAATAATCATTCATATAAATGACCCCTGTGCCGTCAGGAGATGGGGCCGGCGCTAGAAAAAGATCTATGTGAAAGCCCGGCATGAGATCAAAGGCATCTCCGAGAAAAACAACAGGATGGTTTAAACTTTCTCTCATTGAAATTTGCAATTGTTCGATCATTGTGAAGGTCAACTTTGCAATGAAGATTTTTTCTCTTATATCGGAAAATGGTGCTAAAAGTCCGGCCTTCTCCAATTTTTCGTAAATCGATTGGATTTTGTATTTAGTATAAACATGCAATCTTTCATCCATTTCCATTTTGTCTAATAGCTCTTCTTTTTTGGATGCAAAAAGGACATGCGCATTCAAAAGAGAGAATAAAATGTTATGAGACCCGCTCAAGTACAGTTGGTTCCCTCTCGAGTTGATCGCAGGAATCAGATTTCCCCCTTCAAAATAGAAAGGGGCCTCTTTCACATTTTGTATGGAGGATTGTAAAAGTTGAGAAGAAACCCCTTTTTCCGCAATCCATCCCATGATCAATCCACTTTGATCTTCCGTAATGGAGCGGATGAGATTGATAAGCTCATCCCCGCATGGAATGCGATGGGGTATTAAAAGCTCCCCACTGTCCAATCGAATGCATGGATCGCGCAACCAAGGCGTTTTAAGGTTATTTAAGATGTCCACAGACTTAACTGTGAAATTTTCCAGGTTCCCAATCTCCGAGAGATTGTCTACATAACCCGATGACATATTGCTCAAATACATCTCTTTTACTTTCCAAAAATCATGTGCGATGTTTTGAGTCTTGGAGTGTTCTGATGACGCATAAGGCTTGATTGAATAATGGACCGTAAGGGGTTTGTTCTCATCCGCGACAAAATGCTGCAGTCTTGCCAAAGATGGTTTCGATCCATTTTCCAAAAAAGAGGAAATTTCTTTGTTCAGCCTTAAAATAAAGGGATCGATATCGCATAGATATTGCAACATTAATTCCGCTCTATTTTTGCCCGATTCGGGGGTTTTAGGATCAATGATCCTGGAAACAAGGCCCCGGACAACCTGGATATCTTTTAGCTCGACATGAAAGTCTCTGGCCAGGTTTTTAGAAACGACATCAAAGTTCAAATGAGACAGCGTAGGGCAAAAAACAGCCTCGGGTTTCATATAAAAATATTTTAGATCATCAGCTAATTTCTTCAGTTTTGCAATACAGGTTGGCTGCAGTTCCGGATCCATGATTCTGTTTTTTTCAGGATCGTCTACTGTCTGTAAAATTTCATAGCACTTTCGTTGCAAAAGCCCTTTTAAAGATGTTCTTGTCGTCGAATGAAGAGGTTCCAATCCATCTCTTGAAAAAGAACCAACATTCGTCGTGACGCCAATAGTTGATTGCAGTGACATCCGCTATTATGTTTCCTGTAATAAACGCACATTTTTGGCTTCAGGGCCTTTGACTCCTTCGCCGGTTTCATATTCAACTCGATCCCCATTCTCGACGGTCCCGGACAATGCGATTATATTGGAACGATGCACATAAACGTCTTTATGGCCGATGTCCGATGTGATAAAACCATATCCTTTTGTTTCATCAAACCATTTAACTGTTCCTCTATCCATCCCTGACCTCTGATTTATTGACATTGTTTTTATGCCTGCATATTATATAAATATAAAAAGGGCACTGTCAATACGAATAGATTAATTCTCCAGCTTCTTTACCCTTCGGTGTAAAAAAAGATTATGAATTCCAATTTCGACCATTCACGATTGACATTTGTCGCCATCCAGTCGGCCCTGCAGGCCGGAGAGATCCTGAAAAAAGGGTTTGGAACACAGTTTGAGATCCTTTTAAAACCAGGGTTCCAAAACCTGGTGACCGAATATGACCGGACTTCGGAACAATGTATTATTGCAAATATCCTGAAGCATTTTCCTGATCACGCCTTTTTGGCAGAAGAAAGCGGCGCATCGGCAAACCGGCAGGCCCCAGTCCTGTGGATCATCGATCCTCTTGATGGAACCGTTAATTTCGCGCATAATATCCCGATTTTTACTGTCAGCATCGCTGCAGTGGTCGAACATAAAATTGTCTCCGGCGTCATCTATCAGCCTATCACAGGCGAACTCTTCATGTCTGAGGCCGGGCGCGGAGCTTATTTGAATGGGGTAAAGTTGCAAGTAAGTACAAATAAAGATTTAACTAAAACTCTGATGTCGACAGGATTTCCGTACAATGTCGCACAAAATCCAAGAAAATGCGTCGACTTTTTCGCAAGCATGATAAAACTCGGTTATCCTATAAGAAGACTCGGATCTGCTGCTTTAGACATGGCCTATGTGGCTGCAGGCCGGTTCGATGTTTATTGGGAAGTAGAACTGAATCCCTGGGATACGGCAGCCGGTCATTTGCTCATCGAAGAAGCCGGAGGCAAGGTCACGGAATATGATGGCAGCGCCCGGGATATTTTTTCCAAGGGCGGCGTGTTGGCGACCAACGGTCTTTTCCATCCAGAAATGATGACGAGATTAACTCAATTTTCCAAAGTATGATTATTGACGGAACGGCAATTGCTAAAGTCATTCAAGATCGGGTTGCAGAGGCGATCAGGCACATCACCTCGCGCGCGCCGGGTCTTGCTTTTATATTGGTCGGAGACAATCCGGCCTCTAGCACTTATATCAATATGAAAAAGAAAAAATGCAAAGAGGTAGGGATCTTGTCCGTCGATATGGAGCTGCCTGAGACCATTTCAGAATCTCAACTCTTAGAGGAAATAGTTAAGCTCAATCAAGATCCCTCGATCGACGGAATTCTCGTTCAACTCCCATTGCCGAAGCACATTTCGACTACGAAAGTCATGGAAGCCATCTCTCCTAAAAAAGACGTAGATGGATTCCATCCTCTAAATGTGGGAAAAATGCTTCTGGGAGAGACCGATGGATTTTTACCTTGCACGCCTTTAGGCATTACCGTGCTTTTGACCCATTCGAATATTGAAGTAGCCGGAAAGCATGTTGTGGTTTTAGGAAGGAGCAATATCGTCGGCAAACCTCTGGCAGCAATCCTCATGCAAAAGGCCCCTCATTGCAATGCCACTGTCACCATCGCAAATAGCTATACTCAAAATCTAGTGGGAATCAGCAAAAGCGCCGACATTTTGGTAGCGGCGATCGGGCATCCCCATTTTGTAAAAAAAGAAATGGTCAAAAAAGGGGCTGTCGTCATCGATGTAGGCATCAACCGGATCGAAGAACATGCAAAAATTGTAGGAGATGTAGATTTTGATGCGGTCGCTCCCCTGTGTTCGCACATCACCCCGGTTCCGGGAGGAGTAGGCCCAATGACGATTGCCATGCTTCTTTCCAATACACTTCTCAGCTTTCAACGAAAATCTCAATGATGATCGGATTCATATACCTCTTTTCTGCAATGATCCATCCTCATATCGCCGACGGAGCAAAAACCGTTCCTATGAGGCACTACTTAAATAAAGGCGCCCTCCTCTCTTATGATCCGATAGGAAAAAAGTTGCAGCATGATGGGATCGATTTTCATCTTTTGACAGGTTCGACCGATGCTATTTCAAGAATTCCAATAGCAAGCATTGGAGAACATCCTGAAGGCAGGGAAATCATTTGTCTTGATCCTTATAATGCACCAAAACTGATGTCTAAATATCAAGAGCTATTGTCCCTGTTAAAAGATCAAGCATGTACATCTTTTAGAGAAACGTTGACCGTCATTGCCGACTTTATCAAATATCGAGTATTTGAATCTGATAAATGCCACCAACTGAACTTGGAACGATTCATCAACCAATGGATGATTGCGCATTCCGATCGCCCGCAAGCTTTTACTTACGCAAAAGACGGCCGAAAAATCCCTGTCATTCCTTTAGATGCGTTTGTAGAGGAAGGCATAGGAATGTGCCGCCATGTTTCCTTAGCAACCGCTTTCTTTCTGGACAACATCCTCAAAGATCCGGACCTTAAGCACATCCTCCCTTCAGGCACAGTTTATCATGTTAGAGATCAATTATTTGAAGGCGGCCATTCCTGGAATATATACATTTCTGAAGATCGATCCCAATTTTGGCATATCGATTCTTTCTGGGAATTGATCGCTAATTTGAATCTAATTGATGAAAAAGAATCGTTGTATTTGGAATATGGGAAAAGCTGTATAAAAACTGAAATTAGGAGATTTTTTAAAGATGGATAAAGCCATTTTTTTCGATTTGGGAAATGTTCTTCTGTTTTTCAGCCATGAAAAAATGTGCAGGCAAGTAGCTGAGGTGTGCAATCTCGATGCGCATCATGTTAAACGTGCTTTTTTTTCCGAAGGCATTGGGGAAAAATATGAACGGGGAGAAATTGACACCAGGAGTGTTCACTCCTATTTCTGTTCTCTGGCTAAAAAGCAGATAGAATTTTTTGATTTTATGGATGCTGTGTCCAACATATTCCAGCCAAATGAAGAGATTGTACCTGTCCTTAAAAATTTAAAAAAAAATAAAGTGCATTTGATCGTTCTTTCTAATACATGTGAAGCGCATTTTGACTTTGCTTATCTCCATTATCCCCTGCTCCATCTGTTCGATGATTATGTTTTGTCTTACGAAGTGAAGGCAAAAAAACCCGAGAAGGAAATATTTCAAAAAGCCCTTTCCCTGGTCCATGTCCCAAAGGAAAATTGTTTCTATATCGATGACGTCGGCGAATATGTACAGGCAGCCTCGGCCTTGGGAATCGACTCTGAATTATTTACTACTACTGAAAAATTAATCGAGCAGCTAGTCCTCAGAAAATATCTTTATTAATTAAGAGAATATAATAGCTTGTAGGATTTCATTACGGTGTCTATGATGTAGCTATATGGCAAAGAAAGTACCCCCCTCCCCTGATAAAGAAAATTTCAACAATCAGCAAAAAATTTATCAAAATCTGTACAAAACCATTCATGAGTTCCTGTCCGGGAAAAACTATGTTCCAATGGAACAGAATGAAATGTTTAAAAAACTGAAAGTTGCTCCAAAGCACGTTCCCGTTTGCAAACAGGTGCTATTAGACCTGATCACGGACGGCATTGTAGAAATTCAGGACAAACAATTCATTTTTAAAAAAATAGAGCCTGAAGTCATCACCGGCACATTGCGGATGCACCATCGAGGCTTTGGATTCGTCATTCCTGATCATCCTTCCCAATGTCCTCAAGATGTGTTTATTCCAAAGCATTTGACTGATAATGCCGTAGACGGAGATAAAGTCGAAGTCTCCATCAACCCTGATTCGAATTGGGAAAAAGGGCCTGAAGGACGCATTACTTCTATTATAAAAAGAGGGCGTTCCCATCTTGGCGGTACGATCCGCGATGTCGATGTTCAAGGCAATCTGATCGCGCATGTTCCTTTATTAGGCGCATCCAAACCCGTGACGGTCTATCCGAAAAATGAAAAGGTCTTGAAAGTCGGAGACCGTATCATTTTAAAAGTATTGGAATGGGGCAATGGCAATACTCCAACTATTGGAGAGGTGTCGCATTATATCGGCCATATTTCCGATCCTTCCTGCGATAATGAAGCCGCGATCGAGGAATTCGATTTAAGGGATCATTTTAGCAAGGCAGCGATCAAAGAAGCACAATCTTTTGGGAGCAAAGTCCTCAAAAAACATCTCAAAAATAGAGAAAACCTCGAAAAAATCACCTGTTTTACTATCGATCCCGACACAGCAAGAGATTATGACGATGCCCTTTCGTTGACGAAAGATAAAAAAGGAAATTATCATTTAGGCGTACACATCGCCGATGTCGCTTATTATATTCCACCCTCATCTGCCTTGGACAAAGAGGCCTATGAACGTTGCAACTCTACTTATCTTCCAAGCGCATGCATTCCCATGCTGCCGGAAGAGCTCTCCAATGAACTGTGCAGTCTCAAAGCCAAGGTCACACGTCTGACGGTTTCCGTATTCATGGATTTTGATAACGAGGGCTCGCTAATCAACTATAAAATCGTTAGGTCCTATATCAAAAGTTCCAAACGTTTTACTTATAATGAAGCAAAACAAGTGTTGGACGGGGAAAAAAAGAGCAAATTCGCAACCTCTTTGAAGTGGATGGTCGAACTATGCCATCTATTGAAAAAGAAACGGTATGAAAGGGGCAGTATTGATTTTGCACTTCCGGATATCTCCATTGAAGTCGACAAGAAGGGTGAACCACTCGGAATTAAAATTATCGAGTACGATATTACCCATCAACTAGTTGAAGAATTCATGCTAAAAGCAAACGAAATTGTGGCAAAGCATTTATGCGATAAAGGCAAACAAGTTTTGTACCGGATCCACGAAGAACCTTCACAGGAGAACTTCCAGGATTTTTTCAACCTGGCACGAACGCTCGGCTTTCATCTCCCATCCGAACCAACTACAAAAGATATCCAGAAATTATTCAATGAAGCAAAAAAGACTTCTTTCGCCCAGCAATTGTCAATCGGGTTCATAAGGAGCATGAAATTGGCTTTCTATTCTCCGGACAATGTAGGACATTATGGCCTTTCATTAGAGCATTATTGCCACTTCACCAGCCCTATACGACGCTATACAGATTTAATCACAGAAAGACTGCTTTTTGACGAAGAAGGCAAAGATATCGACGTATACAAGATTGCGATGAAATGTTCAGAACAGGAGAGAATCAGTTTCCGCGCGGAAACCAGCGTCAAAATCCTGAAAAAACTGCGATTGCTTCAAAAATACATGAATGAAGATCCTGAAATGGAATACGATGCTGTCGTCACCCGCCTGAAGCCTTTTGGCGTTTTTTTTGAGATCTCAAAAATGACGTTGGAAGGATTTTTACACATCTCCCAATTGGAAAATGATTATTTTTCTTTCGATCCTCAACGCAATATTTTGATCGGCCGCTCTAGCGGCAGAACCCATCGCATTGGAGAATCGATCAAGGTCAAAGCAGTTTCTATTAACCTCATCTTGCTTGAAAGTAAATGGATGCTTGTCACCTCTGCTCCGAGACATCCTAAACAAATTAGAGACAGATCAAAAAAAGAACGTCGAAATCGGCATGCCCGTTCTTCCTGAATCCTTCTATACAAGAACAGATGTCGTAGAAATCGCCCGCGATCTTATTGGTAAATATCTATTTACAGAGATGGCCGGCTGTCCAGTCACCGGCGGCATCATCATCGAAACCGAAGCTTATGCCGGGCCTGAAGACCGTGCCTCTCATGCCTATAACAACCGCCGCACAAAAAGGACTGAGGTCATGTTCGCAAAAGGAGGGGTGTCCTACGTCTATTTATGCTACGGAGTGCATCATTTGCTAAACGTCGTGACGAACATAGAAGGGATGCCCCAGGGTGTTTTAATTCGAAGCATCCAACCCACTCACGGCATTCCGACGATGTTGGAACGGAGAAATAAAAAAAAGTTGGAATCTACCCTGACAAAAGGTCCAGGAGCTACGACTCAAGCCCTTGGAATCACTTTGCATCATAATCAACTGGATTTGAGGCGTACATCGCCTGAATCTCCATTGTGGATTGAAGATAGAGGACTGAAGATCAAAAAAAAGGATATTTGCAGCGGCACGCGCATAGGGATCGAGTATGCAAAAGAAGATGCTCTTTTGCCCTGGCGCTTTTGGACACAGTTGTTATACCGAACGTGATTCAAGAATCGGTTTTGAGCAATGCCGGCGCTGCAGATTTGCAGCAGGCTAGGCCGGCGCCGAAGCAGGGCATGTGTAAAACACATGTCCGATGCAGGTGGCTGCAAAGATGAAGATGCCGGCGCAGCACAAAACCGATTCTTGAATCACGTTCGGTATAAATTAAGATTTCGTTGATTTTCTTTTTACAGAATGCGTTTATTCTTGAAAACCCCCCTCCAAACAGTTATTAAGAATAGAAAAAAAGGGAATTCTAATTGAAAGCCTTAAGGAAAAAAGCAATCATGAAAAAGTATTTTATCACCGGCCTTGTCATTTTGTTGCCTTTAACCGTAACGATTTTGGTCCTAGGCTTCATCATCAACTTTCTCACTCAGCCATTTGTTGGAGCTGTTCAGAACTTTTTAGGCCGGCTGCATATCATCAATACGGGGTTTTTATTTTTAACTCCAGAACAGCTCTTAAGGTACGGCAGCCAGCTCCTCATCCTAGTCATGCTTTTACTATTGACGATCGGGCTGGGGATGATCACTCGATGGTTTTTTATTAAATCTCTGCTTCATCTGGCAGATAAACTGTTGCATAAGATCCCCGTTGTAAATACGATTTATAAAAGTGCTCAAGAAATCATCAAAACCATTTTTGTAACGAATAAAAACTCTTTCAAGCAAGTTGTAATGGTTCCATTTCCAAGAAGCGACGTCTATGCTTTAGGACTGATTTCACGAGAATCTCCCAAGGCCTGTTCTTCTGCTATAGATAAAGATCTGATCTCAGTGTTGATCCCTACAACCCCCAACCCGACGACAGGGTTCCTCTTGATGTATAGGAAAGAAGATTTGATCTATGTTGATATCAAACCCGAAGAGGCGATAAAATACATTGTTTCGTGCGGAGTCATCGTTCCTGAAGAACCTGCTCCTTCGCCGACATTTACAGATTTGTCAACCCCCCTCCCTCTTTCTAAATCATGAAGAAATACCTGTTCACGGGGCTTCTCACTTTTTTACCTTTGGCCTTGACGATCGTCATCGTCGTGTATCTTTTCGATCTGCTGACTACGCCATTTGTCGGGCTTATCAATGATCTGATCGTGAATTATGAGAAAAGCCATAACATCCATGTTGAACATTATCCAAAGCTGATCCTGTTCATTAGCCGGGTCATTGTTCTAATCCTTTTATTTTTCATTATTTTTCTTTTAGGTTTTTTTGGCCGGAAATTTTTTTTTAAGACCCTCTTAAAGTTGACCAACAAGCTTTTATCCAGAATTCCTATTGTCAAATCGATCTATCGCATTTCCGTTGACGTGACCAAGGCCTTCTTTTCACCTGGAGAAAAAACGTTTAAAAAAACTGTCCTGATCCCTTTTCCTAATGAGAATACGCACGCGCTAGGCTTTATAACCAGCGAAGTTCCTCCAGAAATGAAAAAAGCGATGTCGGAACTCGATATCTCTATTTTCGTACCCACTTCTCCTCACCCGATGTCGGGCTTCATGCTGATGTCCCCAAGAAAATATGCATTGGACCTCGACATCAGCATTCAAGATTCCTTTAAATTTCTCGTCTCCTGCGGTGTCATTCATCCTGGGCAATTCGAAAAAAAAGAAGGCCCGCAAAATGGACAATAAGATTCGCGTCGTTTTCTTTCAGGTGAAGGACACCTCTTCAAAATTATCAAAAATTTGTCAAACTTCTATGGCCCACTTTGAAAAAAAAGAACCATTTTTGATTCTTGCCCCTAATCAAGCCGCCATCGAGTTCGTCGATGCTCTTTTATGGAGAATGCCGGAAGAAAGTTTCTTGCCTCATATCGTCTCCGAATCCCCATGTTCCGATTTGCTGGTCCTTTCAACAGCGATGGTAAATTTAAATCGAGCGGCCCAGGTCTTCAATCTCTTCCAGGACCCGATCTTTCTTGAACCTTCTATTAAGACCATTTACGAATTTGAAGATTTAACCTCTATAGATAAAAAGCAGCTCTCCCAACAAAAATACCTAGCCTATAGACAAGCTGGTTATCTCATCTCCTCTCATTGATAAACCGTTTACAAAATCTTATTTTACGCTTAAAATTTACTCAACATTCAAAAGGAGCACATCATGGCTCAACCATTAGGACCACCGAATTATTCTATCGCTGCACAGAATGTTCCAAGTTCAACACAAGATGCCTATCAATTAAACCTCGAACAAGTAGTGACAGAATTATGCAAAGAAGTCTTTGCTGAACAATCCAATAGGGATGCTCAGGAAGAATCCTGCTTCATCCCAGGAGATGCATATTCTCTTCGGCATCTGCTCGATAAGGATCTAATTAGCACCCAGCAAAGACTTCAAGTATTTAAAATTCCGTTTTGCAATCAGAAAAGTTTGAAAAAACCATTCAAAAAAGAAGGTCTGATCCCCTATTGTCCTGAACATGCTAGAATCATTTTTAACGAGAAGGGTGAAGTGGTACAATTCGTAAAGAGATATCAAATAGAAAAATACAAATTAAATATTTTTTTTCCTAAATTTCTACCTAGCAAATATAACATTCCAAAGAAAGACCTAGAGAGTATCAAAAAAAAATTCTCAGACAAACGCAAGGATATTCTCTGGCCGATAAATATGTTCGCTTTAAGCGTTGTTGGAGAACAATTGTTTCCCCAGGACCACACTCTATTCCCCCGCATCAATGATTTACTCAAAAGAATGATCCTATTAATGCCTGCTCAAGTATTAAAGGAACTCGAACAGATAGAGAGCGAAACCTTTGTTCCTGCTGTAGAAACATCGAATCAGTCCATGGATATTGCTCAAAATATAACTGTGGAGAAACCCACAGAAGATCCTTGTCCATTGGACCTTGAACAAACAGGTTCTGAATTATGCAACGATATCCTTTCTGAAACAACAATATCCTTTGAATCTGGAGCCGCATACTCCCTTCAGGAACTTCTCGATAAAAATTTAATCAACGTCCAGCAAAGACTCCAGGCATTTAAACTTCCTCTTCATAGAATGGTAAAATGGAAAAAACCATTTAAAGAAAAAACAATGGTGGTTTATTGCCCAAAATTTGCTAATGTTATCTTTAATTGCAAAGGAGAAGTGATTAACTTTGTAAATAGAAATCAAAACAGACGTTACAAAATACCTATTATATTTCCCAATTTTTTACCTGAAGAATATAACCTTTCTGACATCCCATTTCAAAAAAATTGTATATGGACGAAAGATATGTATGCGTTAAAGGTGATGGGTGAGCAATTATTTCCTCAGAGCCAAACTCGATTCCCCAAGTTAAGCAATTTATTTCAAAGAATGGTCCAGCTTTCTCCCTTCAGAATGTTGAATGAACTCAATGATATAGAGAATAGTGGAGAGTTATACACTTTGGGTGGGCCAAAGGCGATATACCGAACGTAATTCAAAAATCAGTTTTGGGCTGCACCGGCTTTGCCTACTGCAAATCTGCAGCACCGGCGCAGCCAAAGACTGATTTTTGAATTACGTTCGGTATTAAATTAACTTGCAAAGTTATGCATCGATCCATATAATAAATCGCAATTATTAAATTTTTGTCTAAGGAGATCCAATGGTCAGGATCAGCAAACAACAAGAAATCAGAAATCGCTGCCCAAAGCGCAGACGCAATCCCTCTCCTAAAACGGGTCCTTTGAAAGAAAATCTACCACTAGGCTTTAAGGCACATGAAAACGGATTGGATGGAAACCTTGCCCAATCATTGTTTATCCCTAAAATAAAATAATAATTTATAGGATCAGGGCTATGTCAAGACATCGAAGCTACGGCAAATCAAGCAAATCGGCAAAAAAGCGTAATGTTCTCAAACGTTTTGAACGGATCGACGTACTTAGAGAACTAGGCAGATGGAAAGACGGAGAAAACAAAAGAGTCACAAATCTCCCTAAAACTCCTATTCTTCCTTAATGGGGCAGTATAGGCACTGTCTTTTTGATTCGTGAAAATTACAGTTGTCGATTCCCAAAAAGCATTAGCAATTTCCAGACCTTCTGTAAAGAAGGTCGTCCTCGCTACACTAGATTTTTTACAAATTAAAACTGATGAAGTCATTGTTCACTTTATAGATAAAGCAGCCATTTGTGCCTTGCATGAATCCTTTTTTAACGATCCCACTCCGACAGATTGCATCTCATTTCCTATCGATTATCCGTATGAGGAGTCCGGCAAGCATCATCTCTTAGGAGAGGTGTTTGTCTGCCCGGAAGTAGCCGTGGAATATGCCCGTACAAAAAATAAAGACCCCTATGCTGAAACGACTCTTTATCTCATCCATGGGCTCCTTCATTTAGCCGGTTATGACGATCTCCAAGCAGCAGAGCGGAGAAAAATGAGGGCGATGGAAAGACGATGCTTAGAAAAAAAAGAAGTTTTACTTGAATGTGTACAAAAAAATCTATCCAAGTTTTAATGATCTTAGTTCTTAAATCGGTAACAATGTGATCTTAAACAGCCCCATCTTATCTATCATTTTTCTGTTATGCGCAAGCTTGGTCGCCGGAACAATCACTACCTTGATCCGTCTTGGCCGCACACAAACTCGTGAAGAATTCAGAAAAAATTCGTTCCTGATTTTTTCTCAGGAAGCCATGAACAAACTGTTTGCTAAAAAAGCTTGGGAAGGCACTTTTTTTTCCTTAAATTTCACAAAAACTATTTTGCTGATGTGCTATGCAGCCTCTTCTTTCTTCTTTTTACTAGCACATCCCCCTTTCAGCAATGCGATCGAATGTCTGACAAGCAATGCCAGCGCTTTGAATGGACTCTGGGTCCTTGCAATCGCTGTAGTGTCTATTGTTTTTTATCTGACTGTCGATTTTTGTATCAATCTGATCAGTTTGACCGCACCGAAGTTCTTTTTAAAAACTCTATCTATTGTTTCCATTTTCTTAATGCTGATCTTTTCTCCTTTTGCAGCTCTTTTATTCAAAATCTTAAAAACATTCGTTCCTTCATTTGATCGGGAAGGCACCCTTCCTTCTTTTAGAATACGGGAAAAAATCCTCGAGGTCTTTCAAGAGTCGGAAATCGGCGCTTATTTGGATAAAAATGATCAAAAACTTCTTTTGTCGCTTGTGTCTTTCAAGGAAAGGATCGCTCGCGAAGTCATGGTTCCCCGCATCGACATCTTCAGCCTGCCTGCTGATATGACATTGAAAGAAGCTGCCAAAAGCATTTTATCGGAAAGATATAGCCGTATTCCAGTGTATAGGGAAAATGTCGATGATATCATTGGGGTGCTCCTTTATAAAGATGTCTTAAACATCTATGCAAGAAGCGCAGAACAGAAAGAACAGGCCGATCAACTGAATTTACCCATAGAAAATTTTCTAAAACCTGTACTTTATGCTCCTGAAACTAAGAAAATTTCCCATTTGTTACAGGAATTTCGCAGCAAGCAAATCCATTTGGCCATCGTCGTCGATGAATATGGAGGAACGGAAGGAATCGTGACCATTGAAGATATTTTAGAGGAATTGGTCGGGGAAATTGCCGATGAATATGATATCAGTGAAGAGGTCATGTATTCCGTCTTGCCTTCGGGAGGCTGGATCGTCGATGCTAAAATGAGCATCATAGACATCGAAGAAGAACTGGGGATCAAGATCCCTCATAGTCCGGAATACGATACAATCGGAGGGTATATTTTTCATCGAGCAGGGTCTATTCCATCCAAAGGGTGGAAGATCCATCATGACGAATTCGATCTTGAGATTTTGAGCTCTAACGAACGATCGATCGGTAAGATCAAGATCATTCCAAATATCCGTCCCCACGAAGGAGAACTCTCCCTATAATTTTTTTTGTCAGATGCGCCAAAACCTTCGACTATTTAAGCTAAAGTAGTTAAAGTAGTGGCCTGAAGTGAAAAACTGAGGGTTTTTTCCATGCGTCGTTCTATTTGTTTTTGCGAACCTAATTCAGCTTTAGCAGGCGAGATTTCTACCTGGAGATTCTCCTATTCCACCGCTACCAATCTTCCCAAAGGAACCCGTTTAAAATTCGATCTTCTCACAAAAGGACGTGAAAATATAGATTGGACGATCCCCAGAGTAAACTTCAAAGAAAAAAAGAATGTGATCTGGTTGGAAATTCCCGGAGGAAAAACGGTCGCCGCAAAGGAACTAGAAGTTGAAGACAGCTTTGCCCCAGTTTATGAATTCGTTTTACCCGTAGAAGTCAAAGCTGGAGAGACGATTACCATCTTGATTGGAACTCCGGAAAAAAACAGAGAAGAAATACGCAAAAAAGGAACCCGTGCCCAAACCAATGTTCAAAGAAGGCGTCCTTTTCATCTTTTCATCGATCCCAAGGGAAAAGGAGACTACAAAGAACCAGAAATTTTCACCTTGGACGTGCGCGGCAATTTGCTCCACACCATTCGCATTATCGCCCCATCTGTGGTCTCGAAAAATAAACGGTTCGACGTCATTGTCCGTTTCGAGGATTGTTTTGGAAATTTGACAAGCAATGCTCCTGAAGGAACTTTGATCGAGCTCAGCTATGAGCATTTACGTGAAAATCTCACCTGGAAGTTGTTCGTTCCTGAAACAGGATTTATCAATCTTCCAAACCTCTATTTCAATGAGCCTGGCGTTTATAAGATCCAATTGCGCAATCTGAAAACGAACGACAAGTTCTATTCTGCTCCGATCAAATGTTTTCCAGACTATGATAAGAGCATCTATTGGGGATTATTGCACGGTGAGTCAGAACGTGTGGATTCCACAGAAAACATAGAATCCTGCCTGCGCCATTTTCGCGACGAAAAGTCGATGCAATTCTTTGCGTCTTCATGCTTCGAAAGCATCGAGGAGACAAGCAATGAAATTTGGAAAGCGGTTTCATTACAAATTGCCGAATTTAATGAAGAGGGTCGCTTTGTCACTTTTTTAGGTTTTCAATGGTTCAACAATGCTCCTGAAGAAGGGCTCCGTCATCTAATCTACATGAAAGACAATAAACCTATTCTTAGAAAGAAAGACGCTAAGACGAATACCCTAAAAAAAATATACAAAGGACATCATCCCAAGGAAATCCTTTCAGTACCAAGTTTTACAATGGCCAAGGGATTTACAACCACCTTTGACGATTTCTCTCCTGATTATGAGAGAGTAGTAGAAATTTATAATGCCTGGGGATCTTCCGAATGCACCGCAAAAGAAGGCAACCAGCGTCCTATTTCTGCTTCCAGCAAGGGAGGAATCCAAGAGACTGAAAAAGGCTCCATAAGGAATGCGTTAAATCGCAACTGCCGTTTTGGATTTGTCGCAGGCGGCCTGGACGACAGAGGTATTTATAGCGATTGTTATGAAAGCGATCAGGTCCAATATTCTCCCGGTCTCACAGCGATTATAGCGATTGAACAATCTCGGGAAGCATTGATGTTGGCTCTCTATAACAGGGCCTGTTATGCAACGACCGGAGAACGGATCATTCTCGGATTCGCCATAGCTGGTGCGCAAATGGGCAGTGAATTAAATACCAAAGCAAAGCCAGGCCTGGTACTCAACCGCCACATCACAGGATACGTTGCCGGAACTGCACCCATCAAAGAAATATCCATTATTCGAAATGGATCAGTCCTCAAAACATTTCAACATTCAGATCCATTTATAGATTTTGCTTACGATGATACAGAACATCTGTCAAAAGCTGTTCTCGCTTCCGCCGATGACCGTCCTTATTTTGCCTATTATTACATGCGCGTTGTCCAAGAAGACGGGCACATCGGATGGACCTCCCCTATTTGGATCGATTATCCTGAAATCAACCTGTCTTTGCAGCCCAAGAAAAGCAAGAAAAAAGTCTAAGCGATTTTTCAACAACTTCTTAAGAAACAAAGATGCAGGATAAATCCTGCAAAAACAAGCGTAGACTTTAGTCTGCGCTACAAAATAAAATGGCTGCGAGAGAGTATCTCTCGCAGCCATACATTTAAAGAATTGAACTAAAGCTCAATTACATGCGCGCAAGTGTGTCAGCGATTGCTTTCTTGATTGCTGCATCATGAGGAGCTCCTTTAATGAATGCCGCACAGTCGAAACCATCATGTTGTGA
>DATIJE010000124.1:0-12423 GCA_035478995.1 Rhabdochlamydiaceae bacterium | reverse complement strand
GACATCAAGAGTTCAGTGTGGGTGAAATGTTAAGAGAAGTGCATCTATTGATCGAAGAAACTGAGTATACATCCATTGACAAAATTCTCAATAAAGACTTACTGCATTGCCAGTTAGGCCGCGACGTCCGAAAAGATATCTATGAACAACTTTGGATTACAGCTGGGCTACAACCATGGATTGCAGCCGGAAGACATCCATGCATTCACTCTTTTGATATTTGGAGCGCCAACCATTTCGGGGATCATTTGCCGGAATTAGATAGAATTATCACTTCTCAACCGCTTTATAAGAAGTTGGAGATTGGAAATTCGATCGAAACTGAAGATGTAAAATTCGATGTGGGAAAAATGTTGAAAGAAATACACCGCTTGATAAATGAAGCTACCTGCTGTCCTAAAGAACGTCGACAACAATTTTACGACTCCATTGGTTCTATTTTTAAAGACTTGTCTTCCTCCGAATTGGGCCTTGCTACTAAAAATCAAATCTTCAAACAAGTATGGGAGGACGACAATGTCCACTACTTTGGCGAGATAATAGCACGTTCTGATGAATCGAACCCTGATGTTTATTTATTAAAATTATCCAATATTATTTCCTCGAATCCGTTTTATATTAATCCAGATATTTCTGAAACTGTGGATTCCATTGAGCTATTGGAAAAGGATGAGGGCTATGCTTCTGATCTAGAAGGCATCGAAGAAAAACAAATCCCTTTAGAATTACTTGTAGAAATAACCATTGAAACTGTTGAAGAAGAAGCAAACAATCTTCCAAATGAGACGAAAGGGAAAGTCGTTGATGACGAAATGGATACATCGGAAGATGATTCCGATATTATAGAAGTTCCCATCGCAGATGTGCATTTTGTTACTTCTGCGCAACATTTAAACTCTGTGCAAACAGAAATCCAGGAAATCATCTGCATATCGGATTTTTCGATGGAGGAGCGAACAGATGCCATCAATACAGCTCGTCGCCGCCTTCCTGATGACCTGAGATGGTTGCTAGATGGAATATTTTATGAGCTTTCCAGAGATCCGAACAAAGGAGGAGAAGCCTGGGCGGACAAGCATTCTGCCGAAGATCCTTCCGTTCTTTTAGAAGCGATTGAAGAGTTAAAGAAAAGAATAGTTTAAATCTTTTTTTTAAATGAGGAATGCCGACTGAAATGCGGCGTTCCTCATCTCAAATCTTGTTCTTTTTCAAGCCAAATATGATAACATGTGCATTTTTAAGACAAACGGGTCTGTAAACTACAAGATATGCAAGATCGAAGAATCGGAGCTTACCAGATTGTGCAAAGCTTGGGAAAAGGCGGGATGGGCGAGGTCCTTCTCGTATACGACCCCGTGTGCGAAAGGCAGGTCGCATTAAAGAAAATCCGTGAAGACTTGATGCAATATAAAACCATGCAAGACCGGTTTTTAAGAGAAGCTCATGTCGCAGCGCAGCTCACCCACCCTTCGATTATCGCAATTTACTCGATCAACCAGGATGAAAACGGCATCTATTACACGATGCCTTATGTGGAAGGAGAAACTCTCAAGCAAATATTGCGCACCGCCCGCGAACACGAAAAAACAGGAGAGGCAGTATCGCACCTCGGTGTTTCTATCCCGACGCTGATCCGTATTTTTCTCAATGTGTGCCAGGCGATCGCCTATTGCCATTCGAAAGGAGTCCTCCACCGCGATCTCAAACCTGAAAACATCATCGTCGGAAAATATGGCGAGGTCTTGATCCTGGACTGGGGCCTGGCAGACTTTGTCCATCATCTCTCGAAAGAGAACATGGAGGAAATCAAGGTTCAAAACGAAGAGGATTTGACCAAGCCTGGAAAGGTTGTAGGAACATTGGCTTACATGGCCCCTGAACGAGCCCTTGACGAGCCGTCAACGAAGCAGACCGATATTTATTCTCTGGGTATCATCCTTTATCAACTTCTGACATTGAGACTGCCTTTTCATAGGGAAAGCATACAGACGTTCCGCCAACAGTTGAAATACGAAAGATGGACCGATCCCGCAGAAATCGCTCCATATAGAGACATTCCCAGACATCTGGCCGATATCGCAAAAAAATGTTTAGCATCCTCTAAAGAAGAACGGTATCAGCATGTCGAAGAACTCATCGCTGAACTGGAAAATTATATTGAAGGGCGTCCGGAATGGATCCCCAGCGCCCATCTTCGGATCGATAGAAAAGAGGATTGGGAATTTCAGGAAAATGTACTTCTCGCCAAACATATTGCCATCACACGCGGTACCGATGTGATGGAATGGGTCAGTCTGATGATCTCGAAAGCCTCTTTCTCAGGCAACACTAAGATCGAGGCGAAGGTGAGATTAGGTCCAAATAATAGTGGTCTCGGCATGTTGCTAAATGTTCCGGAAGCAAGCGAACGAAAAGGTCTCGAAGACGGCTATTGCCTGTGGATCAGTTCCAATGAATCTTGCTGCAAGTTGTTCCGCTCAAACGTCGAAGTGATGCATGTTGCCGATGTTTCATTAGAAGAGGATGTTTGGCATCGAGTCCTGATAGAAAAAAACGACCACCATCTCCGCTTCTTTTTGGATGATGTTTTAAAATTAAGCTACATCAGCCATACCCCTCAAAACGGAACCCATGTCGGACTGCTCTATCGCGATGAAGATTTTCAAATAGAGGACTTCACTGTATTCATCGGTTCGCAAAATGTCATGGTCAATTGCCTGGCCGTACCGGATGCATTTTTCGCCAATAAAAATGTTGCAAAGGCGCTTTCCGAATACCGCCGCATCGGCTATTCCTTCCCGGGAAGAGCGGAAGGAAGAGAAGCGTTGTTTCGTGCTGGAATCACTTTATTGGAAGAAGCGGGGACCAAAAAAAATAAAAGTGAACAAGACAGGCTGTACCTTCTAGCGCTTGAGGAGTTCGGAAAACTCCGCTCCACACCGGGCGCACCTCTTGAATATTTGGGAAAATCTCTGGTCTATAAGGCTCAAGGAGAAATTGAGGAAGAGATCAAATGCTTGGAACTGACTTTGCGAAAATATCCCAAGCATCCTCTTCTGCCGATCTTGATCGAACACATCGTCTTCCGCCTTCATGAAGCATCTTATCACAATCGGACGGAAGCGTATCATTTCGCGCTTTTGTCTTTGCGTCATTTGCCTCACATTTTTTCTAACGACGATAATCAACATTTAATCGATAGCTTGAAAAAACATTGGGAACCTTTATTTTTTATCGAAACTCCTGTGCATTTTTCCAATCTGGAAATGCAGAATACCCACATAGCCATACAACTCGCTTTTTGGCTTGCCAAACCGATTACTTTAGTCGAAATCATCGAGAACATTCTTCCGACCGACCATGAAAAGATCACTTTGATTTCCAATGGCCTCTTTGCCCTTTTGAACCTTGGATGTTATGAATGGACAAGAGATCTTGTAAATGCAATCAAAGATACACAGCATCCTTTCCAGCACATTGAAATCGCGTTGCTTTGCCAGGAAAAAGGAATCAAACAGGCTGTTAATGCATTTTTTGCATTTGCTCCAAAAACAATTTCCTATCAGGAAATCCGCCTTCTTTTTTATTTCATGGTATCTGCAATCGATCAGGGCAAAGAACAGCTCATGGTCCCTTTTTTAGAAACCTGTTTCTCAATCGATGCGAGAGAAGACGAAAAAACTCTTCTCGACCTTTTGAAACTAGGGTCCTATCTTGTGCAAAACCGATGGGAGGAAGTGGAAAAATTATTCAATACTTATCCTATCGATTTCTTAAATCAAGAGAGCTGTCCCCTTTATTTTCCATTTACTTGCTGGCTGTGGGCGACGAAAGGAAGGGAGATCGCGATGTCCCACTTTTCCGGCGTTTCTGGAACCTGGAATCCCCCAACTCCCGCCTTGCTGAGTTATTATTTGATGGGTAAAGTGGATTTGAAAAAAGGCTGGATAAAACGGGCGTTTTATTGGGAAAAAGTGCAACTGTTCCGCCAACTTGTGCTATTTTACCAGTGCACTGAATCTCAGTTAAAAACAAAGTATTTTAAAAAACGTTTAAAAAAAGAGCTGAAGCGTGTCAGACTTCTCTATCCCACTACCTGAAATATTGAGCAGCGAAATCGTATATCATGGGTATTTCAATGTACGAGTCGATCATTTGAAATTGCCTCATGGTCCTGAGCTTCATTATTCCATCCTCTTAGCAGGTTGCGATGCCGCTGCGGTCCTTGCCGAAACTCCCGATGGCAAGCTTGTCGTCCTTAACGAATATCGGCATCCAACCGGAGAATGGCTTTGGAGTTGCCCTGGAGGAAGGATAGACCATGGAGAATCGCCTATTGTTGCAGCATCCCGTGAGCTTTTGGAAGAAACAGGATTTGCAAGCGACGATTTGATTTCCATGGGATCGTTTTATCCTCTTCCCGCTATTTGCGATCAGAAAATCCACTTTGTTCTGGCAAAGAATGCAACCTTTTTTCAGCCTCCAAGTTATGAAACATTTGAGATCATTCAGGTCAAACTGAAAACCAGAGAGGAACTTCTTAGAGAAATCAAATCCGGTGCACCCGTCGATGGGATCTTATGCACTGCGCTAATGCTAAGAGATTCCTTGTGAATTAAATTTTGACTTTTCGATACGCTTTTGTTATACAAATGTAATTCAAGAATCAAGGAGCTGATATGTTGAGTAATCTGGGAATGATGTTAGGCACAGCTGCATTAAGCATTTTCGGTGGAGCAACCCCTCCGGACTTTCAAGAAGAATCTTCAATGCTTTTGAATTTGAACGATTTTATGTATGAAGTGATGGCTGTTCCTACAGGTTCTGAATTTCTCAACATCATGCATGGTCAAATCAAAGCGCTATCTCCTTTTGCAAAAGAAATCAGTGAACAGTTTGCCGAAAATTTTGCGCAAATCGAGTCCGATTATCTTCAATACAAAACCGCACCCACTGCTTCTCAGGCTGAAAATCTTTGGAAAAGTTTACAGGCACTCACTGTAAATGCAGATATTTTAAAGCAATATAACGGCAGTCGCGCGATGCTTCAGGCGCTTAAAAATTTCCAGCAAGAAATGTCTATCGATCCAACCAATTTTACCAATGAATCTTTATGGCAATTAGTCGGCCAGGTAGATTTTATGAGCGAGTTCATCATGGATATCGATGATGACATCAAAGATCAATTCGAAAAAGATTTTGATCTCTTTTCAGACTATTTCAACAATTTTCTTAATTTGACGAGCGAATTGAACCAAAAACAGGTCCTCGAATCTGTGGAAAAAATCCTACTCGATCTACCCCGAACGTGATTCTCTTGGCAAGTCTTTTTTTCTAAGTGAATTAAATTCAAAAATGCGTTATTTTTTTTGCAATTTAATGAGCTATAGAGACAACCATGTCCGATCTTCCTAAAGCATACGATCCTCAAATCGTCGAAGAAAAATGGTATGGATTTTGGGAAGAAAACGGATTTTTTCAAGCCGATGCACATTCTAATAAGCCCTCCTATTGCATCTCCATTCCCCCTCCTAATGTCACGGGCGTGCTGCATATGGGCCATGCTCTTGTCGACACGCTGCAGGATGTGCTGATCCGATGGAAGCGGATGAGCGGCTTTGAAGCGTTATGGGTCCCTGGAACAGATCATGCAGGCATCGCCACGCAAACAGTTGTGGAACGCCACTTGATGGCCACGACCGGCAAACGGAGGAAAGATTTCACCCGCGAAGAATTTTTAACTCATGTGTGGAAGTGGAAAGAAGACAGTGAAAAGCGGATCATTCAACAATTAAAAAAACTTGGCTGCTCGTGCGATTGGTCCCGCCTTTGTTTCACAATGGATGAGAAACGGAACCGGTCTGTAAAGACAATCTTTAAAAAAATGTTTAACGACAATCTCATCTATCGAGGAGATTATCTCGTTAATTGGGATCCCGTAACTCAGACTGCGCTTGCCGATGATGAAGTGGAATACGAAGAAAAAGCATCGCATCTTTGGCATCTGCGCTATCCTCTTGAAGACAAAAGCGGCTATGCGGTCGTCGCTAC
The DNA here is from genome assembly GCA_035478995.1 of Rhabdochlamydiaceae bacterium. Taxonomy (GTDB): domain Bacteria; phylum Chlamydiota; class Chlamydiia; order Chlamydiales; family Rhabdochlamydiaceae; genus DATIJE01. The sequence goes on along the minus strand of DATIJE010000124.1, from coordinate 6,372 downwards.
GACCCGTCCCGAGACCATGCTTGGGGACACTGCAGTTGCAGTCTCTCCAAACGATGAGAGGTATCGAGAGCTTGTCGGCAAACGGATCGTTCTGCCTCTGACAGGCCGCCTCATTCCTATCATTGCCGATAGGCATGTCGATCCTGCTTTTGGAACAGGAATGGTAAAAATCACCCCTGCTCATGACCGCAATGACTATGAAATGGCGCTGCGCCAGAACCTGCCGATGATCAATATTATGACCCCTGATGCGCGGATCAATGAAAATGGGGGAAAATTTTCCGGCCTCGCAATGGAAGAGGCGAGACGCGCTGTTGTGAAAGAATTGGAAGCATTGAAACTGATCGAAAGAATTGAACCTCACCAGCACAGGGTCGGCATTTCTTATCGATCAAAAGCTGTGATCGAACCGTATCTGTCAAAGCAGTGGTTCGTGCGGATGGATGGCTTCAAACAGGTCCTCATCGATGCCGTCAAAGAAAAAAAAGTCTCTCTGATCCCTCAGCAATGGGAAAACACCTATTTTCATTGGATCGAGCATTTGCGCGACTGGTGCATTTCAAGACAGTTATGGTGGGGCCATCGGATCCCGATCTGGTATCGCAAAAGCGATCCGGAACAAATGATCTGCTATGACGGACCAGATGTACCTCCCGAAGTAAAAGCCGATCCCGAAGAATGGGTGCAGGACGAAGACGTTTTAGACACCTGGTTTTCAGCAGCCCTCTGGCCCTTCAGCATTTTGGGATGGCCCGACCAGACTGATGATCTCAAAAAATTCTACCCAAATTCAACGCTTATTACAGGACACGACATTCTATTCTTTTGGGTCGCAAGAATGATTTTGATGGGAGAATATGCTCTTGGCCAAGTTCCTTTTCCTGAAGCTTTCATCCATGGGCTGATTTACGGAAAATCTTATTGGCGCTTCCAGAAAGACGGCGGGATCTCCTATGCGATGGGACAAGAAAGACTTTCCTACGATTTGGGCCATCCCGTGCCTCCCGAAGTGCATTCCAAATGGGAAAAAATGTCCAAGTCGAAAGGAAATATCATCGATCCAATCGAAATCATCGACACCTACGGTACAGACGCAATGCGAATGGCCCTTTGTTCCAGTGCCACGAATGCAAGACAAATCGATCTTGACCGGCGCCGCTTTGAAGAGTTTAAAAATTTCGCAAATAAGATCTGGAATGGCGCTCGGTTCGTATTTATGAACTTAGAAGGACTGTCGAGCGAGGAATTTGCAACAGGTATCGACTTCGATATGTTGCCTTTGGAAGACCGTTGGATCTTATCGGTGTTGAATCGGACCATTAGGGATGTGGATCAACACCTCACAGATTACGCCTTCGACCGCGCCGCAGCCGGTGCCTATGAGTTCTTCTGGAAAGAATTTTGCGCTTACTATGTAGAACTGGTGAAGCCTTTCCTGTTCGATAAGATAGGCACACCCGACCAAAAAAGGAATAAACAAAAAATTCTGTTGATCGTTCTCTGTGCTTCCCTCCGTTTAATGCATCCGATGGCGCCATTCATTACTGAAGAACTCTTTCAGAAGTTACGGGACAGCTACGGCAATGCCAAACCAAATATCAAAAGCGATGCTTATACTTCAGATGCGATTCGGGCCCTTCAATCTTTAGGATGCATCGTAGCCCCCTATCCGAAAATTCTCAATGCCCAGGATATCGATTCTAAGATCGAGGACTCATTTGCTTTCATCAATCAAATTGTTTATGCAGTGCGCAATATCAGGGCAGAAATGAAACTTCCTCCAGGCACCTCCACCGATCTTTTTATTATAGGAAATCCCGACGATGCGCAGTTTAAAATGGCCAAGGAACATCTGCCGATCATCCAAACATTGGTCCGGATCCAATCCTGTGATTTCTCGGAAACAGAAAAGAAAATGCCCTTCAGCGCAGATGCGATTGTTGGAAACTTAAAACTGGTGATCCCTTTGCCCAAAGAAATGAAAGAACGGGAAAAAATCCGGATGGTCAAAGAAAAGGAAAAATTGATCGAGCAACAAAACGGATTACGGGCGCAATTGGCCAATAAAGATTTTCTTGAAAAAGCACCCTCTCATTTAGTCGACAAAATCAAACAAAACCTTCTGCAAGCCGAAAAACAACTCTCTGAAATCATGGACAAGCTTAAAAGTGTGCACTAAACATGAGCATTGAACTACATCTTAAACGATCTCACAGCGATCTCGACATCCAAGACGTTGGAAATACTAAACGACAAAAATTGTTAAATGATCCTTTTGAAATTTCCGAGTTGCGTTCGGAAATCTTTTCTTACTTTCCAGTAGGATCCAAGGAATGGATAAACTGCACGCTAGTTAGTAAAAATTGGCGGGAAGCGATAACGGATTCTGCACTCTTAAAACAGCAACTACAATCTATTCCTTCTTTAACTTATAAAGAGATTCAAAACTGGCAGCTCATTAGTAAAAATTGTTATAAGAAAGATCTATCCATAGCAGAAATAATTAAAGAATGTACAAATTTAAAAAAATTGGACCTATCTAACTCTTCCATAGACGATCACGCATTTATAGACATCATTTCTTCCGTAAATGACGGCCTTAAAGAATTCCATTTAAAAGATTGTAGAGAATTGACTTGTGCAAATTTTAACAGATTGACCTCTTTAGAAAAGATCGATGTACGCAGATGTCCTGAGCTAATAACGATTAGATTGAATCAATTGTCTTCTCTTACGTTTCTTAAAATCTGCCAATGCATGTCATTAGACTTAGATCGACCCAATGATCTTCCTGACCCGCTTCCTGTTGCCTTCGAATTCTGTGAAAGAGTTGTTAATGCTCCGGGACTATATTCCCATTCCAGGAGTAGAACTATAGGTTCTTTTTTTACAAGCCATGGGTTTATGGGAGCCTAATGCGCATCGACAATAGTTTACATTATCAAACAATCAATCAACAAACTGTTGTTTTTCCAGCTGAAGTTAGAGAAACCATTTTCTACTATCTTGATGTAAAAGGAGTGTCTGTAGCATCCCAAGTTTGCAAAAGCTGGTATGGGACATCTAAAAGTTTTTACATTGTTTTGAACCAGTTGAAAGAAATTGAATCCCTTACATTTAACGAAATTCTGAATTGGCTTCAGATCATTCAACATAGATGTCACAAGAATCTCTCTGTTTTGGATTTGATTCAAAAATGCCCCAATTTAAAAAATTTGGACCTTTCCTATTCGACAGTCAATGATGAGGACATAGCCAATCTCCCTCATCTCAAAGAACTTGAATTATGCGGCTGCACAGCTTTAGTCGATCCGGATTTCAATCATTTTCCTACATTGGAACATCTGAATCTGAAAGGATGCGATCATTTGACCAAACCGAAACTCAATCAGCTTCCGTGTTTGAATTATCTCAACGTCGAATCTTGCAGCAATCTACAGATCTCAATTGCAGAGCTTAAATCTATTTTTCCCGAACCTGTGCAATTGAAATACGATGATTTCGACTATTATTTCGACCAACTGGAAAAATTCGCTGCAACGGCGTTTCTATTTTGGAACATCTCTCGTTTCTAGGAAACTTTGGATAGCCTCTTTTCGCTTGTCATTGGTCGTATTCAGTCCATTCGAACTTAGGAATGCATGTTCGATGCACGAAGGATAGATCTTTTTCCAGTCTATAATTCCTAAATTTTCATCATAAATGACATCTTGAATCACGACCGGAAGCTTTTTGAGAAGGTCGAGAGCTTGTCTTCTCGAGCCTGTTTTCATAAGTGAATCGATCTGTTTTGCGACAACGCGATAGATTGCTAGACCAATTGCTTTATTTGTAGGAATGTTTGGTTCGATGGTTTGAAGAGCTTGAACTTCCTCATTGGCTGCATTCAAACACACTTCGCTGAAAGAAATATAAAGGTCAAAATCTCCTTCATGAAGAATTGCCTGAGCCGCCTCTAAGAGAGTGGAATATGAAACGCTAAAATCCCACATTCTAACCTTCTTGTCCAAAGAGCCAGAATAGAGGGCATCTTTCTCTTTGCAAAGAAAGAAAACACATTGCTCATTAGAATTGTCTCTAATCGTCGCCACACATTGGTTTGTTGTCAGATCCCATGCTCTAATCGTCCCATCAAATGTCCCTGAATAAAGAATATTTCCTTCTTTGCAAAGAGAATAAACAAGACTGCCATGGCCATGAAGAACCTCTATACATTCCTGTTTTGCGAGATCCCAGATTAGGATTTCATCCCATGTACCGACGTAAAGAAGATCCCCTTCTCTAAAGAGGCAATAGATTCTTGAATTGCATCCAAGAGTTGCTACAGCTTTTCCTGTTGAGGCATTCCAGATTTTGACATTATTCCCTGCAGCTGCATAAAGAATATGCCCTTCATTGAGAAGACGACTGACGCCATGTTGGTGTGCGAAGAAGCCAATACAATGTTTTTTTGTCAAATCCCACATTTTGATCATGCCGTTCGATGATCCTGAATAAAGGATATTTTTATTTTTTCGTATGCAATAGACGTACCCTTGAACACCTCGAAGCGTGCCTACCCGTTCTTTTGTTAACGTGTCCCAAATTTCAATTGCATCTGTGGTTCCGACATAAAGAGTCGTTTCATCTATATATAAGCTACAAACAATCTCCTCGCATTGAAGCACGACTATGCACTGCTTTGTAACAAGATCCCAGATGTTGATTGTACGGTCGCTAGAAGCGACATAAAGAATTGTCTTTTCTTTACAGAAACAGGTAACGGAATTTTGATGAACAGCAAATTCTTGTTCAGTGTAGATCCCATTTTTCATTTTATCGATTTGTATTTTCTCTTGAATCCGGGATAGATATTCCTCTTTTGTTTTTAGATCGGTATGTTTGCTCAATACCGTTTGCCATATCTGTGTGTCGGAGGTAAGTTCTTTGAAGGCTTTGTTAACTCTTGCCAAAGCAAGCAAGTCCTCAGGAAAAACCTCTAATGACATTTGGTAAAGAAGTTCGGCAGGAAGAAAGTCTAATATTGAGCTGCCTGTAGTCTCTTTATGATGTGCAGTGTTGATATCTAACTTTAATAGCTCTTCGTAAATGGGATCTTTGATTTTAGAGGGAAGCTTATGGAACAGGTCAAGGGCCTTCCTTTTTGAGCCGGTTTCAAAAAGATGCGAGATGTGTTTTAAGACAAAACGATAAATTGCAAGTTCCAATTTTTCATTTTCAATATCCCTCTCGAACGGATTGCGAGGAATGCCAGTGATGGTATAAAGCTCCTTGTAGATTTCGTTTTTGCACGCTTTGCTAAAGGAGAAGAAAAGATCGAACTGCATCTGCTCACCGATTGCCTGCGCCGCTTCTAAAAGAGTGAAATAAGAAACGTTGAAATCCCACATTTTGATGGTTCGAGCCCAGGAGGTCGTGTAAAAGATATTTCCTTTCTTTTGTATAGATAGGATGGCGTCATTCCCCCCATCTTGAAGACATCGAAAAACAGCCTCGCATTGCCATGTTGTCGCATTCCAACCTTTAATCGTATCGTCGAGTCCTCCTGAATAAAGACAATTCCCTTCTTTATAAAAGCAATTGACACCAAAATTAAATTTATGAGCTTGAATCGTCCTACAGGTCCATGTTCTAGCATCCCAGATGCCGATTGTGCCGTTTCCTAAACCAGAATAAAGGAAATCCTTGTCTTTGTACAAGCAAATGACCCTCCCCCCAGAATCGAAAAGCGTGTTCGTGCACATTCCTCCTATCGATAGGCCCCAGATTTTGATCGTCCCATCCCATGAACCAGAATATAGAATATCTTCTTCTATCCAGATACACAAAACGCTATCATCATGACCTTGAAAAATTTCGACACACTCGTTTGTCCTTATATCCCAGATTCTAATGGTAGCATCGCCTGAGCCAGAATAAAGGAAATTTCCATCTATCCACAGACAATTGACAAAACCTTCATGTCCCTTAAGAGTTGCAATATAGTTCCCTGTATTCCTATTCCAGACTTTGATCGTTTGATCCTTTGAACCGGAATAGAGGAAATTTTTATCTATACAAAGACACATCACAGCGAGCGAATGGCCTTGGAGAATACCGACACATTGATTGGTCTTCAGATCCCATATTCTGATCGTGTTATCCTGCGAGCCTGAATACAGGAAATTCTCATCCATACAAAGTGCATCTGAGCCGGAAGTATGACCTATTAACTTCTGCATGGTGCACAGTCCACATCCGATTTTATCGATCAGTACCCTCTCTTTAGTTTGAAAATTCGTGTGTTTGTTCAACACGGAGTTCCAAAGCTGCGGATCGTAGCAGATGTTTTTAAAGACTGTATTCACTCGCGCCAAATAAGATAAATCTTCT
>DATIJE010000123.1:0-2258 GCA_035478995.1 Rhabdochlamydiaceae bacterium | reverse complement strand
TTCACTTCTACTGTCAAAACAGCTTGCATGGCTTCTGCCACACTTTTCCTTTCGTTTTAGCTCTTTCGAACTTTGTGTCTTAAGGAAGCATACAACATACAAAATATCGCGCTTTTATCGCAATTATTTTCCAAAAAATTTCATTTTGCAGGTTTGGGTTCTCTAGTTTTTCTCTGGAGAAATCAAGTTTTTAAAAAAATTTTTAGACTTTAGAGGTAATTGCAAAATTCGCTTGTCTGGAAAAATCGATGATTTTCTTGTTTATTTTTAGGACCTGCTAGCAGGTTCGTATTGCATCGATGAGGCATACCTGAATAAGGTAGACGAAAGAGATGCGATAAAAATAGGCGAGAAAAGGACGATTTTAACAGACAAGAGAATTTTGCAATTACCTCTTAGTTATCGCCATTTCCCGTACGTTTCTTTGATGCGCCCTTTTGGAAGTGCAAGCAGGATCGCAGCTATTCCTATCCCTATATCGTTCCACATGGCACCTGCTACCGCGCCGACGAGCAGCCAAGTGCCAAACAATAACCAGGCGCCCAAAATGATGAGAAGGTAACGAGCGGACCGCACGACTTCCGCCATGGCGATGACAGATATGACGATCATAAAAGCGCCGATAATGTGATCACTGTCGGCAGAACTTTTAGCGCTGGAAAAAATGGCTGGTGCAAACATTAGCCAGATGCCCAACGCGGTTGTCAATGCAAGATTCCAAGGGATGCTGACTCCCCTGGCCATGGCTTTTAATGAAGGAGAACTCTTTTCTATTGCGACACCATCCGCCGGCAAAGCGCCTTTCCAAAAAATCGTCCAGACCGATTTGCCTCTTTTTTTCTGCTTATATAAAAACTGCAGTACAGCCACAACTTCATCGATCGTAAAAGCGATCATGACAAGCATGCACGCAGCAGTCACCAGGCACAGAAAACACCAATTGTCCACAGCGACAGGCTGGAGGATGATCAGCAACATACTGATCAGTCCGAGCGGAACAACGAGGATCCCAAAACCGATGACGATCCAAGGCATGGAATACCACCTTCTGGCATTCCCTTTGCAGCCCATCAAGGCTTCGATGCTGTATGCCAGTGCTCCAAGTCCAGCATCGGAGACAGGCAATGACTGCGATATTTTGGATGTGATCACCTGAAAAGTCCCATTTTCAAAAAAAGGATCCCAGACTGTGTCGATGTAGCCGAGTTGAAAGGCCGCCAAATAGCGAGATATGAACCAGCAAGTCGTGGCAAGAGCGATTGTAGGAGCGCGTTGAATCCATGAAGAAGGGTTATAACGCCATCCTGCAGGAATCGTGGGGCCTCGCGAAATTTCTCTACCCGGCGTTCCTGGAAGTAAGATAGAGAAAGCGATAGCCAAAATCCCGATGAGGGTGTCATTCACATAGGCATAGGCAGTCGGAGCCCAAAACAATAGAGGTGCAAATTGCAGCCAAATGCCGATGATGCAAACAAACCAGGCAAGCTTTTCAAAACGCTTTGCAACAGACAACCCCCCGAATAAAATCAATAGAGCACCACAGATTCCATCGCTCCAACAAATCGACGGATTGGAACATCCGAAAGTGACAATGCCCATTAATAGCCAGACACCCAAGATGATGGCGACAATACGGAGTCTATGTTCTTTCATGATTAACCACTTTGTTTTAAAAGCCAAACAGGGGGTCTGAGTTTATTTCCATCATACCAACTTATAGGATCGGCTTTCAGTTCTGAGACCATTTTTTCGAGCTTGTTTTTTAGGGAACATTTCGGCTCCCAGCCAATCAGATTGCGAGCGCGGCTGACATCCAGGGCGTAATGATCATCCGCAATGTCGATCATCCAAGGTTTGATAAAGGAAGGCCTCACAAAAGGAGTGTGGTCTTGCAGCCATGCCCCAATTTTGGCCAGGGATTTCGGAATGCGGATCGTTTGCCAATCTATACCATGGATCAATCTCCCAAATTCTTTTTGCAATTCGCCATAACCTAAAGTATCAGGCTCGCCGATCAACATTACCGAATCGTTCGGAAGATCTTTATTTTTTTGTACTGTGAGCCATAAAGCTTCGATGAGATCGTCCATGTGGATAAACGACGCGCCGTGATTCAATTTGCCTGGAAAAAGATGACTGGTCAGTTGCTTTTCGTATATCCGCTGGATCTGGTTCGAAAGCGGAATGGAATGACACCTGTCGTCATACACTCCAGCTATGCGCAAGATGGTGGTTTTTTTTATTTTGCCCCGTTCTTG
>DATIJE010000122.1:0-5127 GCA_035478995.1 Rhabdochlamydiaceae bacterium | reverse complement strand
TATTGAACAACAATCTTCTCCGGAGATTTAAAAAGCGCCTTATATCCCGATCCTGAAGGACCAGGTTTTACGGCGTCTGGAGATAAAAAAGGAGTAAAAAACGTATGGATTACAATATGGTCGGCCCAGCATTGGTATTGTCCTTGGGATGCATCGGCAGTTCCATCGGATGTGGAATCGGTGGAATGGCATCGCATGCTGTGATGAGCCGAGTGGAAGAAAATCATGGAAAGTTCATCGGCATGTCCGCCGTTGCCTCTTCTCAATCGATTTATGGTTTTGTGTTGATGCTGTTGATGAAAGATAAGATCATCGCCGGATCGCTCTCACCTTTATCAGGGATTGGAATTGGACTGGGAGTCGGACTCGCACTTTTATTTTCTTCCGTTTATCAAGGAATGTGCGCAGCGTCAGGTATCCAAGCGGCAGCAAAACAGCCAGCGATCATCGGTAAATGCTTTGCCGCACTCGGGATCGTGGAGTCGTTTTCTCTGTTCGCATTCGTGTTCGCTTTGCTGCTGATTTAAGAATTGAGATGGATGCCGAGCTTTGTCAGTAAAAATCGCCCTACTAATATAGGATGGCAAAGCAGGAGTTTGATGAGTACAAAATAAGACACTCCGGAGATCCTTTTTCGCAGCATTTCGGGAAGATCTTCATGAGCATCTGCGATCCATCCCTGATATGGCGGAGGCATCAATTTAGGCAGAGAACCGACAGGAAAAAATTGCACATCGCTTGTCTCGCTGCCTGAAGAAGGGGAGCCTGACCCAATCACACATTCAAACACATGGGTGTATTTTGTGAGGCGATTGACGGGAAGATATTCGGCGACTTTCCGTTTGACCGCGACATGATAACCTGTCTCCTCAAGTCCTTCGCGGATGGCAGCATCTTCTGGGATCTCTCCAGGTTCTATGCCTCCGCCAGGCAGCACCCATACGGGAATATCTCGTCGCTTGATGAGCAATACTTGCGAGCGGTCTGAGGAGAAAATGACCACATTGACGCTTTGGGACATATTTTTTTACCTAAAAATTACAGAGAAAAGTAAGATAAATGATATTCTTTTGCTGAATTTATAATGATGATTAAAAAAAAGTTTGCTGCGATCTGCCTCATTTGTTTATCTGGTTGTTCCAACCCATATCTGTCCGTAAGCCAACTGAGGGTCGATCGCACGTATCTTGCAAGCACATCTGTACATACTCCTGATCCGCGGCAAGAAAAGCCCCCTTTTGGACAGAGGCTGATCATTGATTGGAGAGTCCCCAGTGAAGTATTGGAAAAAAATCCCCGCATTTGCCTGCATCTGTTTTTTAGAAATTATGAAGAGCAGATCATCACCTATCCGATCCATAAACGGTTTGGAACGCAGCAATATTTTCTTTTAAATGAAGAATACGAAGAGAAGAAGGGACTGTTGACTTACAAGGCCGAAATCGTGACCGATGACAATGCCCTATATAAAGAATGGAAACATCAAATGTGGGTCAATCTCATCACTGTTGGCGATGAAAAGGTCGGAGAAGAATTTCGTGAGGATATCGAAAATTATGCACCTCCTGAAGAGGCTCCTCCTCAGCAATATGAAAACGAGGATGAAGACGAAGGAACGATATCAAGGGCTGAATGGGCTGATAGAATCAATTCTTCCGTAGTCGTCCAATCGATGCACGGGTCAGTAATGGATACGGCATATCTCAAAGAAGAGGGTTCTTCCGAGAGCAGTTGATTCCCTTTTTCCAAATGGCTTTCCAACATCACTCCCATGATCTTTTCATTGTCCTGCATTTGTTGTACCACTGAAGAAAATGCTTCTTTTTGCTTGATGAATTGCTTTTGACAATTTCCGTGTGAGCAATCGATCAGCAAACGGGGTGTGAGATGCGCAAGGGCAAGTTTTTCAACGGCAGCATTGACCGACTTAGGATCGTAGTTAGGCAGTTCGTTAGATCCTCTCAGAACAATATGGGTCAAGGCGTTGCCTTGGCTTTCGATGGCTGATAATCTGCCATCTTCATCGACATGCAGAAAAGAATGGGGAGCGCGGGCAGAGAGAACTCCATTGATCGCATCATCGAGATTCCCGTCCGTGCTGTTTTTAAACCCGATCGGAAGAGAAAGATGGGATGCAAGTTGTCTGTGAGGTTGGGAAGCGCATGTGCGCGCTCCGATAAAACCCCAGCAGATCAGATCTTCGATGTAAGGAGTGAGCAAAGGGTCTACAAATTCAGTCGCCGCAGGGATGTGCATATCCGCCAATTCCAATAGCAGTTTCCTGGCCAGATAAAGACCTGCCTGTATATCGTTGCTCCCATTGAGATGGGGATCGTATAGAAATCCCTTCCAGCCCATGCACGTACGCGCTTTTTCAAAATAGACGCGCATGATCAAAAGACAGCTATTTTTTACCTTTTGAGATAATTCTTTAAATCGCTGTGCATATTCCTTCGCTGCACTCAGATCGTGAATAGAGCACGGACCTGCAACGATGACCATTCTTTTATCCCTTCCAAGAAGCACATCTCGTGCAATCGATCTTTTGGATGAGATGAATTTACTCTGGTTAGCAGATAAAGGGAGAATTTCTTTCAATTCTTTCGGACTAGGAATGTGCATGCGCTCTATTCAATAAAAAAATATCCATAGACCCTCCGAACGTAGCACAGCGCAGAAATCTCTTCAAGATGCAACTGAGAGGCCTCCAAGAATCTTGTTCGGATATTTTTTCAGATGCTGAATTTCCTTAGATATGCGAGAATAAAACACCTAAAAATATTTACAGCCTTAATCAGGTCAAACTCGATACAAAAAATTTTCGGGGGTCTTAAAATGTCAACATGTTTATCTTGTATCACTAGTATCAGCCATCATGTAAGAGATCTATTTAAAGTTCCATATCCTGGAAAACGCGCTGAATTTGCGCTGGTCAAAGATTGGAATGAAGTGGAATTTAATGAGAGATTTCCCTTAGTTCGATCGCATAACTTTCTCAGTCAAACTGCGGATTCTTTTTTTTCTGAGGCAAAAATTTTAGGCTATGAAAATGGTAACATCACTTTATATGTAGAATTTCAAAAAGATAAACAAAGGTTAGCAGAAAGATATTTTTCCGATCACGAGATCAAGCTGGATTCCCTTTTCGTGCATGAAGGAGAACATCATGCAAAAACCCTTCCCGAGAAACGCAGTCTTTTGAACATTTTAATCAAACATAATTCGTTTCCCAAAGAGCAAATTCCATTCATGCAATCTCTTATAGAGGCGGAAAATTGGTACACTGTCACACCTCTTCAAGAAGAACAAAGGTTCATTTAAAGCTTGCTGTTGGCAGATTTTATTTCGCTGATTTTGAAATAATAGAACAAGGTAGTACATGACTGGTTTCAATGATTCTTGCGCGAAATGCTTGAATGCGATCGATGAAGTTCTTTGGGGAAAATGTTTAATTCTTTTACTTGTGGGCGTCGGCCTTTTTTTGACATTTCGTTTGAAGGGAATGCAATTCCGATACCTGGCCTATTCTCTGAAGCTCGCATTCACTCGGCAAGATCATGAAGCGGAAGGGGACATCAGCCATTTCCAATCTTTGATGACCGCGCTTGCCGCAACGATAGGGATCGGCAGCATTGCAGGAGTCGCGACAGCGATCGTCGCTGGCGGTTTCGGCGCCATATTCTGGATGTGGGTGATCGCTTTGATCGGCATGGTGACTAAATTCGCTGAAGCGATTTTAGCAGTGAAATATCGGATCGTCGACAAGCGGGGCCAGATGTGCGGGGGGCCGATGTATTACATCAGCCAGGGCCTGGGTTGGAAATGGCTCGCAGTTACTTTTGCAGTATTCGGATCGCTGTCTGCATTCGTTGGGGGGAACATGACCCAATCCAATTCAATCGCTGCAGCACTGACCGATCTGGTCCATGTTCCTCCGTTATGGACAGGCATTGTTCTGACCATCATGACATCGATTGTCCTATTGGGTGGAATCCGCAGCATCGGAAAGGTGAGCAGCTACCTGGTGCCGGTCATGGCCCTCATGTATATTGGCGGAGGACTGGTCATTCTGTTTTTGCGCTTCGATAGAATCCCGGAAAGCCTGTACATGATCGTCAAAACTGCCTTTACCGGTCAGGCTGCGTTCGGAGGTTTTTTGGGCGCGTCCATGATGGCTGCAGTCCAGCTAGGCGTTGCAAGAGGTGTTTCCTCAAATGAAGCCGGCCTTGGCAGTGCACCCATTGCCGCAGCTGCGGCAAAAACGGATGTTCCGGGCAGGCAGGCGCTTGTTTCCATGACCGGAGTCTTTCTCTCAAGTTTAGTCGTCTGTACAATCACTGCGCTCGTCATTTCCGTTACAGATGTATTGGGCACGACAGATGCACATGGAATTGCATTGAATGGAGCGACGTTGGTGATGCATGCGTTTCAATCTGTCATTCCGGGCGGAGGCGCGATTGTGGCCTTGGGGTTGGTATTGTTCGGTTATTCAACCATTGTCGGCTGGGCTTATTACGGTGAAAAATGCATGGAGTTTTTGGCTGGAGAAAAGGTGTTGATCATCTACCGCGCGATCTTTTGCGCGATCGTTTTGCTCGGCGCTCTGATCAGTTTCGACATCGTATGGCCTCTGGTCGACATCATGAATGGGCTCATGGCCTTTCCCAATTTGATCGCCATTTTTGCTCTCTCTGGAGTCGTCGTCGCTGAAGCGCATTCCTTTTTTGCCCTCGTTCGCAGCGAACGATTAAGCAAAGCTTGATTAGGACGGTGTATGTCAGTCTCTCCAACTGCTATTTCGAAGCAACCTGTTGCATGTGGGGAGATAAGAGATTTAGAAGTTCCGCCTAATGATTTAAGCCTTTCTGCAGAACAGATTATCGAAAAGATTTCCTTTTTAGAAAATGAAGCCGAATTGCACAAATTAGGCGATTTGAAGGTCCTTCCAATTGAAATCATTTTGAAGATTTTCTCAGAGGTTTCACAAGAAGATTTATCTTATTTGGCGCGAGTGAATACAGTCTTTAAAAACATCTGCTACGATCCGCAGCTTTGGAACTCCGTGTTGAACAAACACACGAATTTTCAAACTAAAGAGAGGGTACTGATCGATAAAATCGGATGTGG
>DATIJE010000121.1:0-34993 GCA_035478995.1 Rhabdochlamydiaceae bacterium | reverse complement strand
GTGCAAAATTCTCCTTTTTCCGCTTCTCCGAATAGGAATATTGTATGGCGCATCGACACCTCCAGACTCCATTCGTACACTTACATATAAACTTCATTCTTCATTTTATTGTAAAATAGTTTTTTAGTTTAGAGACGTTCTTTAATTAGAATGTGTCTCTTTTTGATACATTCTAAAAGATGGTTTTTCATTGTGATTTTCGAAAAGGATTGATCCTAATTAAACAATTAATTATATCAAACTGGCTTGGAGACTGTTTTAAAAAAGACCAGCACAGGTTTTTCGGAGGTATTGCGATGTTGCGGTTTTTTGCCTTTATACGGTATATAGGCAGCTTGTATGCCCTTGTGACTCAAATTCATTCTCATGCATTTGAGCTTGAGAATAGCATCTCTCAAGAGCACATTTTACAAGATTCGAAAAACATAAAATATAGCTCGAGCTGTTCTTATTCAGATGACGATTCAGATCCTTTTTTATCAATGGAAATGTTGGAAGCGCTCTTAAACGAGATCAAAAATGGAAAAGAACAAGATTTTACTTACGAGGAATTCTTTAACGCAAAAGAAAAGTTAAGAACAAAACTCGAGGTTCTGATCTCGAAAGAAAGCTTCTCTGATAATGTCAGTTTGGTATCCCATGACACTGATCAGTCTCTTAATGAAACCAAGAATGCTGCTTATCGGTTTTTTCTTGAAACATCCTTAAAACTATTGCACAACATTTCTCTGAATGACGTCTATGAATATGCATCCTTGGAAAAAGAACCTCAAATGGATCCTTCTTTTTCTCAAGTCAAAGTGTCTCTTCGAGAACAAATCTCATCTGCACAGACTCTTCAGGACATTTCTGAGGAAGATCCTTTTTTGGAATTGCCGATTGATGATAATGAGAAAAAAATCATCTCCTCCATCATTCTCACAATGGCTGAAAAAAATGTGATTAAATTAGGGCTGATGAGAAGAACCCTGGAAAAAAAAGGAAAGAGAATCCATCACGTACATCCATTGAGATTTTTAGGCTATATCTTCTCGACCCCCCATCTCAGAACCTCAATGAACAAAATCAAAAGGAGCAGTTTTAAATGGGATGGTTTTATAGACGGCCTTTCCAAAAAAATGAGAGATGAGGCCATCGACAACAATCTTGGCCGATTTGTTCCTGGATTCTCCCGATTCCTGAATATTGAGTCTGAACAGGTCATGAAATATATATACAGGCAGGATTGGGAGGGCTTAGTTAGGTTTCTCTTATAATCAAATCCATCAACTCTTAATATGAACCTATTCCGATATTATACCGAACGTGATTCAAAAATCGGTTTTGGGCTGCGCTGGCATAATTATTGACAAAAATAGTAAAAACATTTAAATCATAGAATGAATACGTTTAATTTAAATATATGAATAAAAAATCAAAAAAGAACTGTTTTTACAATAAAAATGATAAATTTCAGATTAATTATTTCTTTTTTGGTTTTTTATTTTTATTGCTAGTCTGTACGCATATTTACCATATTTGTTTGATTTCAAGTGAGTCTTTTTTTGAAAGAAGCTATTTTGTCGCTTATGCAGTCTCAGAACTTTTTCTAGAAATCACCATTTTGATTTTAACTGCATGTTTGATTCGCGCTTATCTTCCTAAGCTATTAACTTCTCTATTCATTCTATGTACGTTCTTTTTGTTTATCAGCCATCTTTTAGATTTCCCATTAGTACGGCTGATGGATATGTCGATTTGGTTTGCTCTCACATTTGTAAAAAATGAAAGCTACCAGAACTTCATTGAAATGCTCTATGCGAGCAATATCTCCATGACGACTTGGTTGATCGGTGGCATCATAAGCATCAGCGCGATCATGCTAGGCATTTTTCTTTTTCGGTGCTCAGAAAAAATGTCCAACAAGTACCCTGTACATCTCTCTTATCGCACACTTACAATGCCGATATGGGTCATTCCGATCGTTCTCTGTGCGGGAGATCTAATGACAAAAAGTTTTTCATCTTCTCCTAAATATGATCATTATTTGAGGACTTTGCCTTGGAAAACAACCCTTTTGCCACCGGCAAGAAATGCATTGATGATCTCATCTCCTTTAAAATCGCTGCATAACGAGGACCATGTTTTAGAAGAAATAAATAAAATACCTTCTATTTCAGATAAACCTAATATCTATTTATTCGTTATCGAAAGTCTAAGAGAGGACTTCATTACTCCGGAAACAGCGCCGAATTTTTCTGTTTTCAGAAATGAAAATACATCTTTTAAATTGGCGTTTTCCAATTCAAACGCCACTCAGATTTCCTGGTTTTCACTCTTTTATTCTAAATTTCCATTCTATTGGTCCAAATTCCAGTCGTCCTCATGGGAATCGGGAAGCATTCCTTTGAATATTCTCAAACAGATGGGTTACCGGATCAATGTTTATTCTTCTGCCCGTTTAGGCTATTATCAAATGGATGAAATGATGTTCGGAAAAAGACTTGGCCTTTTAGATTCTTACCACGTTTTTTCCAATGATGATGAAGAAATTTATAAAAGGGATCAAAAAACGGTACATAAATTATGCAAGGATATTGCTGATGGCAATAAAACCAATGGAAATGTTTTTATCATTTTTTTGGACTCTACTCATTTCGACTATAGCTGGCCCAAAGAAAACATGACCCGTTTTGCACCTTGCGAAGAAGCAATCAATTATTTCAAGGCAGCTACAACTTACGAAAATCTCGATAGCATTAAAAACCGGTATCGGAATTCCATTTACTATGTCGATTTTCTGTTCGGCAAATTTGTGCAAGAGTTAAAAAAAACCAATGGATGGCAGGATGCGATCGTTGTCATGACCGGGGATCATGGGGAAGAATTTTATGAGCAAGGACACCTTTTTCATGCATCCAACTTGAGCCATCCTCAAATGCATGTCCCTTTGTATTATAAATTTGGCGATGATCCGCGATACAAAAATCAAACGTTTCAGCAGATGACATCCCATATGGACATATTTCCAAGCATTTTTAATTTTATTCTGAAAGACAATTCCTATGCCGACCTTTTTGAAGGAGAATCTATATTTAATTCGACAAAGTGGCCATTTGCAATTATTGCGCGATACAATGCCAGTCATGATCCATACGAATTCGCGGTTCACAATGGGACTTGCAAGGTGATCGCCAGATTCAAAGATGAAAATGAGATCTTTAAATCTCAGCATTTACATATAATCTCAACGAAGACGCTCTATGATGAATCGGTCCCTTACAGCATGGATTATATAAAAGAAAATTTTGGAAAAGCGTTCGATAGAATATTTGCTCCTTAGGTCAATAGCATGAGGCTGAAAAAGTTTTTACCCCTCGTCTTTTTAATTCATTCTCTCAGATTGTCTGAAGTTACAGCTGAAATAGCTGAAGCCAATGTGCCATGGACAGGTCTGATGAGGGTCAAAGCATTGGAGAGCTTGGACAAAATGCTCTCTTTAGCATTCGATCAGAAATATCGCTCTTATAAATTGCTCTACCCTCTTCATGAGGAGAGTTTTAAGAATCAGTCATCCCATGCAATCGATTTTGCAAATACCTTTGGGTATTTTTCTCCTCACCGCCCTCTTGTAGGAAGCGTCACTGAAAGTGAAGAAGATATTCAAATTACCTGTAAACTTTTGAACGATATCCACGAGCAATTTCTTTCCGCAATCGAAAGAAGAGTCGTGACTGGTGAAGTTTTGACAAAAATATTGGCTTATCGGGATTTAAAACTGGGAATGGAAATCCCGATCCCCATTTCAGACAAAAAAGACAAACCCAGTTTAATGGTCTACGTCATCGATCATATTTTTGATCTTTGGCTTGGAATGCCTGCTTTTGGCCTCGTTCCCAAAGAGCAAGGAAAAGCGCCTCCTATTTTGCTTTTCCGTGGAACAGACCTCTCTCTTGGAACGACAAGAAGCTGGGCATCTGTCATTAGCGATCTCAATACTTCCGGTCCAGGGCATTCCGCTTTTTTAAAGGCGCAGGCTTCTATCCATCAATGGCTCGAAAAGGTCGCAGGCTATGGAATTAAAGCTCGAGTAATGGGCTACAGTCTGGGCGGAGTCTTGACTGCTTATACAGTGCTTTATGAGCATGAATTAATTAATAAAGACAAAAAATATCCCTCTTTGAGTTTTAATCCACCTGGGGTTTCTAAATCTGTATTAGAACAATGGTACGATCTACCCGAAGGAAAGAAAGCTTCTTTAGCTGTTTTTGTGGTCAGAGGGGATCTGGTCTCCAAAATCGGCCTCTTATTCGGCGACGTTTGTGAATTTTCTTTAGATAACGGCCTGAAGCCCATCGCAGCCCATGTTGTTTTAATTTCAGGCCAGCCCTATTACCGCTATTACAAAGTCAACGTCGAAAAAGAAAACCTTTCCCGTTAAAAATAAAAATATTATGAGCAGTGCCCTTTCTTTCATTCAGGTTCCTCAAGACGTTCTTGCCTACATGTTCGATGCATATGTAGATCTAAAAACACGGGTAATGTGTTGTAGGGTCTCAAAACAGTTGCACCATATAAGAGTTCAAATGAACACAATTTAAATTTCGTCTATTTTTCTGAGCTGCTTCCATTACTTTTTGAATATGTTTAATTCTCTGAGTCTCAGTAAAATGAGTGAATTTGCAAATTCTATTATCGCCATTGGATTTGATCATTATCCGATGCAAAATTCTATCTTTTAAACTGAGAGATTTTTGATTTCTCATCTCTTTTTGGAAATCGCGCAACGTTTCAAACAGATAAATTGCTCCCTCAGATACACCTGGGAGTTTCGTTACCGACATTTCATCCGCTTTCCTCTCTTGTAGACGAAAAAAATGACAAAAGCCCACTTTATAAATTGCATGGTAACTGACAAATGCTGTTGTAAGAAAAAAAATGAGGGCTGCAGGGCTGGACAACGAAAAAACAATAACTAATACAACACTAAGAACAAAAGAAAATGCGATTCCTCCTAGTCTACTAAGAAAATCGATTAACATTCCCTTTAGGCCATCATCATTGCTAAAATGCGATAATTCATGGCCCAATATGAAAGGAATGGCATGTTTTGCTTTTTCTGGATTTTGCATAAATTTAAAATATAATCTAATCGCTTGTTTATCTCTATTGGTGATTCTTTTCTTCGGCAAATCTAACTTCCTGCAAATCCAATTTGCAAAATCCTGGATTATTTTGTCGTCATTCAGTTTTGGATCATTTGGGCCATTAAATTTAAACTGTGCTGGTGCTTCATTAGGGTCAAATAAAAGTAGAGGAGGAATATTTAAATATTCCATATCAGTTTGATATTCATACTTTGGATTTACACAAAATGGATCTTCTTCAATGAACAGCGCTAATTTCCGTTTCCCAATATCAATCCCCATTTTGGACATCATACTTTGAACTAGTTGCTGAACACATTTTATTCTGTCGTTTTCCGTGTCAGGTGCAGAAACAAAAGAATGTCCAACATACTGAGGATAAATTTCTTTAACTAAATTAAGCATAAAAAATAATAAGGTATTTTAAAAAAAACATTCTTCAAAGTTTAAAAGACTTTACAACCGAAATCCCATTTTCCTTTTTTTCCTCTTTTCTTACGATATTCGACACTATCAAGTGGTTCTTTGGCAACGTCCGCTATAGTTTTAGCGACAGCTTTTGCTGTTCCAAGAGCTGTTGTTGCTTTTGATATTGCCTGCGCTCCTTTATAAATAGTTTGTGCAGTTCCAATAGTAAGGGTTGTGTAAAAAATCACTTCGCAAACAAATTTTATTCTCTGTAAATCCCGTTGTTTTTCTGGATCTTGTGGATGAAGGGCATTTTCGACTTTATCAATTGAATTCCGAATGATATTTAAAAGTTTCTTGTCTTTCTTGCCGCTTTCATTAGATCCCAATAGACTGATTAAACTTTGCTTTTGACCAAGTGTACATTCCTGGAATGAATCATTTTCCCAGAATGCACCTTCTATCGATGTTATATATTCAACAATTGCTTCAGCCTTTTTTATCATGGGCACATCTTGACCTTCAACCTTGTGAAATGCAACTCGGCCGAAATCAGGATGATTTATCGGACATTTCATTACTTGCCATAATTTTTGATAGACACCATGTTCAGCGTTTTTAGAAGCGAGACATACTTGGTGGAAATTTTTATAAGCTTCATCTTCATTTTCTAAGGCAAAATTGTATGCTGTTGCAATTAGCGCTGATCGAATAGCAGAATCGTATGGTTTTATCGGCATAATTTTTTCCTTGAATTTAAGATTTCGTAAAGAGGCGGGAGTATGAACTGAACCCTAATAAAATTGGAAGATACAATGATTATTTGAAGAATAGATGCTATTTATAATACACGGCAGAAGCGCCGAGTTCGTTTTCGATTTCCAAGAGGCGATTGTATTTCGCGATACGATCGCTGCGGGAAAGGGAGCCTGTCTTGATTTGACCGGAATTGGTAGCGACGGCCATGTCGGCGATCGTACTGTCTTCTGTTTCTCCGGAACGATGGGAAATGATGGTGGCATAGCCATTCTCTCGAGCGAGAGCGATGGTTTCCAAAGTCTCGGAAAGTGTGCCAATTTGATTTAGTTTGATCAGGATCGCATCGGCAATGCCTTGATCGATCCCTTTTTTTAAGAACTTGATATTGGTGACAAAGATATCATCGCCGACCAGTTGTACTTTGTCTTTTAGTCTTTCCGTCATTAGTTTCCATCCATCCCAATCGTTCTGGTCCATTCCGTCCTCGATCGAATCGATAGGATATTTTGAACATAGATCAGCCAGATAGGAGACCTGTTCTTTTGCAGTTCTTTGGGCGTGTGGTTCGTTCGCGTCTTTTTTCTTTCTTTCGATATATTTTTTGGTTCCTTGTTCATAAAACTCGGAAGCTGCGCAGTCGAGGGCGATGGTGATTTCTTTTTCGGGCTTATAGCCTGCTTTTTCGATGGCCTTCATGATGAAATCCAGCGCTGCTTCGTTAGAATGCAATCTAGGCGCAAATCCCCCTTCATCACCTACGGAAACGACATGTCCTTCCTTTTTCAGCAAGGTTTTAAGAGTGTGGAAAATTTCAACTCCCCATCTAAGAGCTTCACTGAAAGAGGGCGCTCCGATGGGACGGATCATGAATTCCTGAAAATCAAGCGAGTTGTCCGCATGCATCCCTCCATTGATGATGTTCATCATCGGGCAAGGGAGGAGATGTGCATCGGCGCCGCCAATATAGCGATAAAGAGGAATGTTCAGTGTTGCAGCAGCGGCTTTGGCAACAGCCAGAGAAGCCCCCAGAATGGCATTAGCGCCGAAGTTGGCTTTATTCGGAGTTCCGTCAGCTTCGATCAGGATTTGATCGATCAGAGTTTGTTCCAGAACGCTTTTGCCGAGAAGGAGCTTGGCAATCGGACCTTTAACATTGGCGACCGCTTTTTTCACCCCTTTTCCAAAATATCTTGTTTTATCCTTATCCCGGAGTTCTACAGCTTCATGTTCGCCTGTCGAAGCGCCTGATGGAACGGCTGCTTTGCCAATGAACCCTTCATCTGTTCTGACGATGACTTCGATTGTCGGATTGCCGCGGGAATCCAAAATTTCCAAGGCGTCGATAGACTGAATGAGAGCCATGAATTCCTCAACGGTGCCGATGTTCTTTCGAAAGACTAGCCATTAAAGCGCAATAAGAATCAAAGCGCAAGCGGGAAATGTGTCCATTTTCTACAGCGTCTTTTACTGCGCAGACCGGCTCCTGTAGATGCAGGCAGTCAGGGTATTTACAGTTTTGACTGCAGGCGCCGATCTCGGAAAAATGAGACTGGATTTCTTGTTTGCTCAATTCCCAAATGCCGAAACTCTTGATCCCCGGAGTGTCGATGCAAAATCCTCCGTCTTCGGTAGGAAGCAAATGGGACGAAGTCGTGGTATGCGAGCCTTTGCGCGTCTTGTCGACAATGCCTCCTACTCTTAGATTCGAACCGGTCACTGCATTCATCAAAGAAGATTTTCCAACTCCTGACTGCCCTGAGAATACCGATGCTTTGCCTTTCATGGACTGCTTTAAAGCTTCTATTCCCTCTCCAGTGTTAGAGCTGACAGGCAAGACCGTGATCCCTAGATTTCGATAAATCTCGAGGAATTCATGATACAATCTTTTTTCCTCTTCGAAAAAAGGCTGGTCCATGGTCGAAGGGGTAGATTCCAGATAATCGGTCTTATTGATCACGATGATCGGCTCCATATTTCCTTTTCTGGCGGCGATGATGTATCGGTCGATCAAAAAGGGTTTAAGCGGAGGCAGAATGACAGAAGCGGTGATCAAGACCTGGTCGATATTGACTGCAATGAGTTGTTCTTTGTTCCTCGATAGATTGTCCGCCCGAGAGAGGATCGATCTTCTTTCCTCGATGAAAGAAATGGTCCCTTCATCATCACTCTGAGGAGCAAAATAAACAAAATCGCCAACTGCCACGAGATTTTTAAACCGGTTCGTCTCCTGTTTGAGCGAGCCTTTTAGCTGGCAGGTGTACAAAGAATGTTGATTGTCGACTACGATCCCTTCCGGAGTGATCGCCAACACTCTTCCTCGCAAATCATTGTCGTTGCATTCCCTCTCTATAGAGGATGAGCGTTTCTTCAATTGATCCTGATCAGACTTTTTAAATTTTGAGCGATCTTTAGCGGAGGCCATCTTTCGTTCCTTTCGAAAGAATTTCCGATCTTTCGAATAAAAGTCTTCTTCATAACTATAGTGCTGATCGTGCTCGTTCATGGCTTTCTTTCCTTCAGGGCATGCATGAGGATCCCACCGGCGATAGACACATTCAAAGATTCCATTTTTTTAGAAATGGGGATTGAAATGAGAGAATGCCGGTTTTTTTGAACGTCGCTTGTTCCATGAGATTCGTTGCCGAGCACTAAAACTAAAGGTGCTTTTACGTTGCTATGAGCGATAGACTGACCTTGAGTATCCGCGATAAAAATCTGCATGTTGTTGCGGCTTACAAGTTGTTCTAATTCTTCCCAATTGCCGGATGCAATAGGCAGGCGGAATGTCGCTCCTTTGGCGGATCTGAGAGCTTTATCGTTAAAAGGGTCGGTGCTGCTCGAGATGATAAAAACACCATCCCATCCAAGCGCAAGAGCGGTTCGGAGAAGAGTCCCCAAATTGCCTGGGTCCGAAACCCCATCCAGTGCTAAAATAAATTTTCTATTGTTGAGGTCTCCCTGAGGAGGAATGGATATTTCAGCTGCAACGCATTCAGGGTTTTCGAGTCCGGTGATCTTTTTGAAGATGGCCGAAGGAACAAAATAGGTTGTGGAAGCTGAAATCGAAGATAGAATAGGATCCTGTTTATCGACCAAAAGAGTCAGCAATTGAGCATGTGCCCCGACTTCTTGCACAAGCTTGCGTCCGACAATTAATGCGGTATTTTTTATTTTTCTATAAGCACGGTCTTTACGCAATTTGACCAGGTGCTTGACGATCGGATGTTGTAAACTCGTGATCTCTTTTGTTAACATATAATTTAAATTTGATCTTTATGCGGTTAGCTCATGGTACAAAATAAATCCTTTAATAAATCGGAGCGTTCTTCTTTTGTGCAAAAGGCTTCCGGCTCGCTGGCTTTACGCGTTTTGACTGTATGCTCTATATTGGTCATCATTCCTCTTCTATTGAATACTCTCTATATATACGTACAGGATTATCGGGCCAAAATGGGGGATCTGTTTCTGACATTATACGTGATGGGAAAAGACAAATCGCTTCTTTTAAAAGAGATCATTCAAAGCAGTGTTTCAGATATGAACATTTTAGAGGTTACTACCAATTTAGAACAACAGCCAGTTGGAACACTGGGCCAAAAACTGAATGAAATTGCCTCTGATAATCAGTATTCTTTAATTTTTTACTTGTCTTCGGCTCCTAATGGAGACTTGATCTGCACCCAATCATCATACGGACAAATGGTCGGACAAAAAAATATTTTCCTTGATGAGGCACAGCAGACGATCAAAGATGGACAGCATCAGTTCCCTGCCGTAAATCCTATCACAAATTTACAAGATTTTTTTTCAGGCAAGACTGTGGTCTCCAGTGGTGTATTGCAAGGTGTGATGTTCATGGGCATACCCATGAAAAAGGTGATCGATTCTTTGGCGCCATTGAATCAGCCTGCCTATTCTTATCGCCTTTCTCTGGTCAGCACCCAAGGATCCATTTTCTCTACCACGAATGTCGATGTCCCTTTGAGCAAATCGCGTATTTTTAAATTCTCACCCGAGAGAGAGAAAACCATTCAAGAATTGGAACAATTTAAGAAGAAGATCGGTCTTCGGGAAATTTTTTTTCATAAATACCAGAGGATCGGCCTTGAGATCCCCATTTCCGGAACCGATTTTTCCTTAGTGATCGACGTCAATGAGAGGGCCATTTTTGAAGTTTCCAAGGACAATGCCCTGCTTGGACTATTTTCATTGCTGCTCCTGATACTAGTTTTAGGCGGAGCTGGAACCATGTTGCTGACACGCAGAATAGCAAAACCGTTGAGAGCTCTCAGCGGCGAAATGGAAAAAATTGGCTCAGGAGATCTGACTGCGCATTATACCCCAGATAAGATGGGCTTTGAGATCAACGTTCTGGGTCAGAATTTTAACGCGATGATCGATTCGTTGATCAAGCATATCGAAGAGGCGAAAAATGAAAGAGTGAGAAGTGAAACTCTGGCACAAGAGTTAAAAATCGGCCATGAGATCCAAAAGATGATTTTCCCGAAAGAAATGCCGGAATTCCCCGGCTTGGATATCGCTTCAGGGTTTCTCTCTGCAAAAGAAGTTGCCGGCGATTTTTATGATCTGTTCGTCAAAAAAGATGAAAAAGGAACTAAATTGATGATGGCCGTCGCCGATGCTTCAGGCAAAGGGATATCCGCATGCCTATATGCGCTCGGAGTCAGAAGCATGCTTCGAAGTTTCGAAGCCTCCTTTGATGATATTTCTAAAACCATTCGCTCCACTAATCATTTATTTTCTTTAGACACGGGCGATACAGGAGTATTTGTCACGGCCTGGATTGGGGTTTACGACCCCGCCACTTCTCTTTTAAACTATAGCTGCTGTGGCCATCCTCCTGGAATTTTAAGGAGAAAAAATAGAACGATCGAAGAACTGACCACGCCCGGGACAGCGCTTGGCGCCATTCCAAATCCCGAAATCACTTCAGCATCTGTCCGTCTTGAAAGCGGAGATGTATTGGTCTTATATACAGATGGAATTCCGGAAGCTCATGATCTGCAAATGAACCAGTTCGGCAAATCCCGTCTCATTGACATTGTCCATGCCGGATCAGGCCAAAGCGCCCAAGAACTCGTCGACCGGATCTTCAAAGAGATCGGAGCCTTTTCCGAAGGAGCTCCTCAGCACGACGACCTCACTCTTCTCGTCATCAGAGTTCTCTGATACACATTTGACATTTCTGTCAAAATTTGTTAATCACACTCTCAGAGCAGCCATACAAAATGTGAGGTTATATGATTCGAAAACTGGCATCGGGCGGATATCGCCTATATTCCCGGAGCAAGAATTCAAAGACTGGTAAACGGAGGAATTTGGGTACTTTTTCTACACGTGCCGCAGCAGTTAAACACGAAAGGGAAATACAATACTTTAAAAGACATGGATAATCTGTCATAATGTTTCGATTATTGGGTGATCTAATGTTTTCAAGAGTATTTTGTCTAATGGCTATTCTTTTCACTGGTTCTGTGTTTGCAGAAAATAAAAGACCGAAAGTGGTTGTCGTAGGAGCGGGACTCGCTGGGTTGACGACAGCTTATCGTTTGCATCAAAAAGGAGTCGATGTCCATGTCTACGAAGCACGCAATCGTGTTGGTGGAAGAGTTTTTACAGCAAAGATAGGGGAGAATATTGCTGAATTGGGAGGACAAAATGTCACAGACGGAGGAGAGGCTGAAAATATTCAACGTCTGATTGAGGAATTGAACCTTGAGCTGACAGGGAACAAAGTCGATTTGAACCATTCTTATTTTACTGGAGAGGAATTCATCCCTATACAGCAGCTTTTAGCTAGCATCAAATGTGATCCAGAAATTCTCAAAAAACAGCTGGATGATCTGGGTCAAAGATCCAGGAACATGCGCGAGGTTTTAAATGGACTCTTTGAAGAAGAAGATCCACTTTACAAGACCATGGCAGTAAGATTGGCAGCCTATGAGGGAGCGCCGATTGACAAATTGTCGTCTTGTTATACGAATTCGCTGTATCATATGCTCCTTGGAGGAATATCCGCGGCTCATCAGGGTAGTGGAGAAGAAACAAATCATGTGCATCTTGTGAGTCTCAAAGGAGGCAATGCATTGCTTCCAGAAAAAATGGCGCAAACTTTGGGTGACAAGCTGCATCTGAATAAGCCTCTAAAAAAAATTGCAAAAGCGGATAATTCATTTTTGCTTACGTTTCAGGATGATCAAAAGGTTCAAGCTGATGTACTCGTGCTTGCAATTCCCTGTTCCGTATACGAAGCGATCGTTTTCGAAGGGGATATTCTTCCATCCGAAAGGTTAGAGGCAATAAAAAATGTGCAATATGGGACAAATGCAAAAATCATGGTTCCTTTTCACATACCTCCTTTGGAAGGAACCGCGATCATCAACGATCGCTCTGCGAACTTCTTTGATGCGGATCGCAGCATTCTTACCATGTACTATACAGGCGAAGCAAGCGTGTTTACCTCGGATACCATCGAGCACACCTATAACCAGAACAGAACGATGATGGAAATGGGATTTAAAGATGCATGTCCGCCTTTGATTCTTCCCGTGTTTGCAAAGGATCTCTCTTTTGCCCTATACGAAGGTCCCGTAGGTTACAGTTGGCCGAATGACCCCTATGCCAAAGGTTCCTATTCTTGTATCGCTCCTGGACAAGAAACTGTGTTCACTTCCTTAAAAGAAGTGCGGGGAGAAATCGTTAAAACTCTTTTTGCCCCAATTGATCAAAAACTGTATTTCGCAGGAGAGCACGCTTCCATTTTAATGGACTTTCCAGGAACGATGGAAGGCGCTTGCGAGTCAGGAGAACGGGCCGCCCGCATGATTTTGCACACTCTTTGAAAATCTTTTTAAATGGAAAAGTTTTGTCCTTCCATCTAACATTCTTTTGAAATTATAAATCGTTTCAGGACTATGAAACTTTTCTTCATTCTTTTGCTGATGCTCAGTCCGCATGTTTTTGCAATGGAAACGGACCTTAATCCACCAGGAAGACACATTGCAGTTCTCATCAGGCCTGATTACCGTGGAGAAGTATCGTTCGCTCATCGGATCAAGTCTGCTTGTAAAAATCTGGGTTGGCGGGCTGATATTGTAGACATCAATAGGCCTAGAAGACTTAGAAAGAAGAATCTTGATTTTGTGATCAATCTTGTCCCGGGGATTTATAAACGTCCGAAATGTAAAAACTACATGGCTATTTTCGATCCTTTGCACCATTATTTTCGGGATGACGGCTTTTTGAAGAGAGAATACCGTAATTATGATGGATACTTGCTCACTTATTCACCTTGGTTCGACGACAAAAACTTCAATGGCGATAAGCTGCCCTACATCAAATGGTATCCCACTGCCCATAGGCAAGAGTACAAGAAAGTGGATTTTGCACATCTTTTTTATCTGTGCTGCGCTTGGGGAAATCGATTCGAGGACAAAAAATTTCAACAATTTTTAAGACTTCTTGATAAAGAGCATTTTATGCGCTTTTATGGAAGCCAATGGTTTCAGAAATATTATCCCCAGAGCTATCAATCGTTCATCCCTTATGATGAGAACACCTTATGTGAAACCGCTTCTAGAGCAGGTGTAACTCTTGTATTGCATTCTTGCGATCATAATGCCTATGGGCTGCCTTCGGGAAGAATCTTTGAAGCAGCTGCGGCTTCCACAATGATCGTCTGTGATGAGAATGCGTTTGTGAAAGAACATTTTGGAGACTCTGTTCTCTATATCGACACGGATGAAAGCGCAGAATCGATCCATAAGCAGGTGAATGATCACATGCATTGGATTCAATCAAATCAAGAGGCAGCTTTGGAAAAAGCTAAGAGTGCTCATCAAATTTATAAGAAGCACTTCTTGCTCGAAGATCAACTTCTTCGCTTGGGGGCATTTCATGATCAACTTCCTAAAAAAAACGTTTTTTCAAGATGGCTAAAGAAGGTCAGTGCTTTATTTTGTTCAGGGGGATCCGCTACCGCCTCTTTGATCCATCCAATTCCATTGACAGTGTTGCCAAACGTAGATCATCAATACAGTCTGATCAACAGCGTTGATTTTCATCCCCAGGAAAATCTCTTTTGCGCAACCTATACGCACAATAATAAGATTTCCTTTTATGAAATTGATTCAAATCATCGACCTTACTTTTTGCAAAGCTTCCATAATCCTGAGGCAAGACTCAGCGAACCACAACATGCCGTTTTTTCACCGGATGGGAACAAGCTGGCAGTGGCCAACTGGACCAATCAAACACTGAATGTCTACCATCGTGAAGGAAATGGTTTTTTTTGTGAAAAACCTGTTTCCGTGATCTCTTCACCAGATATACTTCAGCAATGCAAACCTCACGGCATCGCTTTCTCTCCTTGCGGAAATTTCTTAGCCGTTGCTTACGGAGCATCGAATCATTACGAGCGGGCGATTGCTTTATTTCAAAGCAAAGGGTCTGGCCTTGAATGTGTAAGTGTATTAAAAAATACCGAGCTTTCGGGGACTCCCAAAGGAATTACATTTTCACCCGATGGATCATGTCTTCTTGTGACTTTATGCGAGGCAAACAGCATTGTTATTTTCAACATTGAGAATCAGGCTATCAGCCCTGTTCCCAAGCAAACGATCCAAGGCTTAAATACATGCATTTCCCGTCCCGAAGATGTCAAGCTCTCTCCTGACGGCAGCTATTGTGCAGTTTCAAACAGCGACCGGGATACTGTCACCTTTTATCCCTTTGACCAAAAATCGAATTCGATCCTGCAAAGCGATCCCTGTTATGTGCTTCAAAATTCTGACGCCCAATTCCATTTCCCTCATGGAATGGCCTTTTCTTCTGATGGCTCCTATTTATTGGTCACACAATTCGGTCACATCCATACTACTGAAGAAGGGGACATTTCTTGGGATAGCGAAATGCTGTCCAGCGAGGCTAAGGTCAATCTATATCTGATGAGTAGCGAAAGCCTATAATGATCAATCTATTGATTCATATCCCAGTCCATATTTTCCAATGGGTCAAGCATGGCCTTTAGGACAAATCGCATCCTTACATCTATAGGACTTAAATTCTCTTTGACTGCTTTCCAATTTGTACCGCAGTCTCCAAAAATCTCTTCGTAAGCTTTCAAATTGATTTCATTAGAACTGTAATAAGGATGAAACGAGGAAAATAAAGCGGCGCCTTTTCCTACTGAAACCATAATCGCTGCATTTTCCCATGTTTTGCATTCTTGCAGTGTTTTTCCAAGACGAACTAATTCAGAATGTACATATTTGACGAGTACTTTTACCTTTTGAGAACTATTACCCGGAAAAAAACTGCCTCCTCCGCTCAAATAAACCGTACACACATCCTCACCGTCCGTGACAATCACCGCGTCAGAATAAAATCCCACTTGATATTTTTTGCCGGGATAGGGGCAGAGCGGACCTTCAGCAATCCCTTCAAAAAGGGGGAGTTTGCTTTTTTTGACAATGGTTTTGCGCTCCTCGGGTTGTTCTGTGCATAAATCATGAAACACTCTAGTTTCTGAAGACCAAAAAGCTGAGCCACAGGTTAAATAACCTCGTCCACCATTTGCAAAAAAATCATTCTTAATAAACGAGGTCTGTGCAATCGAAAACACTTTATCCAAATTAGTGCTCTGACCGGCAGGGATTACGAGTAGCGTTTCTTTTGGGTTGCTGTCCTTTAGTGCATCTATTATCTCTTCTCCTGCAACGGATGTCACCTTCCATGCCGGCCTCTGTATCTCTCTTCTATACTCGTTCAATAAATTGAACATCTGTATTCTTTTCATCACATTCTCAGAATAAGGCCCAAGAAGAGGATTTTTCTCGTGTCCTTTGTAAACCATCACGTGATTGATGGGATAAAGACATTTTCTTCCAAGTGCAATCATCGCTTTCTCCAATTTACGAGACGAATTGCCGCAAGAATTTTGAGTAGCTCGGAAGGGATAAAGATCAATATGCCTTTAGTGAAGGCAACGTGTAATCCAAACAATGGAATCAGCCATAGGAAGCCAAAGATGAAGATGATGGCCATTCCGATAAGTAAAGCAATGACAGGGGAATTTTTTTGACGCAATTTGGCCATACAATATGCAGCTAAGGGAAAAGCAACTAAGTATCCCCCGCTGTTTCCCATGATCCAGAAGGGGTTTGCTCCTGAGCAAAAAACAGGCAATCCTATAGTACCGATTAAAGGATAACAGATTACGGATGCAAAAGCCTGTCTCGGTGATTGGGTGAGCGCCAAAATGTAAATTGCGAATGTCTGCAATGTAAAAGAGACAGGATACAAAGGTATTTTGATCAAAGAACTCAAAGTAATCAATGCACATCCAAATAGGGTCAGACATAGGAATTTTATGTGAACATGCGAGTGTGTTGGTAAGGTTTGTTCGATCGATTTTTCCATATTTACCCCATTTAGTTTTTCAAGAAGCCTCGATGATAAAACCCCATTGTCCATTCTTACAATGGAACGGAGTCTTTGATTCACCTAAAATCTAGTTGTAAATAATGTGGAGAAGTAATTTCTTCTGTATTAAGATGGGGTTTAGCATCAAAAAAAAAGCAGCTAATTTTTAGGTGGATTTTATGTTGTCCAGTCTTTTTGGGAGTAAAAACGCAGAAAGAATCTTATTATTTCTCCTTGTCAATGAAAATTGCTATGCAAGCGAGGTGCAAAGAGCTTTTGACATCCCCCTTACCCCTCTTCAAAGCATCATGAATAAATTCGAAAAAGCAGGCCTTCTCACTTTTGAGGTGATAGGGAAGAAAAAACTCTGCCGTCTCAATCCTGATTATCCTCTATATAATGAACTCAAATCCCTGTTAAAAACCGCATTTGTTCATCTGTCGGATCAAGAAAAAAAACTGTTTCTTTCTCGCAAAGAGGAGTGGTCGCTTTCCTCTAAAGATCAATTCAAACATCAAAAACGGATAGCCTTATGCCTCAATGCTTTTTGGGAGCGCCTAGAAAGAGTTCGCCTGGTATCTATCCAAACGCAGTCAGCGGGACAGGCTTTTGGAAATGTGTGCATCACAAAAGAAAAAGATGGGGTGCTTCTGTTTACAGAAAAGGGGCAATGGGTGCATCGAACACCTCAAGAGCTCGATTTTAGTAAAACCATACGCTGGTCAATAGACTATTCCGCCGGCATGATCGCTTTAGAACATTTACATTATGGTTCCAATCGTCCAGTTTTCCTGTTTCATCTGGCTCCCTCGGGCCCAAAAAGTTTACAATCTATCGATTCTCATTTGTGCTTAAACGATTGCTATTTTGGACGGATCGAATTCAACGACAGGCACATCCGATTCCTCTGGCGCATCCTCGGCCCCAGAAAAAATGAAATCCTATATCATATTTATAGCTGAAAAGAGCGCACTCCCATCGACAACAAGCAAGTTAATTCAGAAATGATTGCAAAAGTTAATACTTGCATTTGCCAATTATATTTGGTATCATCTAACGTTTTATAAAGAAAAGCGATCGTGTGGAGTTCTTGTGCCTATTAGTAGCAAAGAAATGAGAATGCTTTTCTATGATGCCGGATATGAATTGGTTCAAGGCGGAGGCAAAGGAAGTCATTGGAAGCTTAAGAAAAAAGGTAGTCCAACAGTGACAATTCCTAATGATAAAGTATTAGCAAAAGGCACGGAACACGCTCTTAGAAAAATTTTAGAAGAGATGATTGGTAACAAAAAAAATAAACATTAACTCTTCAATGAAAAGGTTCGCATATGAAGTACCACTTTAAAATACATAAAGAAGGAAAAGGATTCTGGGCCCAATGCCTGGAATTAGAGGGTTGCATTACACAAGGGAAGAGTATAAAAGCGTTGCATAAGAATATGCAAGAAGCTTTGAATCTTTATATTCAAGAACCTGAGGATTCTATAGATCTTGCATCTTTTCCAGATAACTCTGTAAGAAAATCAAAAAATGTTGTGGAAATAGCTTTAGATCCCGAAATAGCGTTTTCTTTTATGGTTAGATACTATCGTCTCAAAAAAGGCATGACTCAAGCTGAAGCAGCTAAAAAAATGGGATTTGAGAACCTCTATAGCTATCAGAGATTAGAAGCTAAGAAATGCAATCCTAGTCTAAAGATTATTTCCAAAATCAAACACGTCTTTCCTGACTTTTCAGTCGATTATGCTCTGGGATGCTAATAACATTTTTTAATTTCTATAATCATTATCTATCAATCGACCAGATTTTGAATTAATTTAAAAATATAAATATGTTTCCTTAACTAACGAATTGCCAAGTTTTCTATTACTCTTGCAGAAGGGAGTTCTGCTAATGCTTTTGGCGGCAGACGTAATTTAGCCTTCAACCGACCGGATCCGATTACTATATGCGGAGGCAAAAGCACGCGCTGATCAAGCAAAATAATCCATTCCAGAGGAAGTCCTATGGGTGTAATGCTTCCATATTCCATTCCGGTGAGCTCAAGAACCTTATCAAGGGATGCTAAGGACACACGACGAGCATTTAAAGCTTTGCGCACAACACCGTTAAAATCGATGCGATAATTCACTGGTGCGACGCAAGCGGCTATTGTGATAGAACTTCCTCTACTGCCTTCAACAATTACGCAATTGGCACCCTCGTCAGTTGAAATTCCGTAGTGCATACAGAAGTCATTGCCTCCTGCAAAAGCAGGATCTATCTCAGCCACTTGGATCTCTTGGACAGGCGTAGATCCTTGCCAATTTTTTAAAATAGTTGTTACAGAAGGGCTGACTAGATCTGTCCTATCAATAGCTGGCTCAAATTTCATACTTTTGTTGTAATTTTAGATTGAAGAGCATCGAATATAGTTTAAATTCGATTTTTCTTCCAGGAAAACCCATGTTGAAAGACGATTACCAAAGATCGGATTGCTTGAGAAGGTTGATGAGAGAGGCGCGGTCTTCGATGCCTTGGTTTACAGAAATTTTCTCAGCTTCTTTGAGCAGCACTCCCAATTTTTTCCCTGGAGGGATTCCTTCTTTCATCAGATGTTCTGCGCGTACGATTGGGCTTTGAGACTGGATCCGTAGAATGGGCTGCTCGAGGAGCTGCCGCCGTTTGGCGTGTTCCTGTAAAAAGGAATCTCTTTGAGGGTTAGAAAAGTGCGCTGCGACGATCTCAAGACAAATCTGAGAATGGGGGTTTGCGTAAAATTGAGCCCATTCGATGAGTTCGAGTTTGTCCAGCCAGTCTTTTGGCATGTTTAAAAGATTATGTGCATGGTGAAGAAATCGAACGAATTCTTTTTCCTGATTGGACAATTTCAGCATTTCACACAGATTGATCAGGTCTTCTAAAGAAGCTTTTGGAAACAATTCCAAGAGTTCTGCAATGGGAGGTGAATGTTTTGGAAAATGGGGGATGGCGATCAGCCGTTCTTGGACCTCTTCGATAGACAGTCCCTTCAGAGCAGGAAAAATCGTCGGCAGGAGGTTCAAACGATGGAGCGTCACTAGGCCTGTGTCGAAATGCGCAAAGGAGGACATCTTTTTAAATTCTTGCCAAACCCGTTCCATGGCCACTGCAGGCAAGAGGCTTTGAGAGTGAGCTAAAATCGCCTGCAATGTTTCTGATTCGATGGGAAAATTAAAACGGGTCGAATAGCGGACAGCGCGCATCATCCGTAAGCGATCTTCCAGAAACCGGTCGTGCGGATTTCCAATGGCTCGGATGATCCCTTTTTTAAGATCTTTTTGCCCTTCTACATAATCCAGGATTTTATCGGTGAGAGGATCGTAGAACATCCCATTGATCGTGAAATCCCTTCTTTGCGCATCTTCTTCGGGAGAAGCCGGATCGATTCCCATCGGGCGCCTGCCATCCACATAGCCTCTATCTTTTCGAAACGTAGCGACTTCGAATTGATGGTGGTCTTCCACGACGATCACAATGCCGAAAGAGACGCCTACTGGGATTGTTTTGGAGAAAATAGTTTGAACTTCATCTACGCTGGCACTTGTTGCGATGTCGATGTCATCGGATTCCCTTTGCAACAAATGGTCCCGCACCCAGCCTCCGGCAAAATAGGCGATATGGCCTGCGTCGACCAGTTTTTGAACGATGGATTTAGCTATATGTCGTGTTGGCATCTTTAAATCTTTATCTTTTCAGATTAAAGATACACGAAGGGGTTTTTTCAGATGAGGCAATTCTTGTTTTTGGTATGATCGCAATCAAAACCAAGGTTTTTTATGGCGTCGGTTATCCGTATCCTGTCTGATGATACGATCAATCAAATTGCTGCGGGAGAAGTGATCGAGAACCCCGCATCCGCGGTTAAGGAATTGGTGGAAAATGCCATCGATGCGGGTTCGACCATGATCAAGATCGAGACCAAAGGAGGAGGACAGCAGCTGATCCGAGTCGTTGACAATGGATGCGGGATGGTGCGGGACGATGCTCTTCTTTGCCTGGAGCGATATGCCACATCGAAGATTCGAAAAGCGCAAGATCTGTTCGAATTGCATTTCATGGGGTTCAGGGGAGAGGCTTTGGCTTCGATCGCGGCGATCTCGAAACTGACATTGACCACCGCCAAATCTGATGGAGAAGGCACACTTGTCGAAGTGGAAGCGGGCAAAATTCTGAAAGTAGAACCCTGTGCGCGAAGGACAGGCACAACGATTGAAGTGCGGTCCTTGTTTTTCAATGTGCCTGCGAGAAAGAAATTTCAAAAATCGGCATCGATCAATGCCGCCGAGATCACGAAGGTCGTCTCTACCCTCGCGCTTGCCCATCCTCAGGTAGGATTTGAACTTGTCCATCAGGAAAAACCACTCTTTTCCACGATGCCAACGGTCGATATTCCTTTCGATGCATTATTGCGCATGCGCGCGGGACAATTGCTTGGCGAAGAGTTCGTCTCTTCCATTTTTACAATAGATGAAGCCGGACACCCCTGCACCATCCAGGGTTTTGTCGCCGCGCCTTCGCTCAGCAGAAATAATCGAACGGGGCAATATTTGTTCATCAACCGACGCCCTGTGGTCTGTCCGCTCGTTTCTTTCGCAGTGAAAGATGCATTTGGGACACGGATCGAGCAAGTCCGCCACCCTGCCTATGTCCTGCATTTGAGCATCCCCCAGAATTTTGTCGATGTCAATGTCCATCCACAGAAAAAAGAAGTGAGATTAAGGGAAGAAAGAGTGTTCAAAGACCAGATTCAGAAAGCGGTTCATTCGAGCCTTCAAAAAAACGAGAGCGGCATTTCTGGTTTTTCTTCGGAAACGGCGCCTCTATCTTTTTCGGGCAGCCATTTTTCATTTGCTGAAAACCACTCTATGGAAGATGCAGCTATTCCTCTTAAATTTAAAGAACACGAGCCTCAAAAGGAGATAGAATTTGCTTTCCAGGAAGAACCAAAAGTAATCGGATTGTTCTCCAATTACATTTTAATCGAGGCAGCGAGTGTCAAAGAGCATCTGTCCCTTGATAATCCTCTTGGACTATTGGACGGGATCCTGTTCGTGGACTTGCCGGCCGCAAGGTCGCGCCTATTATTTGAAGCAATGATAGAAAGAACCCGTGCTTCCTTTCCAAAGCAAGGACTGTTTCTTCCTCTGACGCTTAACCTATCGATCGCCGATGCTGAAATGCTGGAATCGTGTATGGAAGAGATTGAAAAGATCGGCCTGGAAATAAGAAAGCTCTCTCAGAATACATTTATCGTAGAAGCGGTCCCTTCATTTATGGAGCCTTCCGATCTCCCAATCCTCCTAGACAAAATTGCCCAAGAATGGGATTCTTTTTCCTGCAGCAAGGAACTGTATAATCAAAAGTACAGGGCATTGGCCGCAGTTGCCTGCAGATTTGCAAAGGCCCGTAAAAATACGTTTATGCTACAAGAAGCTTTAGCAATATTTGAACAGCTTTTTCGAACAACCTCGCCTTATTTATGTCCGAAAGGCAAACCAATAATGGTCCATATTAATCATGAAGAAATCAAAAAGCACTTTGCTAAAAAATAAATCGATTTTCGAACAGAGGATCAAACATGTGCAAAACACTTTGCCTCATCCAGGCCAAGCGGTTTTTTTTGATCATCCGATCGATCTTTTCTATCTTCTTGGTTTGCACATGTCCGAAGGCAAACTATTTATTTATAATGAAGGAGCCCATTTGTTTGTCGATGGCCGTTATATCCAAATGGCAGACACGCGAAGTCCAGTTCCAGTTTCCTTGACAGGCCATGATGCCGAAGCGGATTTTTTCCTTAAAAATCACATCAAAAAGCTCCATTTCGACAGCAAGCAATTGACATACGATGATTATTTAAAATTGAAATCCTTTTCGCAAAAAATGGAAAGCAGATCGTCTGCTCCTCTTACCATTGTTCCGGTTCCTTCTCCTTTAAAAGATTTAAAGGCTGTCAAAGATATCTACGAACTGGACCTCATGCGCAAAAGCGCCAAACTTTTGTGGAAATCTTTCCAGCACTTAAAAAAAATACTAAAAACCGGAATGAGTGAAACACAGGCAGCAATGGAGTTCGAGCAGTTTGGCAGAAAACATGGCGCCGAAAAAATGGCATTCGATCCGATCGTAGCTTTTGGACAGAATAGCGCAATGCCTCATTATCACACGGGTGAGGCAAAGTTGAAAAAAAACGATGTTGCCTTGATAGACATCGGACTCGTTGTCGAGGGATATCATTCTGACATGACACGGGTGCTTTTCTTTGGCAGCGGCGATCCTTTTTTAAACAAGATGTACGGAATTGTGAAAGAAGCTCAAAAAGCCGCATTGAAGCTCTGCAAGCCGGGGATCGCTGTTAAAGAGCTCGACCTTGCAGCGAGAAGTGTCATGAACAAGCATGGCGTCGAACAATATTTTATCCATAGCTTGGGTCATGGCATCGGCCTGGAGACTCATGAACCGCCACGGATCAAATGGAATGGCGAAGACAAGGAGATGATTTTACGACCAGGCATGTTAATCACGATCGAGCCAGGCCTGTATTTTCCAGGCAAAGGGGGATTGCGTTACGAAGATACGATCATCATCAATGAACATAGCTACGAAAATTTATTTCCCCAGAAGTCGTTGCCATGATTTTGATTGTATGTTCAGCAGTATTGATCATTCTGAACATCATTAGCTGGATGATCGTTCACCGTGTTAAATCCATCGCTGAAAAGCTGCGTGTACAAAGCGAGGATTTATTAGATGAATGCCATGAAAAAGAGACTGTAATGGAATACTTGGCAGAGGGGGTAGTCTCTGTCGATGCAGCAATGAAAATTAAATATGTGAATGCAATCGGCAGTAAAATGCTCGGTATTCCAAAAAGACATTTAATTGGAAAAGAATTTCCTTCGACTCCATATAAAAAAGTCACTCCTTTGCTGGAGAAAAGCGCGTTCTTATTGAGGACTTGCCGGGAACGGCAGAGCATTTTGACAGATTCTGTATCTATCGGCGAAGGGAAAAAACTGTACCTGGATTTGATTGCCGCTCCCATATCCGAAGCAGGAAGGGCTGTGATGATTCTTCAGGACAAGTCCAATAACTATAAAATTTTAGAAATGGGAAAAGATTTTGTCTCAAATGCATCCCATGAACTGCGCACCCCGATCACGATCATTAAAGGTTTTGCCGAAACTCTTCAAGACCTGCCGGAACTGTCTACAGAAATGTTAAACAGCATTACAGAAAAAATAGTGCGCAATTGCGAGCGGATGGACAATCTCGTTAAAAACCTGCTCACATTGGCCGATATAGAAAATTTACCTGAAACCAGATTTTGCCAATGCGATCTTGTTTCTTTAGCAGAAAATTGCCGGCATGTCCTCTTGGCCGTCCATTCGGATACACGCGTCGAGATCGAAAAAAATAAAGAAGACATAGTTATTGCGGCAGATTCAGATCTTTTGGAATTGGCTATCATGAATCTTTTGAATAATGGAGTGAAGTATTCCAAACATAAAGCCAATTTGACGATGAAGATTAAACAATTGGATACAAAAGAAGTCAAGATCGAGATCCTGGACCAGGGGATCGGAATCCCATCTTCAGATTTGGAGCATATTTTTGAACGTTTTTACACAGTCGACAAAGCGCATTCAAGAAGATTGGGAGGAGCAGGATTAGGTCTTTCTATCGTGAAGAAGATCGTAGAAAATCACGATGGGACGATTTCTGTAGAATCGACGTTTGGAAAAGGAACCTGTTTTTCTATCGTTTTGCCAATCTCACGTTGATAGTTTCTCTTATAACTTTTTCTTTAAGTTAATGCCTGTCGTTTTATCGATGCCCGCGAGAGTTTTAGAGGACGGTCCCGATTTGGCAAAATTCAAAAGATCTTCGAATTCATTCAAGTTGATCCTCTCCTGGGTATTGCTGAGAATGATCGTTTCCAGATCGGTTTTAGAAAGGGCATGATGTTTATGGTCCTCTTCCCATTTCTGTTTTTCAGTTTCGATAATGGATTCCACGTTTTTCTTTCCGAAAAAAGCAACAAGCAGGAGTTCAGAAGCATAGGCAAAATAGACGGGCTTGGTAGTTATAGCCCGATCGACGATGAAGAAATCGCCGAGAGGCGGAATTCCTTTGTCAAGCAGCAGATCATACGTGTTCGTTCCCTTGAGCATTTTGTAGAAAATATTCCTCAGCTTAGGGTCGGAAGGAAAAAGCTGTGCAAGAGAAGACGCTGATTCTTTAGATTTTCCAGTTTCAATCAATCCATCCAGGACCCGGTATTCAAGATGTTCCATGTTGCTATCCTTGAAAAAAGACTTTGTTTGATAGAGGTCTCTGATCATATGTGCCGCAGATTCATAGAGTTTTCCGTTAAAAGAAGGAGCAGGCTTGATTAGCAATGGTCCGATATTGAGCTTTGAAAGATCAGACAAGGATTTTTTTCTTCTTGGACTCTCGTAATAAGATTCTGATCGAGATTCGCTGATCTCAGAAGAATGAGGTGTTTTTTCCGAAACGGTTTTTTTTGGCATTTCCTGGAACAAAGACTTTTCCCAGGCATTCCTAAGCTTGTGCTGAGCTTTCATGAATCCTAAACAGGATCTTTTTTCCCATTCGGTGGCCGCACTTCCCTGAAGAAATGTATAAGATGCCATAGCGAGGATCATTAATAGCGCCAGAGTTGCTGGAAGAATATTCATAAGGATTTATAAATAATTTCTTGTTTTTTTGAAGTTAGAAAGTACACAAACTCAAGTTGCTTTTTCTTATTGGATTTTAAACTCATCGATAACTTGACCATCGAGGGCAAAGCGTGTTTTTCCTTTTTCCAGAACGAGACCCATTCCTTTTCATCCGGATCAAAAAAATAGAAACGCAATTCTGCCACTCCATCAAAAAATACATCCTTTCTTGTCAGATTTTCCTTTGAAGACGTCGTGAAACACAATTCTTTATGTTGATTCACATAAAGCATTCCTTTGACCATGTCGCAAAATTCCGGCTGGTGATCCACCCCGTTGTCGTAATACAGATTCAGAACAGGTCCATTGGCATCGATAAAGGAACT
This sequence comes from Rhabdochlamydiaceae bacterium, assembly GCA_035478995.1. Taxonomy (GTDB): domain Bacteria; phylum Chlamydiota; class Chlamydiia; order Chlamydiales; family Rhabdochlamydiaceae; genus DATIJE01. Next base: position 9,166 of record DATIJE010000121.1, on the reverse strand, counting down.
TGTGAATAGAGGAGGTTCTTTATCTTTGTTTTCTCCTTCTTCGAGACGGATCTGGTTGAATACTTGCGTCATCCGCTCTTGAAATAGTTCCTGCAAAAGGATTTTTTGCTTTGCCTGTTCCAATTGCATGCCGATCATCGAACTTTCCCGATAAAAACTAAATAGGACCGTGATTAAAAAGGCGGTGAGGGTCATCGCGATGACGATTTCAAGAAGAGTAAATCGATGCTGCAATTTCATGAGTACGCCACCATTTTTTTAAAGTTGCGTCTGATCGCATAGGCGGCTAATGCTGCCGTTGCAATCAAGTATAAAGCCGGAGCAGAAGTCCAATGCAGTTTTTGATAGAGCCAAAGGCAGGCTGCCGAAGTCGGAGCTCCGATCAACTGAGAGCCTATGGCATACCCAAGTGATAGAATCGTGAAACGGTATTGCGGAAGGACCTGCTCGATCGTCCAGGCATGGTAAGTCGCAGCAAATGCCACTCCGAAGGTCATGATGACGAGCCTGATCACAATCACGGTTTGCAAGCGGGCGTCATGAAAAAAATAAAATAACGGGATTGCGCAGATAGCGGAACCCAATGCTGCTGCGAACATGAGTCTCTCTTTTCCAATCTTCCCTGCCAAATAACCAAAAGTCGGGAGTAAAACCATGTCGGCCAATAACAGAAGGGTATTGACTCTCATCACTTCTGTCTTTGTCAAAGAAGTCACCATAGGCACATAACCGTTCATCAGAGTGAATGCCAACGAATAAGTGGTATAGGAGAAACCTGAAACGAAGATGATAGCCAAAAGAGGTCTTTTGTTTTGCATGATCGCTTGCCAGATATTTATTTTTGCGTTTGTAGATGCTTTAAGATATTCGCTTCCTTCCTGGGCCTTGAGCCGTAAAAAAACTCCAAATACTGCTGTAGCGCCTCCCAGCCAAAACAAGATGCGCCAGCCATTTTCAATGTATCCTTTGCTGCTAAAAAGGGTGACCAGTGCGGAGGCAATGAGAATCCCGCAGATGGACGAAGCGTCGTAGATGCCGCTGAGGAGATTTCTCTTGTTCAATGAAGTGTTTTCCAATACGAAAATCGCTCCTCCGCTAGATTCTCCCGCAGCGCTGAAGCTTTGGACCATTTTCCCCAATGCCAATAAAAGAGGCGCCCAGTATCCTATGCTGTGATAAGTAGGCAATGATCCGATTCCCACGGTAACAACGGCCATGCAGATCAAAGAACAAAAGAGAGACTGTCTCCTCCCAAACCGATCGCCGATCCATCCAAAAAACAATGATCCGAGAGGCCGCATCAAGATGCCAAGAGGCAATATCGCGTAGGTCAAAATCAAGGCTGTCAAAGGATCTTTATTTTCAAAAAAAAGAGGAGCGATGAATGGCGCAAGAAGACCAAACAAAGCATTGTCGTAATGTTCAAGAATATTGCCGATCATGCCAGCAAATCGGGAACGGAAAGAAGTCGAAAGCATGCACTCACCTTTCAAAAAAATTAAATAGGAGAGAAGCATGCTGCAATTGCAATGCTTCACTCTCCCTACGCTAGTATAACCTAGATCAGGTAATTAGGATTGATGGCGATGGCCATCTTTCAGCCTATTTTGTAGGCACTCCTGGTGATTGGAAAGCAGTTTACCATGTCATTGTGAAAAATAAAAGTGAAAAAAACAGAGCATCAAATTGCAAATAAAACCATAAATAATTATCTAATTGAATCGGATGTAACGGAGATTTTTTTATGCAAAAACTTGAGTCTTTAGAACCGAAAACCCGCCAATTTATCGAAACGCTCATTGCAAAAAATGGTCCGCCGATCTACAAACTTCCGATTCCCGAAGCACGCGCTGTTTTGGACGGTCTGCAATCTGCTCCCGTAGAAAAGCTTCCAGTTAGAATTGAAGACCATGAAATCTCCGGAGGTTCCCATCCGTCGATACCCTTCCGCATTTTCCGACCTGATCACAGCCGTGAAAAATTGCCTGTCATCATGTACTTTCATGGAGGAGGGTGGATCTTGGGCAATAAAAAGACTCATGATCGCTTGATGCGGGAACTTGCACATGGAGCACAAGCGGCCGTCGTTTTTGTAGAATATAGTCCATCTCCTGAGGCCGTTTATCCCATTCCAATCGAACAGGCTTATATAGCGACGCAATATATTGTCGAAAAAGGGGAAAGTCTGATGCTCGATTCCACCAGGTTAGCTGTAGCTGGTGACAGTGTTGGAGGCAATATGGCAACAGTAGTGGCTTTGCTATCCAAAGAGAGAGGAGGTCCGAAAATCAGCTATCAAGTGCTATTTTATCCGGTAACTGATGCAGGAATGGATACCCCTTCTTATAAAAATTTTGCAGAAGGCCCTTGGCTGACCAAACCCGCGATGGAATGGTTTTGGCATGCCTATGCGCCGGATGTTTCTGAAAGAAAAAAACCGACAATCTCTCCTCTTAGGGCATCACTAACCCAGTTGAAACATTTACCATCCACTCTAATCATTACCGATGAGAATGATGTCTTGCGCGATGAAGGGGAAGCCTATGCGCTGAAATTGATGCAGGCGGGGGTCGAAGTGACAGCTGTCCGGTATCTAGGCACGATTCATGACTTTGTCATGTTAAATCCTTTGAAAAATACGCCTGCTGCTCGCAGTGCGATCAACCTGGCCATCGACAATCTTAAGAGAGCTCTAAGCCACCAGAAATCTACAGTTAAGAGAGTGGCTTAAGCATCCTAATTTTTAGGATTGGTTTCACGAGGATGTTGAGCGCTTTCCTTTTTTTCCTCTTCAGCTACTTTTTCTTTGGGAATTTTCGAGACAAAGAATCGTTGAGAAAAGGTCGAAGAATCTGTTTTTTTAAGAGGAGGCAGCCCAGAAAACACAATTTTTGCATTTAAGAGAGAATACTCTTCATTGTTTTTTCCATTTTCTGTTTTTTTGCTCCATAAAAAGAGGCTCTGTTCATAATCATGGTTGATATTTTTTCCTAAGGAAACGGTAATTTTTGTTTTCAAAGGTTCATCCATGGTCTTTTCTGAAATGATTTTCCAGGGAATTTCATTTTTATAGAGCTGTTCCTTAACCTCAGCAAAAGTCAGTTCCGCGATACGCTGCAACTCGATTTTTTCGAGAGATTCGATCTCTTTTTTAAAGGCTGCAAAAGGGGTGCGGACCAAAGGAACGACGCAGAGAGAGACAATGCTCAAAGCAATGAGGAGTTCAAAAAGTAGATAGGGACGCCGCTGCATAATTTGACGAGATATATTGGAAAGACTATTCTAATCTAATTTAACAATTAATGCGAATGCAGATACACGAAAAAGCACTATATAATCTTTTAAGGATCAATAAGCTTGAAGATTCTTCAGTCGATGCTCTGCCCTGGCAGGTAGAAGATTATCGCAAATTATCCACAGATCAAATGTTCAAACGTTTGAAAAAATTAGGGATCTCTCTTACTCAGGACAGTTTCTTGACATACGCAAAGAGCTGCGACTCGCCTGAAGCATTGACCGAATTTTTATGGACCAAAGACGAAAATGCTCAAGAATATGACCAGACTTATCTGCTTTTATTTGAATTATGGAGAAGATTGCTTCCGGAAGAGCAGTCTTTGTCCATTTTTTGTGATGAGCTTGATTATCGCATTCATCTTTACGATAAAAAGTTGCTTTCTGACGATGCGTTGATACAGGACATTCTTAAAGATTTAGAAGATATTTTAGATCGGGGCGCGGATGAAGGAGAGAATCCTAAAAAAGTGTTTAACTCCCTCGCTGAACATTGCGCCCATGATTTGGAAAGGTTCCTCTACGATTATATTGCTGAACAAATTGATGACGGGAACGACATGTATGCCTCCGAACTTTTGGATGGCTTTTATGAATATGTCCCCGACCGTAGGTGGTTCGACTTTTTACGTGCCCGTCTATTTGCTGCGACGGATTTTGAGGGTGCAACGACCATGCTGCGAAGGCTCATCGATTCGGCCCAAGAGGAGCCGGATTTCGATCTTTTGCTTGAGATTGTTTCTTTTTTAGTGCATTCGACAGATCCTCGATTATTTTTGGATTCCGCCTCAGCGGCTTTCCAACTGATCAAAACCGAAAGTGATTTCCAAGACCTTGTCGGACTCGCGGCGGAGTATTATCGTTTGAGTGATCGTGAGGAAGAGGATCTGTTTCTGAAAAAACTACTAGGAACCCGTTCCAAAAATGACCTGTCCGCTTTTCTGCCGGCATCTGATAAAGGAATGGCTCAATTTGCAGAATTTTTGGACCAGGCTCTATAAAATCTTTTGAGGAATGAAATCGAGATAGTCGCAAGAAGTCAAAAGGTACCGTATTCCCCTAACCTCTCCAAACATGCGCACATCCTTTCTCAGACTGTGCAAATGTCCAAATACACAGATATCGATGCCGCATTCTTCTAGAATGGAGGATGCGCGAGAAGGTTTTAGATCGGCGCTAATCGGAGGATAATGGGTCATGGCAATTTTCAATCTGGCTTTTGGATCTAATTGGCCTAGACTCAGCCGTAAACGCTGAAGTTCTCGATCAAAGATCTTACGGTCAGACTCTAATTCTGAAGTTCTATCCTTCGGAGCTTTTTTGACTTCCCGCTCGTTCTGTTGAAAATGGACATACTCTTCGAATCGATATTCGGGTGTGTCCCAAAGCCGTGTTCCTCCGATTGAGAGATCATTCCAGTTAAAGACGTTATTATAGACAAAATGAATAGAGGGAGGCATGATCTTTTGCATTTTGCTGGAGGAAGACCACCAAAAATCATGATTGCCCTTGATCATGACTTTGGTTCCCGGAAGTGCATCGATCCATTTGAGGTCGGCAATTGCATCTTCCAGATAGGTCGCCCATGAAATATCTCCGGGGATCAACACCAGGTCTTTTTCTGTAATGAGGTCCCGCCAATGGGCCTCCATTTTTTCAGTATAATTTGCCCAAAGCGGACCAAATACTTCCATGCTTTTGCCGGGAACGGAAAAGGATAAATGGGGATCGGACAAGGCAAATACAGACATAATTAAAAAAGGCTGATTTAAAGGATGAACCCATCAGGCAATTCCGTGCCCGATGTGACGATAATAATTCCATCGCGGATATAAATTCCATCGCCATCATATTTCTGAAGGTGATTTTTATTGATGAGCTGCACATTGTTCCCGATCAAACTTTCTTCGTCGATGATCGCCTTTTGGATCACACAGTCTTTTCCTATATGAAAATGTGCCGGAAGGGGAGGACTTTGATAGGGAGGAGGCTTGTAATAGTGATTCCCGATGATGATCGAATCGCGCACGACCGTCCCTGATTTGATATGCGTTCGTATGCCGATCACGCTTTTGCTGATTTCCGCTCCTTCTATGACCGACCCTTGGCTGATAATGGAATGTTGGATCAACGTGTTTTTGATCAGGGGGCTGGGCAAATTGTAGGGACAGGTATAGATCGTATTCTTTTCATCGTAGAGATCAAGGCAGTTTTTATGGTCGGTGAGTGCAAGGTTGGCATGGTAGTAAGATTCGACTGTACCTATATCTTCCCAATAGCCGTCATAGATGAATGCTGAGGTCTTTCCTTTTTTAATCTGGAGGGGTAACAAATCTTTTCCGAAGTCGTCTCCCTGTTCTTTAAGTAAAGCGATCAAAGCCTCTCTCTTGAAGACATAAATTCCCATCGATCCTAAATAACGGGTTTCCTTAGCAGATAGTTTATGATTTTTTAAGAAGGCATCAGTCACTTCGAAATTCTTCAACATCTTTGGATCTGAAGGTTTTTCATAAAAATCCGTAACATGGTTAGACCCATCGATTTTCAATAATCCCATCCTTTTCGCCTCGCTTTCTTTTACTGGGATCGAAGCAATTAAAAGATCGGCGTCGGCCTGCTTGGCGCACTCCAACATATCGACGAAATCCATGTTATAGAGCTGGTCTCCAGATAAAATGAGAAAGAAGTCCACAGGGGCTTTAAGAATGTGGTCCAAATTTTTCCGCACTGCGTCAGCAGTCCCATTGAACCAAGCTTTTTTGCCTTCAACTTCTTCAGGAGACAATAGTTCGATCGTGCCAGTTTTCATAATCGCGACTTGATACGTTTCTAGAACGTGATGGTGTACTGTGACCGCCATATACTGGGAGATGATAAAGATTCTATTGATGCGTGAATGAAGAGAATTGGAAAGAGGGATATCGATCAGGCGGTATCGTCCTCCAAAGGAAACAGCAGGCTTGCATCTTGCTTGGGTGAGCGGAAACAAGCGTGTTCCCTGCCCTCCAGCAAGAATAATACTCGCTACTCTATCAACCATTTGACGTTCTGGTTTTCGATTTTTCAAGACACACCTGCTACGGCTTCATTGAGCATCCCCTATGTTTAGTATTACTCTTTTTATTTTTCTGTTCAATGATTTTTTAAAAATAGTTCCAATTTATTATTGATATAATTGCCTTTTTATAAAAAACTTATGAAAATTTGAATGAATAGAATTGAATGCAAGCAAGAAGAGTGCCAAGATAAATTGCTTATCTTTTTTGTTTTGATTAAAAATTAGTTACTTGTGTAAATAAGTGAATTGAACTAAGTGGCTTAAAATTAGTTCCACTTTTTTATGATCAGGTCCATTTCTTGATGTAGATCAGAAGAAAAATAAGGCTGTTTCGAGAGTTCGATGAACCTCTTTCTATCTTCCCCTCCAAGACCGCCGCAGCCTAAAATCAAATATGTGGAAAAAGTAGGGAAAGCATGACTCTTTTCATCTACAAGCATGTTCAGGAAAGCCTTGCTTAGACTGGGATCCTCCTTAAAACCTAAAAGTGCAACAGCCGCCCTCTCATTGTCCTTGGTGATCGGCAATCTCATCAGAGCCTTTAACAGGAAATCACGAGACTTTTCCTCGAGGTGGGAGAGGGCTTCCAAAACCGTTTCTTCCATGTGGAAATCGCCATTGCCGAGGGCTTCGAAAAGAGGAATGACCGCCCTTTCATCGTTCATTTGCCCTAAAGTTTTAGCTGCAAGTGCGGGAGCATGCCCGTATCCTGGAAAGATTGGGTTGTAAAAATCAAAAGAGGCCAATAGATCGATCAAAGGGGTAATGACAGGAGAACCGTTGGCTTTCAGATTCGCTATCTCTTTGGCAGGAGGGTCGTCTTCAGATAGGATCAAATCCGCGATCAAGCGAGGGATTTCCAAAGGTTCCTTAGACTCGTATAGTTCCCTTAATGACAAATACATGTTTTTGGATCTCCCAACCTCTTCTTTTTCTCCGTCCGTGAGCACGAGATCCGAAAGGTTCATGTTCGTTCTTTTTTCAAGGCGTTCTAATTCTTTAAGCCTTTTGATCGTGATATCGGGATGCGCGCCTTTCCCTTCTTTTTGATAGTAGTCGATCATGAGGGTAAAGCTGCCGCTAAAATGGGCATCTCTATGCATTAGGATCTCATGGTCTAGATTGTCGAGCAAAGGAAGAAAGGACAGATCATCCATGGGCTATCGCCTTGTCTTTAATGGCATGGGCATTGTAGCTGGATCTGACGAATGGTCCGCAATACATATGCTTGATCCCAATGCTATACCCGTAACGTTCATATTCTGCAAACTGCGCCGGGGGAACGAATTCCTTCACCAACAACTTGCGGCGATTGGCTTGCAAATACTGACCGATCGTGATGATGTCGCATCCTGCATCATACAGGTCTCGGATAGTCGCTTTGACCTGCTCTTCCGTTTCTCCAAGGCCGACCATAATGCCTGATTTCACAAAATGGGCTTTTTTTGTTCCTTTTACGTATTTCAGGATATCCAACGTCCGCTCGTACATAGCTTTATGACGGACCCTCGGAGTGAGTTCACGGACGGTTTCGATATTGTGATTGAAAATCTCAGGCTGTTCTTTCAGAAGGATATCAAGGGCTTCGAAATTCCCTGAAAAATCAGAAGTTAACACTTCTATGGTGGCATCGGGAACTTCTTTTCTAATTTCTTTGATGATCTCCGCGATATGCTGGGATCCTCCATCGGGAAGATCGTCTCTTGCGACCATCGTGATCACAGCATGTTTGAGTCCCAGATCTTTAACCGAAAGAGCGATCCTCTTCGGTTCGTCGGTTTCCGGCGCTTTAGGCTGCTTGGAAAAATCGATATCGCAAAAACCGCAATTGCGGGTGCATTCTTTACCCAATGCCAGAAAAGTAGCTGTTTTTTTGGAATAACATTCGAACCGGTTGGGACATTTAGCCTCTTCGCAGACAGTATTCAGACGGTATTTTTCGAGGATCGAGCCTGTCTTAAAGAGATTGCCTCCTGCCGGAATCTTTCGATGCAGCCATTTCGGAAAACGTCCAAGCCCTACAGCTTTTTCTGAATCTTGAACATCAGAATGAAGCGGTAATTTATTCAGAATATTGAGACGTTTTTGTTCTGACATCAAAGGCCTATTTTTTAATTTTTGGCGGAAAATGGATCGGCGTGTCATTCGCAAGCAACGCTGCCTCCATCCATGCTTCCGCTACAGTCGGATGGGCATGGATCGTATCGGCAACGCATTCGACGGTCAATTCATTTGCGATCGCCAATGCCATCTCGGCAATCAGCGTCGCTGCGTCATGGCCCAGCACTTGAGCTCCAAGAATTTGGCCCGTTTTCGTGTCGCTTACGATCTGTGCAAATCCTTCAGTCTCTATTGTCGCGATCGATTTTCCTAAAGCTTGAAAAGGAAACTTCCCAGTCGTAGCGGAAAAGCCTGCCTTTTGTGCTTCTTCAAGAGTCATACCGACAGTTGCCATTTCAGGGCTTGTAAAAATGACCGCAGGAACTGCATTGTAATGCATGTTCGCTTCCTGGCCAATCGCATTGGCAGCCGCAATTATTCCTTGATGTGAGGCGACGTGGGCAAGTAGAAATCTTCCCGTGACATCTCCGATCGCATAAATGCCCGGAACATTCGTTTCCATTTTTTCATTCACAGGAATGGCGCCCTTTTCTCCAACTTTTACACCTGCCATTTCCAGCCCAAGTCCTTCGGAAACGAGCTTCCGCCCGATACACACAAGGGCTTTATCACAGGCGACAGGCGGCTTATCCTTCAATTTGATGCTTAAACCTTCTCCTGTTTGATCGATCCCTTCTACAAACACGTTGGTCT
>DATIJE010000120.1:0-2084 GCA_035478995.1 Rhabdochlamydiaceae bacterium | reverse complement strand
CCCAGATTACCTCAGACCTTTGCGATGTGATCTGTAAACGCGCTGAACAGAAACAAAACTATGGGATTATCCTCATTCCCGAAGGCCTGATCGAATTTATCCCTGAAGTAGGGGCTTTGATCTCGGAATTGAACCATTTGGTCGCTTCTCAAACTTCTCCTCAGGTTCAAGAACTGATGGCCAAGCTGACCTCTGCATCCCTGCATTGTTTTCAATCCCTTCCCGAAAGGATCCAACAACAACTTCTTCTCGATCGGGATCCTCATGGCAACGTGCAAGTGTCTCAAATCGAAACAGAGAGATTGCTCATCGAAACGGTAAAGAAAGAGTTGGATGTACGGGAGAAGAAAGGGGCCTATTCCGGAACATTCAATGCCCTTCATCATTTTTTTGGATACGAGGGTAGGGCAGGCTTTCCTTCCAATTTCGATGCCCATTATTGTTATGCACTAGGCCAGACAGCCGCGTTATTGATCGACGAGGGTTTAAATGGCTATGTCTGCTGTATAGGGAATCTCGACAAGGCAGTCGATAATTGGACTGTCGGGGGAATTCCCATCACGATGCTGATGAACCTTGAAATGCGCAAAGGAAAGTCCAAACCGGTCATCCAAAAAGCCCTGGTCGACCTCCAAGGGCCCCCTTTTGCTTTCTTTGAAAAAGAGAGAAGTTCTTGGGCTTTAGAAGACGACTATCGTTTTCCAGGCCCAATCCAATTCTTCGGAGACCCTGCCTTGACCAATTCTATTCCTATTACCTTGTCCTTCACCTAATTCTTGCTCGTACCCGTACCCGCGTCCGTGCCCGATATTTATTTAAATTAATTGCATTTTTATTATTTTTATTATAATAATAATTAATATAAGTTAATACTGATTGAGGCGGTATGTCTACTAGAAAGAAACTAAAATTGTTTTCTAAGAAAAACAAACGTTTCAAAAATCCTCATATCGATAAAATCCATCGGGGCCTATTCGATGTCATTCTATGGAAATCAGGATATTATAAAGACGCTAAAACATGGCCAAAACCTCCCGAAGCATTCACGTATCCTGTTCCAGAAACCCCGCTCAATAAACAGCATCCTCAGGTGATGTGGATCAACCATTGCACTTTTTTGATCACGATCGACAATGTGAACATTCTTACGGACCCCATTTGGAGCAACCGTTGTTCCCCCTTCTCTTTTTTAGGGCCCATACGTCGGCATCATCCTTCCTTAAAACTCGAAGAACTGCCAAAAATCGACTACGTGTTAATCAGTCATAACCATTATGACCATCTTGATAAAAATACCGTAGAATGGTTAAAGAAAAAGAATCCCGAGATTACCTGGTTCGTTCCCACGGGCGTCAAAAAGTGGTTTACTGAAAGAGGGATCGAAAAGGTCATAGAGTTATCTTGGTGGGAAGAGGCAACTGTAAAACATCCAGACAACTCAGAATTGAACATAAAAGCGACAGCTGTTCCTACTCAGCATTTTTCAGGGAGAAGCCCGTTGGACATCAATCAGACCCTATGGGCAGGATGGGTCCTTGATTTCGAGAGAAAAACGCGCCCTCCGAAACGGCTTTATTTCGTGGGGGATACAGGATATAATCAGCATGACTTTAAAAACATTGGTGAAAAATTTGGATATATGGACCTCAGCTTGATCCCAATCGGAACCTATCTGCCGATACAATTCATGTCGCCGGTCCACATACAACCTGGAGATTCTGTGAAAATCCATAAAGAAGTCGGGTCGCAGCTCAGCATCGGCATGCATTGGAAAACGTTCAATTTGTCCGACGAGCCCTTGAACCAGCCCCCTTATGATCTTCTTCTTGCCTTAGAGAAAGAGCACATCAATCCAGCATCATTCCTGGCTCTAGAACCAGGACGTGTCATCAATTGGTAGCAATGCAGAAACTGGAAGAATTTTTTACTCTATTTTTTCTCGTCTTCGCCGTCAAATGGAGGCAGGTCAAGGAAGAATGGAAAGTGAAAAAAACGTTCCATGCAAATGAACATTTTCGCTCCTGCGACCAAGCCCTCCGTTCAGTCTATCTCTTTAGCAATCCTTACCGTATAAGCCGGAAGTT
>DATIJE010000119.1:0-5256 GCA_035478995.1 Rhabdochlamydiaceae bacterium | reverse complement strand
TCTGAATTTTGCAATTCAATTCCGATCCCATGAACATTGTATTCAAAACCTTTTCGGAGCCCAGAAGACTCCAAGACAGTTTCTAGGATAAGCTCTCCCCAAGCTCCTTGTCTTTGAACATCACCTCTTAAAGCTTTAGTCAGACGATCTGTTTGATTAGCGAGAAGAGAGTTGCTTTCCGCAATCGACTTGATGTTTGCTTTCAAAGTTAAGCGTTCAGAAATGGTATCTTTTTGCATATTTAGAATATTTGACTGGAAAGTTTCTATTCTTGTCTTGAGTGGTGAAATGAGTTCATCAATTTTTGCCTTAGAATTTTCGGCAAATTCTTTAGAAGATGCTTTAAGAAGCTTATTGCTTAGCAGTTCAAACTCGGTAGCGAAGGCCTTTTTAGTTTCTTCTAAATCATTCAAGTGTTGAGTATTGATTTGCTGTAGCGAAGTTTCTTTTGTTTCCAATAATTTGGCTAAAGTTGCTTTATCAGCAGTTAACTGTGTCTTCTCTTTGTTCAAAGAATCTATTACAGCAGTGTTAGATAAAATCACTTGTTGTCTTTCATCGGCTAAAGCAGCTGACTTGGATTCCTGAATTTGTAATTTCTGAATTGATGCATTCGATGCTTGAAGGGAGTCGTTCAGTCTATTTAAGTCTTTTTGTAAATTTTGATTAATTCTTTTGAGAAAAAGAATAGTTGTTGCTAATAGCAGAGCTATTATGAAAAACAAAATAAAAACCATTTAAAACAATTCCTTAAATATAAATATCAATTCTGAACTATTCTAGCCTTTGCTGAAATTAAACAGTACTCATAATCATTTTTATTACTCATAGTCTGTGGAATGAGTGTTGATTTGTCTTTAAGTTATTATGCAATTTTAAAGGCAAGGTAATGGGTTCCTTTCACAATAGAAAGAAAACGCCTATACGGGTAAAATTTGGGCAGTTTGTACGAGAAAGGCGTTATAAAACTAACTTAACTCAAGAGGAATTAGCTGAAAAAGCCGGTCTTCATCATACCTATGTTGGTAGCGCGTAGAAAGGGGGAGCGTAATATAGCTCTCGAAAATATTGTTGCCATAGCCAAGGCTTTAAAGTGTTCTCCAAAAGATATAATTCCTGATTGAATTCTCAGAACAATCTAATAAAATTTTTACTTTGACGAATTAGGTTTTTACTTTTTTATGCAGGGATAGAGCTTTATTAGTGTATCTACCATGTCGAAAAGCAGCCAATCGAGACAGTTCTTTAACAGCCAGAGTTACGGCTCCCCTAGGCTTTCCGACGTTCATATGACAAGTTGTTCTCTCCTTCATAGCATTGAGACATATTTTGATCCATGAGGTTCAATTGCAGTTTTTCTTTCTGATCCTTTCTTCGTGTGAAGAGCCGGATATTATCCTAAGAGGAGGGCTTCTGTTGGGTTTTTAGATGGGAATAGGATAGTTAGTCTGTTGCTCCGATCGTATTTATAAACGAGAATTGTATGAAGTACGAAGGAATTTGATCATTTTTACGCATTTTTTCCGCATTTGAATCAAAAGTTGATAGAAAAATGGGAGGTTTGGAACGTAAAAAGGATGTGAAAAGATTGTTCTGGTTGATTCAGACCAGTTGCGTAAAAAGTGCGGAAAATCCGGTTTTTTGAAAGGTTTTTGCATGATGACTCCTGAAGGTTAAAAACCGTTCAAGAGTTTATGAATAGATGGAATCAAAAAAGGAATGGGGCAAGCAGGACTTGAACCTGCGACCAGCGGGTTATGAGTCCGCTGCTCTAACCACTGAGCTATTGCCCCGGAAGAAAGTGGGCCATGATAGCGGAGGACGGGGTCAAAATCAAGCATTATGGGATTAAATATTTGGTTAAGGGGTGGTGAAAAAAATAATTTAATACTTCTGTGCATTTGTAAAATCAGGGAGAGGTGATATAATCGTTCGGGATTAGACTTAGCTGTAAGGTAACATGGACAATTCCATAGCTGCTGTGGAAAGCAGGGACAGTTATCGTAAAACGCGGGGTGCGATCTTGTGGTCGAACCTGCTGGGCGAGCCGCTGTTTACGCTGTATGGCATGCTGATATTTATTTTGCGCAAGGACCTGGACGCGTCGCTGTTTCAAATTGCGATTCTAACAATGTTGAAACCGGTCGTCTCGGTCTTTTCTTTTTATTGGAGTGCGGGTGTTGCGCAGAAAAAGCATAAACTGAGATGGAATGTTGCGAGTGCGGGATTTCTTGCTCGTTTGCCTTTTTTATTTTTTCCTTTTGTCGACAATGTCTGGGTGATCATTGCGGGTGCGATCATTCACATGTTCTTCTACCGGGCGGGCAATCCGGCATGGGTGGAGATATTGAATGTAAATCTTCCGAAGAAGGCGCGGGAGAAGTTTTTTTCTATCGGTTCGGCATTGGGATATGCGGAAGGGGTGTTGCTCGCGATTGCCTTTGGGGCGTTGATGGACTATGACCATCAGGCGTGGAAGATGCTGTTCTTCGGAAGCGCGTTGATCGGCATGTGCGGAGTGTTCATGCAGATGCGGGTACCGATCGAAGGGGAACATGATACTGTTGGTATAAAAAGAGAAAAGATTTCGTTTTACAAACTGTTGATCGAGCCTTGGAAGTCGAGCCATAACCTCATGCGGGAAAGGCCGGACTTCGCTAAGTTCCAGTGGGGATTTATGGCATGCGGATTTGGAATCATGCTAATCCAGCCGGCGCTGCCTTTCTTTTTCATCGATGTGCTGCATGTGACTTACATCGATTTGGCGATTGCTCTGTCTATTTGCAAGGGGTTGGGCTTTGTATTCTCGTCGCCGTTATGGGCCAAGGCGATGGGGAAGTTTTCCATTTCTCGTCTTTCCTGCGCGGTATTTGTCGCGACAGGTCTATTCCCATTATTCTTGATCTTGGCGCCGTTTAGTCTTTTCTGGCTCTATCTTGCCTATGTGATGTATGGGATCGCACAAGGCGGCAGCCATCTGGTGTGGAATTTGTCGGGCCCGGTCTTTTCAGGAAAAGAAGACAGTTCTCTATACAGCGGGGTCAATATCGTCATGGTGGGGATTCGGGGCGTGGTGGCTCCACCTCTGGGAAGTTTACTATGTCTTTTGCTTGGACCGTTGGTTGTTCTCGGCGTCGGCATCGGGCTGTGTTTCTATGGCGGATGGCGGATGATCGGCAACAAAGTGGTAAAAATAATTTTGCGCATAAACTCTTAGATTCGTTATACATAAAATTTTCCTCTCTATGTAGGCTCGAGAGCGCGCATGCATTTGAAAAAAAAATCTGGTCTTTTTCCTCTTTTGAGCCTTTGTCTGTTGTGCCCGGCTCTCTATGCCGATGATTCTAATGCTTTGATCGCAAATTACAACGACATTAAGCAATCGGAAGACATAGAAGAAGCGCCCGATGTTCCGCTCAAGACGGAAAATTCGATGTCCGGAAGGGGAGATGCTGTGTCGCCGACGGCGTTCGAACATGCGACGGACCACTATCTAGAAGGTTATATCCAAGCCCTCGTCGACATGCATTACTACGAGTTCAGGGTCTTGGTTTCCGTCAAAGACCACAAGGTCTATCTTTCTAATCTTCCTGAGAACGAGTTGATCGCAAATAGTATCATCAGTTTTGTAAGCGATGTTCCAGGTATCAAATCGGTCGAAGTGAAAAAGGAATTTACTCCGGAAGAAATGGAAGCCAGGAAGAAATATGTCGAGACGCCTCAGGTGGATGGGGTCTGGTTCCCGCAATCGACAGTATTGTTCCAGCCGCTGGTTGCGGATCCGAGAGAGACGACCTATTCGATTGCATGGCGCTATGGCGACCACATCGTGGGAAAACAAGCAGTCGCTGTTGCGATGGGCGATGAGTTCCCGATTTTCCGATGGAAAGATATTTTCCGATGGCATGGTGCTCTGCAGATCGGAATTACAGGCGCCGTATGGGCTGTGTTTGACTTTACCCACCATATTAAAAATGAGTGGTGCGAACTATTCAATGCAGATTATTTTTTCGGCATTCCGTTGACGTATGCAGTAGATAGATGGTCTTTCCGCCTCAGGCCTTATCATATTTCCGGGCATTTGGGAGATGAGTTCCTGGTCGTTCATCCCGATCATATGTTCAAAAGAAAAAATCCGAGTTTTGAAGCGATCGATTTCTTCGCATCGTATCAGATGTCGAGTGGACTGAGATTGTATGTTGGACCGGGGATCATTGTACACAGCGATCACACGTTTCCGATGAAGACGTTCTATATCGAATATGGAACAGAATATCGGTTCTGCGGCAAAAAAATCTACTATCACAAACTCTACGGAACGCCTTTTATCGCAGCGCATGTCGAGAACTGGCAATGTCGAGACTGGAACTTTGACTTCACAGTCAAGATCGGCTATGAGGTTAGCAAAATCCAGGGCGCGGGAAGAAAGGTGCGTGTCTTTGCCGACTACCATCACGGCTATTCTTATGAAGGGCAATTCTTCAAGAAGCGCACAGACTATGGCGAGCTTGGCTTTTCTTGGGGATTCTAAATAATTACAAACCCATCTTTGTAGACAGGACCGTTTTTTCCGATCGGAAGAGTGCCGCTGAAGAACTGACGGTAGACTTCGAGTCCTTGTGATGCGTTTTGTACACAGTAAAAACAATTGCTGACCCACTCAGAACCTGCGATCGTGCCGGATTCTAGGTTGCATTGAAAGCGGGAAGTGATTTTTTTGCGCCAATAACTGGGCTCGCCAAAGAGCAGCACCGGATTGTTTGCCGTGGAACCGACTTTTCTTCTGACTTCTTCAAGCGTGTATTCAAAATCTGTGCCGATGCCTCCCGTTAAAAAAATAGGAAAATCGAGATTGAATTCCGCCTGTCTTTCAACGAGCCGGTCGAGACGGTAGGTCATTTTCGCTTCTATGTATGGATTTTGTCTTTGTTCGTTGACGACGACATTTTTTTTGTGTCGAAAATCTACGATGTTAGCGCAGGAAAGAATGTGCAGATTCTTGGCGACCCGGTTGCCGAGTTCCATGACGCCGGGGCCGCCGCCGGTGACGAGGCCGATAGGTGTGTCTTTGTTCAATAAAAGGTGGTTCATTTCAAAGCGCATGTCGAGGATCCCTTGCAAAAGCTTGGTCAGTTCTTCTTCGAAATTTCCTTCCATTAGGTTAGAGCCATAAATGCCGAAGGCAGTCATTTTTGAGAATGTGTCGATTTGAGGGATGGGGACGAACATTCCGGAATCTTTTTCTGGTTTCGGAAC
>DATIJE010000118.1:0-34508 GCA_035478995.1 Rhabdochlamydiaceae bacterium | reverse complement strand
ACAAGATTGCCGATGTTTCGAATAACGAACAAGTCTCCGGGATTTGTAGAAGCGAAGAGATTCGGTACAACCCGGCTATCAGAACACCCGATGAAAAGAACATCTGGCTTCTGTCCAAGAGCAAGCTTTGCGAAGAGCGTTATATTCTCTTCCGTTAGGTTGTTCCTAAAATCGACAATCCCTTGAATCAATTTTTTCATATAAAGGTCTTAGCTAAAAAAATTTGTACTAAACCAATTTGTTAAAGACAAAACTGTAATTTAGAAAGATTATACCTTATTGCGATGTATAGGGAAAGCATCAATGTATATGTTCGACAAGTAAAAAATTTGCTTTAAAAAAAGCACATTAACAGTCTGACATTACATCTTATTTGTTATCAATGGCTTGTTTCATGGCTTCCATGCATGTCATGCAGGAATGAGGAAAGAGGCTTTGGATTGCATGATCCTCGACGATGGATTCCACTTTCAAACTCTCTACCAATGATGAAGCAAGTGAGAAATTGACCCTTGTCACAAGATACAGCCAATAGGAAGATAGATGGGGAGTGAGCACCGGAACAGTGATGATCCATCGTCTCAATCCTTTTAGTTTTGCGTAGAGAAGGAGCATTTCTTTAAATGTCATCACATCGGAACCTCCAATCTCAAATGTGCGATTGAGCACTTTAGGCTGACCGAGAAGGTGCACGAGATAATAGATGACATCAGAAATAGCAATCGGCTGGCAGCGAGTATGCAGCCACCGGGGGGCGATCATCACTGGAAGTTTCTCGACCAAATCACAAATGATTTTGAAAGAAGAGCTTTCTGCTCCGATGATAATGCTGGATCTAAAGACAGTGACAGTGGATGCAGATCGCTTGAGCAGTTCTTCCACATGCAGACGGGAGTGAAAATGTTTGGAAAGAACTGTTCCATGATGTAACCCGCTCAAATAGATAATCTGCTTGATCCCGGTATTTTCAATAAGAGATAAGAAATTCTGACACGCTTGCTCTTCGAGTTCATAAAAATGTTTGGGGTCATCTGCCATCGAATGTACGAGATAATAAGCAGCGTCCAAATCATGAAGTGCAGGAAGAGATTGTTTATCTAAAAGATCTCCCTGTAGAAAAGTGATTTGTTCTGCAAACTTTTCAGGAATTGGCGGATTTGTGGCATGGCGGACTAGAGCATACACATGATGGCCAGCTTCAAGAAGATGGGGGAGCAGGTATCTTCCAATATAGCCGGATGCGCCTGTGAGCAAGATTTTCATATTGAAAACATTTTTGAATTTATTTGGATATATCTGATGCATCGGCTTATAAAGCTATCAAATAATTGCGAAACGTAATGGCATCTTTAAAGTATTCATTCCTTGCTCTGATCCTGATCTGTCTCAATTGCTCTGCACAAGAAATTCCATCTTGTCAATCAGTCTTGCATTATATTCAAAGTGAATTACCGCAGTGCGGGATTTTAAAAAATCGTGAAGGATTCGTATATGTCGATTTAGACGATGCGTACATTCATCAATTGGTCACGTTTATTCAAGATGAGGGATTTGAAGAACCGTCCTATTTTGGCAATGAGAATTTAGTAGGCGCCCATATTTCCGTGATTTATCCAAATGAAATGAACAAGGATAAAATTGAAGAATATGGAGAAATGATTCATTTCGAAATAAAAGGATGTGAAGTGGTGCATCCGCCTAATTGGCAGGGAATAGACGAAGTTTATATTATCGTTGTAGAATCGCCCGAACTCGATCGAATTAGAATGAAATATGGCCTGCCTATTAAAAAATACGATTTCCATATCACCATAGGTGTGAAACCCAAAATCGTGAAAGCTGCTTAAAAGGTCATCTTTCTTTGATGAGAGTCTTTAGTCCTTCGAAGTTCTTTTCAGCAAGCTTGCATAAATAATCAAGCCTTGCATGGTCGTTGGCGGCAGGTGAAGAAAGAATAAATCGCGTACGTAGAAGCAGTTTATCCAAAAGTTGGGGGTCTGAAAATAGGAGAGGAGGAGGTAGCTCTAATAAAGAGCAAATAGCATGGACCTTATTTGTATTGCTATTAAGGGCTATAAAAGGAGTATCCAAGCAGAACGCTGCGATAGAGTGGTGAAACCTGCCTGAAACAAGTAAAGTTGCATTGTTGATCGTATCTAACCATTCTTCCATCGAGGCAGCATCTACGAGTTCCCAAGAAACCTTGCAATGGGTTCTTAAAAAATCGACAAATGCTTGGTCATCTCTCGCTGGGAATGCGGCGGCACCGATCAATACTTTAATCTTAAATCCCGTTTTAGCAATCGCTTCCAGGTATCGGCAGATCTTTTCAGTTCCGTCCTCTGTGTAAGCGACCGATCCTGCAAGGATGAGCGTCTTCTCGCTTATCTGTTTTGTATTTCGATAGTGATCTCTAATATAAAGCGGCAAGCAATCAAAGCTTAAATTTCCTGAAACACCAATTTTTTGCATCTCGTCGAGACTGATGGGCTCTCGAATAGCGACATAATCCAGATTGACATAGGCTGTCTTATAAATTTCCTGCGCTTTTTTCAATTCCTGATCATCGGTTTTTTCTTTTTCAGGTTCGAAATTCTTCAAAAATGTAGAAGATAGTTCGGAAGGATCTTTGGGATAAACGGAATGATTGATGATTTCTATATGCTTTGAGAAAAATTTTTTGGAGATATGAGCCAAATATAAAAGGGTGCGAGGGCCTGCTCTCAGGTCATGAATGGTCCCTTCTCCCGTAATGATGACGGCATCGGCATTGCGGATCGCATGAATAGTATCTTGATTAGCTTCGCAGAATTCTTTGAATCTTTCTTCGTCGTCAAACTCTTCAAATGGAGGGATTTTTTTTAAATCATAGGTTAAATTGATAGGAATGGCCTCTATCTCATAACCAAGCGATCTTATTCCTTCTTTCAGGGCTGTGCTTGTTCCAGTGCATCCCCAATGGTACCAAGCTGAAGTATCATTGAAAAGAACCACTTTTTGATCCCCAAAAAGGGAAGAAAAGACAGAAATAACTAGAGGAAATAAAAATTTAAAAAAGGATCGCATACGCATGAATGAAATCATAAATCGTGTATTTTAAAAAGCACATTGTAGATATGGGCTAGTAATTTACTTTTGAAAATAGTCGCGAAAAGTAAGAACTTCTTTTTCGATCTCTTCATGGGAAAGTCGTTTGGGAATGATATCGAAAATATCTGCCCATTGTTGAGAGTGAACGGGAATGAGTTGGAAATGCACATGAGGGATTTGTTGAAAGGCATTAGGGCCGTTTTTTTCTATAATGACATATTGCTCTGTTCCAAGATATATAGAGAAGACCTCGACTACTTTGGGAAGAATCATCGAAAGTTCTTCCCATTCTTCTTTAGACAATTCATGCGCTTTCGCAATGTGTCTTTTTGGAACGACTAAAAGATGCCCTTTTACACGGGGCTCAATGTCTACTAGAACTCTGAGATGCTCGCCTTCAAGAACAGATTCCTCAGTTATGACCTTGGGTCTGCAGAAGACACAATCCGCATGAGCGTTAACAAAAAAACAGATAAGAAAAGAACCAGATGCGATGAAAAATTGATAGAATATATTTTGGTTCATTTAAAAAGCGAATCGTGGACTTAAAGAAGGGGAGGCAAGGCTATATGAGTTATTGACGGAAAGGCTTTTAGGTGGGGCATTTAGTGCGTCGATCATTTCAAAACATTCAGCCAAAAGGTCGACTTGAGATGGATCGAGTCCCAATGTCAAACGAATCGTAGAATTGTCCTTGCTGAAGATCATTGTGAAATTGGGATGATAGAATCCCACACTTGGACGATAAAAGACAGGGTGTCCTCCTTCCATGCATTTTGTGTAAAGACATCCGCCGACTAGTGCAGCGCTTTTGATTTTGTGAAGAGGACCGGACACTTTAATATCAATGAAACCGGGATCTGCTCCCGGCTCGACAGGAACAATCCGATAATTGCTTTCAACATTGAGGATCCTTGAAGGGACTTTACTTAATAATGCGCGTGTATTGTTAAAAATTTGTTTTCGATAAAGTTCTAACTCTTGAACTGTACTCCGATAGGCAAGACAAAACCAATTCATGCTGAGACGATCGCTCTGCAACACTGGGTCGGTCAAAAGGGAATCGAAAGAAGCCCATTTTGAATCTTCATTATGAATCATGTAAAAAGGCGCCCCGGAATAATTGTCCATTCCAAAGAGATCGAATTTGAGCCCGCTTCGATAACAAATAACATTGAGGATTCCACTCTTGATCTCTTCTTGGAATTCTTTGAGCAGCTCGCCTACTCGATTGGAATCAATGAAGTCAAAAGTGCAATCCAAAGCTAGTGTGAGCGGTTTGCCTTGTCTGATTTGGATCGACTTGTGCAAGATTTGCGCGATCCTTTCAACTTTATACTCAGTAGTTTGAACATCGATGCGCTTTAAAACAGGATTGAACTGCGCCAGGATAAGATCGACGTGTTTCCAATCTTCTTCGCTGGCTTCCTGGATGGAAGCGGCATTTGCGATACGTTTTACGGCATTGATGCTTTCAAAGTAGGTGTTTTCACCATAAAGAATCCGTGGAAGAGCATGGAGACTTTGTTCCACCGATTTCAAGATACCTGTCAAACTCGTCATTCCAGTCGAGTGCACTCCGCAAGAGGTCAACGGCTTTAAATTCTGGGGTATGGAGGTTAAAGCTTCTCGATAGATATTGGGAAAATCCTCTTTTGTAAAAGGAGCAAAGATTTCTAGAAGAGAGGAAAGGTCAGCATGAATCTGCTCAATTTTGGAAGCTGTGTTAAAAAAGAGGGCATCCTTTTTCTCGTGTACTAGAAGGTTAAGTTGTTCTTTTATTTTCGAAAAAGAGAGTTGAGCGATCGAGGAACGTGTCGGACAGCTGAGTATTTCTTCCCATTTGTCTTTCGATAGTGCATCAAATAGTCCTTTTAATAGTTGCACTGTTCCTCTGACCATAAGAGCCTTTTGAGGATGGGCGGAGTTCCATTTTTGATCGAACGATTCAAGATAGGAAATAAATTCCTCTTTCGAAATGGGATGTATAGAGACGGGAGGAACAATTGGCCTGGCAACATTCGAAGAAAAAGGCCATCGATCTAATTCCACGAGGTTGACCGAAAGTCCGAAGCCAGAGATCCATTCTAGAAGGAATTGATAGTTTCGATCGACCTCTTTTGTAGATTGCAAAGCCAGAGGAAGCAAGCGAATGCCTCCAATATGCTCTTGATAGACTCTTTGAATGCAAAGAATCCGGCTCATGTTCACGCCATGTTCTTTGCAAGCCTGAGAAAATGGGCCTTGATATTGTTCCCAGATTCTGAGCCATTCTCCACGATCTTGTATGTCTTCAGGCAGGACGTTGGTTAGATCGACGATCACTTGTGAATCGCCAATGTGCTTTTTCAATCTTTCAATGGTCGTTGAAATTTCCTCAGATAGAGGAACGTCTAAGAGAGAGGGGAGATACTTCTGCAGATTAAATGGACGGGTTAGGATCAATGGGAAAGATTTCGGGTGAGGAAGAAGGTCTTTCCAACTTTCAATCCTATTTTTGTAAGTAAGATAAATTTTATTACCAGGATTTCTTGCATAACAACAACTACTGGTCTCGGGATGTACTTGAATGTCGACTCCATAGCAGGGACAAATCCAATCGACCATCGATGGGAAAAAACCCGTAGCCTTGGCAAGCCAACGGTTTTCCAAAAAAGAGAGAAGTTGTTTTTCTTCTGTTGAAAAAGCAGGGATTTGAGAGAGAAGCGATTGGTTTAAGTACCATGAACTTTGAGAAACAGGAACCCCTTCAAAAGTTGAGGGAGGACATTCTTTGAACATTTGAGTAAAGAATTGCTTGGCCGCGTAAGAACAGAGGTTGCTAAAAAAGAGAAATTCATTTTTTAAGGAAGATGACCATGGAGCAATCGAACAGATTCCCCATCCTAATTTAGCGGCAAGAGATGCAGATCCAAAGGCAACTCCTGCTCCAAAACAGGAAGCCTCTTTAGCGACCTTATGAAAAATGTTTGGTGTATGCTTAGCAAAATCAGGTTCAGAAGAATCTATATTATTGGATGCAGAAATGTTTACGCAATGTGTGGAAAAGACAACAATTAAGAGCAGAATAATATTCATAAGATAAAATTCGTTAAAAAAATAACACACGCTCTCTCAACGACCTTTTATCAAATCACAAAATTGTCAGAAAGTGAAAAAAAACCGGGTTTGTGTTAAAAAGAATTTCTTTGAGGTATGATATGGTAAGAAAAACCTGCCACTTATGGAGAAGAAAGATGAGATTGTTTTTGTTCGTTTTGTTTTTTCCTTTCTTGATATGGTCTCAAATTCCAACTTGGATGGAAGCGCAAGTCGATCACGACTTTCTCTATTTCAAAGACAAGCAGATCTCCTTATCTCAATTGAACAGGCTGTATGAGAAAAAGGGGAATCAATTTCAGCTTGTTAAATATACAATTAAAGATAATGCAGTGTCGGTAGATCGTCAATTTGTCGATTCAAAGGGAAATAGGATCAGGATTGGAAGGTATCTTGATGCCTTGAAGCATCTGTGTGAAACTCAAGGTCTGCCCGATGTCATTCTGCTGATTTCTATTAATGACGGGCTCAATGCAGTAGAGGATGTTCCTATTTTTGCTCAATGTAAAATGCATTCGGATCGAATCATCCTGCTCCCTGATTATGAAGCCCTCGGCACCCGTTTTCAAGTCTTGAAAGGGGTGGATATTACCCAAAAAGAGTTTCCTTGGGAAACCAAACTCTCCAAACTGATTTGGAGGGGGTCCACGGCGCAGCATTTCTGGAAAATTCAAGAAAAGCACCTTCCGCTTTTATCTCGGCTCAAATTATGTGAGCTGAGCGAAAGTTATCCGGAATTAATCGATGCCAAATTTACAATTTTCGCTCAGGGTGGAGATCAAATTCCCTATCTCAAGAAATTTGAAGGAAGCAAAATCCGTTTTGAAGAACAGATGAATTACAAATACCATATTTTAATCGACGGGAATGTCTCTCCCTATTCCAATTCTGGCTGGAAGCTCTTTTCGAATTCCTTGCTTTTCAAACCCCACTCAAAATGGGTCCAATGGTATTTTAGCGATTTGATCCCTTATGTTCATTACATCCCTGTTGAAAGCGATCTTTCCGATTTAATGGAAAAGATGAAATGGGCTTTAGAAAACGACGATGATGCAAAACAAATCGCGAAAAATTGTCGTGCATTTGCCATAGAACACTTAACATTGCCTGATCAATTGCTCTACCTCTATCATGCAATCTTACAGTACAACGAATTAAATTTTGTCCCATGACAGACCAGTTGAAATTATCCGATTATGTGACCATTGTCGTGATTGTGCCTGAAAGCCATGCGGACTCAATCCGGGAAGCGATGGCGCGAGCCGGGGCCGGAGAAACGGAGAAGTACTCTCATGGCAGTTTTTCTGTAAAAGGAGTCAGCCGATTCCTGCCCAAGCTAGGAGCGGATCCTTTCATAGGTAGGGAAGGGATGCCGGAAACGGTCATCGAAGAGCGTATCGAAACGATTTGCTTGCGCGAAAGACTTGAGAAAGTGTTGGAGGAAATAAAAAAAGTCCATCCTTACGAAGAGACGATAATCGACATCTATCCCATCTATGAGATAGGGCATAAAAAAGAAAGGCATTCTTAAACGTTTTTATTCCTACGAATCTCATTTTCATACCCATCTAGATAAACTTTTTTTACAATTTTGCTTAAAAATTGAAAAATATTCTTGTATGTATTTTGAAAAGCTTTTACATCAGATATTAGAAGGCATAGAAATGCCAATTGATGATTTTTTCCGAAAACTTTAAGTAGAAAAGGGAAATTTATATGGCAAAAAAGAAAAGAGCAACAAAAGCTAGAAAAAGAAGACCAGCAGCAAGAAAGAAAACAGCAGGAAAAAGGAAATCGGGTCTAAGCCAGACAAGCTATACCCTGTCTCCAGAACTTGCAGCCGTCGTGGGTGTAAAAAAATCAACTCGTCCGCAAATCGTAAAAAAACTTTGGGTCTATATCAAGGCGCATAAGTGCCAAGATACTAAAAATAGACGGATGATTTGTCCTGATAGAAAACTATCCGAAGTGATTGGCAACAGGCCTGTTGATATGCTCAAGCTCGCAGGACATCTCAACAAGCACATTAAGAAATAAAGCCTCGATAGACGTAGGTGTTGCTTTTCTTTTTTGCAGGGAGAACATAGGTCTCCCTGCATGTGTGCTTTGCTTAGGCGATTGAATAAGAGCATTTCCCGTCTATTTTGTCACAGAGCTAATTATGTCTGTAAAAATGGATGAACATTTTTCTTAGAATAGATATAATCGGCGGCATGAAAAAAATATTATTGATCAGCTCCTTTTGTCTCTTTGCATTCTGTTCCAAACTCGCCGCTCAGGACATCAGCGGTTTTTGGAAAAAAGTAGGCAAAGATGGACAGACGCGTTGTGTTGTTGCAGTCTACGAATATCAAAATAAGTACTACGGTCAAATCATTGCTACATATGATAAAAAAGGGCAAATGTCCGAGACTATCTATAAACCCAAAGGACGAGCGCCTGGGGTAAAAGGAAACCCGTTTTATTGTGGAATGGACTTCATTTGGGACTTGCAACATAAAGGTTCCAGGTACAAAGGGAGAATCCTCGACCCACAAAGAGGAAAAGTGTACCAGTCGGAGCTGTGGGTAAAAGATGGAAATTTGATTGTCCGTGGAGAGATCCTGTTTTTTGGAAGAAACGAAGAGTGGTTTCCTGTCAAAGACACCGATTTCCCATCCGACTTCATCAAGCCGGATTTGAAAAAACTCATCCCTATTATTCCTCAGGTGAAATAAGAAAGACATGCTCATAAGCCCGATAGTCATCGGGACTGTACCCAGTATGTGTGTAATCGACAGGTGTAAAGCCTATGGATTCATAGAATTTTTGCGCCGGCAGATTTTTCCATTCTGTTAAAAGGACGATTTTCTGTATGGCCGGATCTTTTTCAATGATGGAATAAGTCATCCGCCTGCCAAGTCCCTGTCTCCAAAAATCTTCCGAGATTGCGAGTTCCGCCATATATATGGTCTCTGCATCAATTCTTTCAAACATCGCAAAACCAACCCATTTGTCCTCCAATTTTGCTGAAAGAAAGATCAATTCTTTATCATTTTTCAATTTGGGTTGTATGGAATGATCGAAGTAATCTGCGAGAAAAAATTCGAGATCTGCGTCAGATTGGTCGTCTCTTGTATGGCTCAATCGATAGCTTTTTAAAAAGGTTGAAGTAGAGAGTGTTCTCATCTCTTCTAAATCACTAGAGGAAATCTGTGTCGGATCTTCCCAATTTAAATGGAAAATATTCCCTTTAGTACTTGTAAAAGTGATGTTCTTTTGATTTTCATATGGCTCCGCGAAGGAGGAGTTCAATATAAGAAGATTCAAGATCAATAAAATGAATGCCATAGATGTATCCTTGAAAAGATTAGAGAAGGCATTTTTTTGTTATGTCCCATTTTTGTCAATATAAATTCTTTTATGCAATTAATTGTGAGTTTATATAGATGATGAATGCGAATAAGCATTAAAAGAGGTCGCTATAATGAAATTTATATATTGTTTGCTTGGATTGATCGTCGGGATAATTAATCAAGCTTCCGCAATTGTGAATGATGTTTATGATGTTGTGATTTATGGAGGGACTTCAGCAGGAGTGATCGCGGCCCATCAGGTGTCGCGCATGGGCAAGACTGTGGCGTTGATTGAAAAAAGTCATCATCTTGGGGGAATGACCACCAGCGGGCTTGGATACATAGATGTGAATAATGCGCAAAGAGTTGGTGGATTGACACAAGAATATTTTCATCGAGTTTGGCGCTATTATCAAAACGACAGCGCCTGGATCTGGGAGGCAAAGCATCCAATGAAAGGACAATATGGAAATCCTTGGTTCGATGAAGAGATGATGTGGGTAGTGGAACCACACGTTGCCGAGCAGATTTTTACGGACATGATACATGCTGCAGGGATTCATGTCGCATTCGGTGAAAGGCTCGATCGAAAACACGGGGTCGTTAAGAGCGGTCAACGTATTGTTAAAATAACCATGGAATCGGGACGTTCATTTTCTGGAAAAATGTTCATCGACGCCACCTACGAAGGGGACTTGATGGCCCTTGCAGATGTCTCTTATATTGTTGGGCGGGAGCCAAATAGTCGATACAATGAAATTTATAACGGCCTAAAACCTAATTTTAATTACGGCCACGTATCAATCGATCCATTTCTTGTCCAAGGAGATCCCAGTAGCGGCTTGTTGCCCCGTGTTTATCCTGATCTTGGCGGGTTGAAAGGAGAAGGGGATGATCGGGTCCAGGCTTATAATTATCGAATGTGTTTGACCGATGTGCCCGAAAATAGAATTTTGATTGAAAAACCTCTTGATTACGACGAAAGGGATTACGAGATTATTTTTCGGGCTATCGAATCGGGCGAAAATATGAAGAGATTTCTAAAACTGAGCCGGATTCCAAATCTTAAAACCGATACGAACAATCATGGGCCTTATTCAACAGACTTTATCGGGATGAGTTGGGATTACCCGGAGGCAAATTATTCTGAACGGGATCGAATCGCAAAAAAACACGAGATGTGGCAGAGGGGATTGATATGGACCTTGCAAAATCATCCCAGGGTTCCCCCTGAAATAAGAGCTTTGTATGCTCCATGGGGGTTGGCTAAGGACGAGTTCGCTGATAATCGACATTGGCCTAGAGAACTATATGTTAGAGAAGCAAGACGGATGGTCTCAGATGTCGTCATTACGGAAAACATGGCGTTGAGCAAGATTCCCGTTTCTGATTCCATTGGAGTGGCTACCTATCATATGGATTCGCATTGCATTAAATATTATGTGAATTCAGATCATGTTCTTGCTACGGACGGCAGTGTATTTGAAAAAGTTCCTGTCAGTTTTTACATCAGTTACGGTGCTATCATCCCCAAAAAAGAAGAGTGTGAAAACTTGCTTGTGCCAGTATGCCTTTCCGCCTCTCACGTGGCCT
Organism: Rhabdochlamydiaceae bacterium; assembly: GCA_035478995.1. Classification (GTDB taxonomy): domain Bacteria; phylum Chlamydiota; class Chlamydiia; order Chlamydiales; family Rhabdochlamydiaceae; genus DATIJE01. Next base: position 23,391 of record DATIJE010000118.1, on the reverse strand, counting down.
TTGGGTCATTGCGCACCGAACCAGTATTAATGATTTTAGGTCAATCTGCGGCTACTGCAGCTTGTGTTGCGATCAACCAGAAAGTTTCAGTTCAGGACATATCTTATGCCGAATTGAGAACTCGATTGTTGGCGGATGATCAAATTGTAAAGTGATGATTGATGGAAAAAGAAAATAAAGATATACCTTTTTAAGGCGGAATTTAATAGGAGTTTCGAAAATGAAAAAAACAGCAGCCGGATGCATTTTATTAGGTATTGCAGTGAGTTTGTGCCTTCATGCGGATGAACAAGTAGCCTGGGAAAGAAAACCCATGGATCCAAATCGATGCACGAAGCAAGGCAAAAGCATGCAAAGATGCGAAAAGGAGAACAATGACGACAATCAATATAACTTCGAGTCTTATCTGAGCCCGGATGCGTATAAAGTGTACGAAAATTTTACTCCTGATCAAAAAATACAGGCGATGGATTATGCGGATAATAACAGTATGGACCCAAACGATGCTGTTGCAAAAGTTGCCAAAGAAATTAAAGGGTAATGAATTATGAAACTATTGATATCGATATTTCTTTTTTTAAATTCGATCTGTTGGGGAAAAGAAAATTTGGAATTGTTAATTTCACCTGAAGAAATTTCTCATAAGTTGCAAGAAGTCGCAGATAAAATAAATGAAAAATATCAGCATGAAGAACTGACGATTCTCATGGTCATGAAAGGGGCTATTTGTTTAAGCGCCGATTTGATCCGTTATCTGCATGTTCCTTGCACTATCGAGTACATGAGAGCAAGCAGTTACGGCCAAAAAGGAACTGTTCGCGGAGAAGTGAAAATAACAGGCACAGATCATTTGGACTTAGCTTCCAAAAATGTGCTTGTCGTAGATGATATTTTTGATAGCGGCAGCACGATGACGGCCATCGTAGAGCATTTACAGGAAAAACAACCGAAAAGTCTCAAGACGCTTGTGTTGCTCCTAAAAAATGTACCTCGCCAAACATCTTATCTTCCTGATTACACGATCTTCGAAATAGAAAATCGATTCGTTGTCGGATATGGTCTGGACTATAAGGAATATTATCGCGGATTGCCGGGAATTTATGCTTTCATCAATGACATTCCTCCAGTCATTGCTTCAGTCAAGAAATAAAAGGAATTCATGGCTAGAAAAAAATTTAAAATCGAGTATCATGGATCAATATTTTTATTGATCCTTTGTTTTCTTTTATTTTTCCCGATTGGGCTTTTTCTTTTGTTTACAAAAAGCAACTTTGAAATGGGCGATGCCATCTATAGCTTCCAATACGATGGATCTACATTTTGGTTCTGCTTCTGGCTTATATTTTTTTTCCCGATCGCGGTCTTGCTCCTTTTTATAAACGGATTTTCAGTCATTCAATCCGATTTCAAAAACTGATCGAACCATGTCAGATTCCTTTCTTGAATATCTAGAAGAAGCTTGGTTTCTTGCGTGTGATGTCCCATCCGCGGATAAATGACCAGTTCTGTAGGAACGTTTTGTCTTTTCAACGCGCGAAACAGTTCATGTCCTTGAGAAACAGGGCCCCGTCTGTCCTTTTCACCATACTGTAAAAGAGTCGGAGTGCAGGCTTTTCCTACATACAAAATAGGAGACCGTTCTAAATATTCTTGGAGTTTTTCGGTGATTTCACCTTTAAAATAATCAGCAATCAAACTTGGGATATCGATCGTTCCCATAAAACTCAAGATATTGACTGCACCGGCGCCGATGGAAGCGGCTTTAAAACGATCGGAGTGGGTGATTGCCCACGCAGTCAAATAACCTCCATAGCTCCACCCCATGATTCCAAGTCTGTTTGGATCTGCAATGCCCAGATTAATGATCGCATCCACACCGCTCATGAGGTCCTCAAAGTCTTTGCCAGCCCAATCTCCATAATTGGCAAATCGAAAGGCTTTTCCATAACCGGTAGATCCTCGGGGATTCGCCCGTAAAACGGCATAGCCTCTGGAAGCAAAAGCCGCAACTGGATACTCCATCGGCGGCTTAAGCGGATTGCCGATAAAACACTGTTGAAAGTGCGCCATCGGACCTCCGTGAATGATCAGAAGCAAAGGGAATGATTGCCCTTGTTTGTAATCCACAGGATACGTTAAAAGTCCTTCTATCTCCAGCCCATCAAAAGAAGTCCAGCGAAGCATTTCTGTTCGTGGCAAGCATTTCTGTACGGTTGGATTAAAATGAGATACATGTCTAAGTTTTCGATCGACTAGAGAAAGATAATAAGCTTCAGGAGGTTGGTATAAAGACTCCGCAGAGAAACTTAAAAATTGATGCGATGCATTGATCCGTGCATCCAAACACAGGTTTCCTTCCAGATCTAAAGTATCGGGAGGACTTCCATCGATTGGCAGAGAATAAATCTGCTTTGATGTTCCTTTTGATTCCAAGATATACACATTTTTACTGTCCGCGGACCATCCTATGATCTTTCCATATCCTTGAACGTCCTCATTGAAGGTAAGAGATAGTCTTTTAGCGATGCCGCCGTCGGCAGGAATGATACAGACGGCGGAACTCATTGCCCATTTGAAGGGAGAGCCGCTATAACAATACGCAAGCCATTTTCCATCAGGAGAATAAAAAGGTTGCGTCGCTGTTCCTCCTCGTGGAATTAAATGCCGAATGTGTTTGTTCTTGATGTCTACATCGTAAATCGAACATGAGGAGATGTCGTCAGGAAATGAAGAAAGTGCTGCATCGAATGCGATCCTGGTTCCATCAGGAGACCAGCTCAAATGGTTATGTAGAATATCTGTACTTAAATGATAATTGCCATCGGTCAGACGTACAGGCAGGGAAAATGTCTCTTTATTTGCATTTAACGAGACGAGCCATAAATGACTGAAATGCTCCTCTTTTTCAAAAATTTCTGGATCTTTCTTTTCTTTTTTTTCTCTATATTCCTTTTCTGAAACAGGATCTTGCACCACAAAAGCAATCTGTGCACTGTCCGGAGACCAGATAAAGGTTTCGATGGATGTGATCACATCTGTGAGCTGCATCATGCCGCCGCCATCTTCGGGCATGATCCATAGATTATTATTTTTTATAAAAGCAATCCATTTTCCATCCGGAGACCATTGAGGATTGAGACAAGAATCTTCCCCGTCCGTCAATTTTTTCCAGAATTGGCCATTATTTTGTGTCATATAAATGTGAGACAACCACCCACTTTTCTCTTCAGCGATCAATGCTTCTGTCACAGTGCACACGATCCGTCTGCCTTCAGGACATACGCTGACGTGTTCTAGATGTTTGATGCCCATGCTGTCTTCAAGGGACCAAGAATGCATCGAACCAAGTAACAGAACACTTGATGAGACAAAAGGAGGGATTGAAAGCATATTTTTACTTATTGCCGTTGCGAGTAAAAAAGAAGAGGGCTGAGGATACTAGAAGATTGAATACGCCCATCGCTGCAAAACTCAATGAAGGGGTAAGCTTTAAAAAATTATTTAAAAAATAGACAGCACCGGATGCGAGAAAAGCAAAGGCGAAGCTAAAAAAATTTGCCGTTGCGAAATTGCGCCCTCTATCTTTAGGGGTGCTTTTAGAGAGGATGAATGTCTGAGAGGGCACCAGGAACAGTCCTCCGGATAGCCCGAGTCCAAACAGCCAAATAGTCGTGAGCCAAAACGGCTCGTGAAATAAAAATAAAATACAGAATATGGACATTCCAATACCGGCATTTGGAAGTATCTTTAGACTTCCGGACATTTTCGAAGCTAAAAGAGCCCCGCATCCTACCCCTATAGCCGAGGCGATAAACAAATAACCTCCAGCGACCGGCCCCATGTTCAGCGTGTGTACGCTGTATGGAATGATGTTCATCTGTATAAAACCGCCGATGAATAAAAAATAGGCAAACGCAAATGTAGCGACTAAGAAATGTTTGGTCTTGTACATTTGCACAAGAGAAATATAGATTTCGGAATAAACGAAAAGAGACCATTTTTTTTGAGGGTTAGCGGGAGGGATATAAACGATCAGATAACTCAGGATCGTCCCAATAATTGCGATCACAACGCAAGCGCTCATCATGGTTGCAAAAAAGCCGTGCATCATCAGGTCCAAAATGGAGGCTAAGGAATTGCCAAAAATGATCGCAAAAAAAGTAAATGCAGCGATAATGCTATTGGCTTTCAAGATCCTTTTCGGAACAAGATCGGGTATGATACCGTACTTGGAAGGTCCAAAAATCGCCGATAAGGAAGCGAATAGAAAGAGAAAAATATAAACAAGGATGATTTCCTCAAAGGCCATACTGAGCCATGCCAAGGAAACGACGAGGATTTGAATCACTCTTGTCGCGCGGATGACAGTCGTCTTGCTCCATCGGTCTGCAAAAACACCGCCGATGCTGGAAAATAACACGAAGGGAAGAATGAAGATCGCTCCAATTGCAGCGGATATGAAAGAAGTGTGCTCGGGTCCTTCCAAAGCAATGAGGTAGAATGCCAGGATTAACTTGAGCAGATTTTCATTGATCGCATCCAGAAACTGCACCGCATTTAGAAAAGAAAAGGAATTTTCTTTTGATAAATGCCTGAGGAATTTGGAATGAATGAAAGAGTTGATGATACGCATTTAAATCCTGCTTTCGATCACTCTGCGCCATATTCCGCCTCAGTGTGCAGATGATCGGGTGTCTGTGTCTCCTTTAAAGCTTGTTTATTATTAATATAATAGCAAAAACTTATTGCAAAGAGAGGAATGGCACCTAAGACGATGAAACAGATATGAAATGGCCCGAGCAGTTGTCCTGGATGAATTTCAGAAGAAACAAGGGATAATCCCTTCGATTTCATTCCAATCGAAAGGACCATCGCGGAAAGAGCGACGCCAAAACTTGCCGAAATTTGTTTGAAAAGGGAATACAGAGTGCTCCCGGTGGTCTTATGTTTATGCGGAATGCCGCTGAATATCGATGTGACGTTGGCGGTTTGGACCATGGATGAGGCAGCGCCTTCGAAAAATACAAGCAATGCCAAGATAAAAGGGGAGGTTGTCGATGACACGAACGCAAAGGCCATCGTACTGAGCCCAAGCAGAACCAAACCCGGAAGCATAAAAGGCAAGGGCCCGATTTTATTGTAAAATTTACCCACCAATGGCAGCGTGAGGATCATTCCTGGCGTGATGGCCGACATGACCCAACCTGTAGTCACGATATCTAGTCCCAGTCCTCTTTGAAGATAAAGCGCGATAATAAAATTTGCTCCCAGAAAGATCGTATTGGCGGCCGATTGGATCAGATTTCCGAACGAAAAATGAGGAAAGCGGAAAATAGCCAGGGGAATCAGAGGAGAAACTGCTTTCTTTTCAACACGGATAAACAACATGCCTGATAGGATTCCCAGAATGAGCAGGCCGATCAGAAAAAGATAAGATCCCTCTGTTTTGCCAATCTCCGAAAACACATACAAGATCAATGTCAGACTCAAAGAACTCAGGACAAAGCCAGGCCAGTCGAACTTGGACGTTTCTGTTTTTGGATCTTTGCGTATCCAATAAATACTGAGATAGAGGCAAATGAAGGATAAAGGAAGCTTCAGAAAAAAGATCCATCGCCAGCCAAGGCTGCCTGTAACATATCCTGCAAAGATCGGGCCCATCGCAGGTGCGATCAAGGTGACCATGTTCATGTAAGAACTCGTCTTTGCCCATTTGGATCGCGGCATGACGCGCATTAGGGCAGCCATCCCGATAGGGATAGCCATGCCTCCGGAAAATCCTTGCAGCGCTCGAAAGGCATCGAGCTGTAAAATGGTTTGCGCAAAGCCGCAGCCGATGGAGCTGCCGATATAGAGCGCTTGGGCAAGGATAAAAATTGTCTTTGTCCCAAAATTATCAGCGAGCCAGTTGCTGATCGACATTCCGATCGTCATAGTGAGAAGGAATCCGATGATCGCCCATTCTGCTTCTGTAGGAGAAATAGAGAAAGCCTGTGCAAGGGCGGGTAGGGCCACGTTCAATGTGGATGCATCTAAAAGATCTATGAACCAAACAAATCCATAGATAATGGAAAGGAGAATGCCGTAACGATAATTTTCTTGAAAGGTATAGGAATTCTGTTGCATCCAACGATCTTACATAAACGGAGATAATTTTTTGAGAATAAAAATGCAAAATCGGTCGTTTTTATTGCCTTATTTTATTGTGAATGTGGTAGAATAGACCTCATTTGTTTTGAGGTTATATGGCTCGAATAAATCTTCTTACAAGATTTAACAAACGGATGCCATTTAGAGGAGGAATTTTATGTTAAAATTAGAGAGAAAAAATTATTTATACATAGGGCTTATTTTTCTATGTTTGATCGCCTGCATCTTTGTAGGATTTGAAGGGCTTCAAGAGCGAAAAAGAATCCGTTGTGTATTGGATAAGGTTGTTTCAAAAAACATCGCCTCAGAAATTTTAAGCGGCAATGATCATCTCGGAGGTAAAGAACAAGAAGTAGCCGTTCTATTTGCCGATATTCGAGGTTTCACTCGCCTGACAGAAAAAATGGACCCTAAAGAAGTGATCGAATTATTAAACCAATGCATGACAAAAGTCTCTCATGTCGTCGATGAACACAGCGGCGTAATCGACAAATATGTGGGGGATGCGGCGATGGCGCTTTTTGGCGCTCCCTTCCATAAAGATCACGATGCTTACAATGCCGTGATCAGTGCCATCGAGATGCAGCGCAGATTGAGAAGCTGGAATGAAGCGAGAATTGCACATGGGTTGCCTGCTGTAGAGATAGGGATTGGTGTGCACATCGGTACCATGGTCGCCGGAAACATGGGATCGGAGGATCGTTTAAACTATACCGTACTTGGAGCCAATGTGAATTTGGCATCCCGTCTTTGCGATGCGGCCGGGCCATCTGAAATTTTGGTTACCGAAGAGGTGTTAAAAGACCCTAAGGTACAGGAGTTCATTTCTGTGGAGCCTCTGCCTCCTAAACAATTTAAAGGGTTTTCCAATGCAATAGCCGTCTATCGCGTCGTGTGGTAGTCAGTTACAAACCGCCTCTCATTCCGGGGCGGTTTTTTCAAATAGTTGACAGAATTGCAGGAAAGAACTACAAGAACGAATACCTTCTTTCTTGATGGGGACTTGCATGCGCACGATCATCCTGGCCGCTATCTTTTTTGTGATCGCAGTGATCACCGGAGTCTACAGTTTCAAGAGCGGGACCGTAACGCGGGGAAAGCAGATCGCCAAAGTCATTTTCTTTGCTTTTCTGGTCCTCTTTACAGTTGCGTTGACGTTCATCTTGTTGTCAAAACTGTTTAAACCAGTTGTGAAAGTTCAAGTGGAGATGCCCTCCGATTATTTAGAGAATAAGTGATTTTTTAGATTTTCCATAAATTGTCTGGTAAGGTATTTTTATAATTCATAAAAAAATACCTCTCTCGACAAATGAAGTGGCTTTTTCTTGTAGTTGTTTTTTTACAAACTTCTTCATTGTATTGCGATTCGACAAAGGATGACTATGTCATCGGAATTCATGGCTTCTTAGGGCATCCTAGTACGATGCACTTTCTCAAAAAGCGTCTGCAGAAGGAAGGATGGGAAATGATCAACTGGAAGTATCCCAGCCGCGATAGGACGATTCAAGAACATGCTCAAAAACTAGTGACCAACATGCAGGACTGGGCATCTAAAAAACCGATGCGTCCGCTTCATTTCGTCGCGCATTCCATGGGCTGTCTTGTCTTGCGCGCAGCCTTAAACCATCCGGCCTGTCCATATGAAGCAAAAATAGGAAAGGCTGTTTTATTTGCTCCCCCTAATCAAGGGACCGCATGGGGACGATGTCTAAGGTACGTCCCTTTTGTAAAAAAAATTGCCAAAGATGCTGCAGGTAAGGAGCTGATGACCGAAAAGGACTTTCAACATTTGGGAGATTTTCCATCTTCTGTTAGAGTTTTGGTAATCGCGGGAAATGCCGGCTTCAATCCATTTATTCCGGGTGAAAACGATGGTACGATCGGAGTGGATGAGACCTATTTGAATACTCCCCATGAGCATCGAATTGTCGATGCGAGCCACAAGAGCATCGTGTTTAATAAAAAGGCCTATAAATTGACCAAATATTTCTTGGAGATAGAATAACTCATGCATTATATTAACCCGAGCTATAAAAAGGTGACAATCTGCTTGCTGCGGCATTGCCACAATCGATCCTCTTCACTCGCCTTGCTATTCAGCAATGGTCTCGATCATCCGGAACGCTTCGCTTCGATTTGGCTTTGCCTCGCTAGTGCATCTTGTCATCTTTTTACAGCTCGGGTTAATAAGTTTTTAAAAAGATTAGTTCAAATATTAGGGATAGGAAGCATGACATCTTGTTTTTCAGCAGGAGTTCATATACAAGTTTTGCGGGGACAGGAAATCGCTCCTTATGTCGAAGACATTACAGGACTCTGTTTGACGGGGTACAGGGAATACCCTTATCTTTACGAAGGTACCGCGTCCGAATATGGGCCATTCATCCAAAGTTATGCGGATTCACCAAATGGACTTGTATGTTTATTGTTTGATGGGGATCGCCCGATAGGAGTCGCTACGGGTCTGCCTATGGCTGAAATGAGAGAAAGATTTCAAGCTCCATTTAAACATACAGAAATGGATCTTTCTTCCTTATTTTATCTTGGGGAACTGATCGTAAGTAAAGAATACCGGAAAAGAGGTTTCGCATCCCAATTGTGTTCTGAATTGGAACGCTATGCCAAAGAAACAGGCCGTTATTCAAAAATGTGCTTCTGCACGATCAAAGAATCGGAAAACCACTCTCTCAGACCCGTCGATTACAAGTCGGTGCGAGACGGATGGAGAGGTTATGCCAAGCATGAAGAAATCGGTTTTTTCGGTCATTGGCTATGCGTCGGAGAAACAGAAGAATCGGACCATCCGATGGTTTATTGGATAAAAGATTTAATTCCAGATCGATTTCGAAATACACCTAAAGCAGAGCTGCATTTGCATCTTGGTGGATCTTACCCCTATGAGTACCTTGTTTCTATCGCATCTCCTGAACAGAAAAGAGAATTGCATGAAGGTTTGGAATGGATAGGAACCAAAGTCGACTACCACGAAGCTTTTAAAATATTCAATACCGTCAGTCAGATTGTAGACACCGAGGAAAAAGTGGAGCAAGGGGTCGTATCTTTGTGTAGATGGTTGGAAAACGATGGTGTCGTTTACGCAGAAATTCGCACGGGGCTCAGGGATCTTGGTCATGGACATGAGGAGTATTTGCAGGCAGTGCTTCGAGGTCTTGAAGCCGCATCGAAAAATGTAGAGGTGCGTTTACTTCTGAGCTTGAAAAGGAGCTCGAATCTTGAATTTGCCAAACATACAATCGATCTCGCTTTAAAACATCGGGAGCGGGGAATTGTTGGAATTGATATTTCCGGAGATTCGACTATAGGAGAGATTGACCCGATCCTTTCCGAGATCTTGCGCGCTAAACAACAAGGTCTGTTCATCAGCCTGCACATAGGAGAATCGGCCAAAGAGAAGAAACAGGTAGAATTATTAAAGACTCTGAGGCCCGATCGTGTAGGCCATGCAGTTTTTCTGGAGCCTGAAGCATTGCAATGGATCTTGGACAATCGCGTTCCGATCGAAGCGTGCCTGACGAGCAGCATGCTTGTTCAAATGACGGAGGAATATGCCTCCCATCCAGCACTCAAATACCATTCAAAAGGGCATCCGATCGCAATTTGCACTGACGACCCTCTCATTTTCCGCATCGATCTTTCTTTTGAATTTCAAAAATTGATGCAATTATCGGGAATGTCAGCGGATACAATCGATCATCTGGCAAGATCGTCTTTGGACCTTGCTTTCTTAACAGAGGAAGAAAAGGAAAAATTAAGAAAAAAATATCTTAATGTCCCATCTTGAGAGGGAGGATATTGTTGGTCACGTCATCCACTGAAAATTCGGACAGCATCGGTATCTTGCGAAATCCAGGCTGTGAAAAATCGATCTTTTTCAGATCGGCCATTTGAATGCGCAAGCTGTCATAGTTCCTAAAATAAGTCTTTAGATTAGTCTGGTCGTGAACGACGATCCATTCCGTGATCTCTTCATCGTATATTTCTCCGGATGCGACGAGAGTTTTACCTGTTGGGATCGGGTTTTTTTGCTTTCCGTAAGCGCGTTTTAGCCGGACGATCCCTTCGAAAATATCAAAAGTATTCAAGATGTGAAATCCCATTTTCACGGTTTCTTCAGCAGTCTTTTGAGGAGCCGCCCATTGAGAGAAAAAAGAGGCGCGGAGGAAACGGGATGGAGGAGTATAATCTCCTGGAATCCTTAACAAGCCGCTTCCTGTGCCAAATTTATGCAAGGACAGATTCCTTAAATCCAGTTGATCGATATCGACAGGTGACAAGTTGAGATAATTTCTTAAATTTATCAGATGCCAATCAAAAGAAGGAGAATTTGTGAGAACTCCGATCGGATTGTCATGCACCTGTTTTTCACCTTTTATATATTCCACTACGATCGCTTTTCCGCTGCGGTCGCTGATGTAGAAGTGCAGGGGAAGGATAAATTCGCCCATTCCGGGAGGAGGTTCTTGCGCCACAAGAATATCCTGTAGAGCATTCTTTACATCTTCGATAGAGGCGCACATCCCCAGTAAAAAATTAGGCAGTTCCCAAGGGCCCAAGGTCTCCTCACTTCTCATCGGATCAGGCCTTTCATACTTTGCCAAACCGGGTAGATAGAGGCTTCCGACGACTAGACCTTTTTCATTCATGCCGTCGGTAATGCAGGTTGGAGCGAATGCAAGATTCATTCCCACATAGCCGTATTTACACTTCCATTGCATTCCTATGGCTTTTTGGGGGGCAGTACCCACAAACTCTGTAGAGCGGGGAACAATCAGGAGCTCCGAATGCAGCGCGAATTCAAATTCCATGGAACGGCAATAGATGGATGCGCCTTCCTGGGACTTGAGCTGAAAAGCTGTGCAAGCCTTAGCGGATCCGGAAATCAAACAGAAAACGATCATGAAAGAAATGAGCAAATAGTTTAATTTCATAGATTCCTTTAATAAAATGTAAATTTCATACCTGCCATGTAGCCGTTCATCGTTCCAAGATACGCCCCTGTTAAGATATTCAATGGCCAATGGTGGTTATTATAAAAGCGGCTGAAACCAACAACGGTAGCTCCAACCAAAGCTGCACAGGCAGGAAGGGAAAGTCCATATTTTGTGCTGAGCAATCCAACGCCTAAAAAGGCTCCGGCTGTATGGCCGGATGGAAAGGATCCGCTATCTGTTCGATTCGGTCTCATTGTCGGAAAGGAAGTTTTAAGAAAAACTAATTCCGCTTTTTGAACCATTCCCATCAAACACATGAGACCAGCTTCTGCATAATCTCCATTATACATCGCATAGCCTGCTGAAGCGGCAGGAATGACGTACTGTCCGATTTCTCCAGCTTTATCAAGATAATGTTCGAAAGTTGTTGCAAATGCCATAATCTAAAATTTAGCACATTGAGTTTTATTGGATGAAGAGATATGAAAATAATTTTTACAGTAACAATGGACAGGCTCATATGGATCAAAAGATTTACAACATCTGGGGATTGGTTCTTCACGTTCTATATATTTTTCTTCCTTTAATCCTTGGAGGGATTACGCTTTTACTGAAACATGTTAAGGCAGCAGCAGCTAAAGTAGAAATTTTCTTTGTTTATTTTCTCATTATTTCCGTCGGTGTTCAGGGATTGTTGACTGGATGCTTGCAAATATTTGTCGCAGAAAGCGTCGTGAATCTCGCCAAGTGGCCTTTTAGCCCCTTTCTTATGGAAGTGGGTTTTGCCAATTTAGTGTTTGGCATTTTAGGGATTGCAAGCATTTGGATCAAAGACCGGTGGCGCGATGCAACTGCAATTGGATACAGTTTGTTCCTGATTGCCATTGCGATCAACCTGATCGTCAATATTTCACAGAAAGGGAATATAACCCAGATTCATTATGGGCCTAAATTATGGTCTGACATTCTAGTACCTGTAGCGCTTTGGATCTTGATCGCATTGAAACATGCTTATAAAAAAGAGACTCGCTGATTACTAACCCGCTTAGTCAAATCAAAGACAAAAATGCTTACTGCGGCTTTGCCATATCGATCCTCTCTCGTCAGCAATAGTTCTACTATTGCCTCCTCACTCGGACTGCTACGCTTCGATCTGGCTGTGCCTCGCTAGCGCCTTTTGTCTCTTATTTGACTAGCGGGTTAGTCATTCCAGCCTTTTTCTGAAAAAGAGTGTGGACAAGGTGAGTGTAAAAAAAGCGATGATGGCGATCGGATATACATTCGCCAAGACCATAGAAAATGGCATTTGTTTTAGAAAAACACCCCTGAGGATCACCAAAAAGAAACGCAAGGGGTTGGCAAGAGTGACCGGTTGAAGCCAAGAAGGCATATTTTCAATCGGCGTCGCAAATCCAGAAAGGCTTACAGCAGGGGACATGAAGACAAACACTAAAAGCAGGGCCTGCTGCTGTGTTTTTGACAGAGCCGACAAGAAAAGACCGATCCCAACGATCGAGCAGACAAAGACGAACATCGCAAGATACAATGCCGCAAGAGATCCTGTGAAAGGGATCTGAAAACAAAAAACGGCAGCGAGAAGGATGACGGTGCCTTCAGCCATTCCGATGACCATTCCCGGAATGCTTTTTCCTATGAGAATATCGATCGGTCTAAGAGGAGAGACGAGTAATTGTTCAAATGTGCCTAACTCCCGTTCCCGGGCGATAGACAGAGAAGTTAGCATCAAGCTGATCAGCATGGTTAAAATTCCGATCAGTCCAGGGACAGTGAACCAAGTATAGATCAAGTTGGGATTAAACCAATTTCTTGGAACCAAATAGGTCGTGGTCGTAGAAAGCTGAAGATCGGCGGCCAAATCGGCATTGTATTGCTCCACAATTTTCAATGCGTAGCCCTGTACAATTTGCGCAGTATTGGACTTTCTTCCATCCAGAATGAGTTGGACCTGGGCAGGTTTTTTCGCCAGAAGGTTGCGTGAGAACTGGTCATCAATGTGAAGAACAACGACCGCTTTTTGTAGATCTACGAAGGGTTTTATTTCTTCCACGCTTCTCAGATATTGCACCCTGGTAAAAAAAGGGGAACCTTGGAAACGCTGGGTCAATTCATAGGAGAGTTTTCCTTCATCTTTATTCAAAATTCCTAGAGATACGTTTTTTACGTCCAACGTGGCGGCGAAAGCAAAAATGAACAATTGAATCAGGGGAGGAACGATCAATACAAATCGGCTTTTTCTATCTTGTAAAACTGCTAGAAATTCTTTGACGATCAGCGAATGAAGCCTCTTAAACATTGTCAGTCCAATCTTTTTACAGTTTTAAAGGCAAGGATAACAAAAAGAATGCAAGCGATCAAAGCCATGACAAGTACATTTGCGATCAATAAACCCCATACATCTCCAACTAGAAAGAGCGTTTGCAAGCTGGAAACCATATATTTGGCCGGGACGATGTGCGTGATGAGCTGAATAGGAAAAGGCATGCTCGAGATTTCAAATATAAATCCGGATAACATGAAAGCGGGTAAAAAAGCTGTGATCGTAGAAATTTGAGAGGCTACGAATTGACTTCTTGCTACTGATGAGATGAGCAGGCCTGTGCCCAATGCTGCGAGCAGAAAGACAAATGACACGAAAATCAGCGCTAGAAAAGTTCCCCTGAATGGCACTCCATATAAGATGATCGACAGTCCCGAGCACATGATCATCGAGGCCATGCCCAGGCACATGTAACAAGTCATTTTAGCAATGAGGATTTCACTCATTTTGACCGGAGTGGCCATCAAGGACTCCATCGTACCCCGTTCCCATTCGCGGGCAACGACCATCGCTGTCAGTAATGTGCCGATCAAGGTCATGATGATCGCAATCGATCCTGGGATCAGAAAATAGCGGCTGTTGAGCTCTTCGTTGTACCAATATCTTGGCTGGACGTTGATTTGCGGCACATTTTTTGTGGAATTACTGATCGCTTGTTGGTCCAGCCAATTGAGCCAGGCGCCTTTGACATAATTTTGCACAAAATTAGCGGTATTGGGCTCGCTTCCATCGGCAGCTACGAAGATCGGTCCTTTTTCATCCGGCCTGTCTTTGTATTGCGAGAAATAAAATGGCACGACGACCATTCCCTTCAATTTTCCTGCGACCACCTTTTCCTCTAATTGATCTTGCGCAGGGGATTCGGTCACATCAAAAAATCTCGAGTTCTTCAAAGAAAGGGCAAAACTTTGCGCGTCGGGACTTGTGTCCTGCAGCACGAGACCGACTTTCAGATGTTCGAGATCAAGCGATACTCCGAAACCGTAAATGAAGAGCAGAAGGAGGGGAAATACCACGGCGATCAAGATACTGCTGGGGTCGCGGATGATCTGATAGAATTCTTTGAGCATTAAAGCTCTGGTCCGTCTCCATTTTCCTTCATTTTGCTGCATCGGCATCCTCCCTGGATCGGGTACTCAGCAAAATGAACGCATCTTCAAGCGTGGGTGCCGGCAGATCGGGAGAAGCGACAGATTCTTTCAATTCATCCGGACTTCCTATCATGACGAGCCGTCCTTGATTGATCAACCCGATCCGGTCGCAATATTCCGCTTCATCCATAAAATGAGTAGTGACGATGATCGCTACCCCTTTTTCCACCATTGCATTGATGTGGTTCCAGAATTCCCTTCTAGTGATAGGATCTACTCCGGAAGTGGGTTCATCCAAAAACAAGATTTCAGGTTGATGCATGATCGCACAGGCAAGAGCGAGCCGTTGTTTGAATCCAAGAGGCAGTTGAGAGGATGTAGTATGAGTAAAAGGCCCAAGTTCAAAAATATCGATCATTTCATGAGCGGTCTTTTCCACATGTTGAGCTGAAGTTGGATAAATTCCTGCAAAGAACCGGAGGTTCTGGATCACTGTCATGTTTCCATATAAAGAAAATTTTTGTGCCATGTATCCAATACGAGCTCTTGCTTTGGTGATTGCCTCCTGCAAGGAAAGACCCGCTATGAATGCATTGCCGCTGGTCGGCTGGAGAAGTCCGCAAAGCATTTTGAAAGTCGTTGATTTTCCAGCGCCATTGGGCCCAAGCAGACCGAAAATCTCTCCTCTTTTAACGGAGAAAGAGATCTGATCGGTAGCTGTGAAATCTCCAAACTTTTTGGTTAACTTGACAGCTTCGACAACCGGTTTTTCCTCTTTTTCTATAGATGGGATCAGTTCTTTCAGTGGAGAAAAGCCTGCCGGCCCTCCTCCTAAAATATCGACAAAAGCATCTTCGAACCTGGGAGGAACTTCTTTCAGGACAGCATCAGGCCCTGGATTGAATTTCTGAATATCGGGTTTTTTGTCTTGTTCCCGTAAAACGATCCTGACATTTTTGCCTTGGATGACACCGTCGATGACCCGTTCGTCATTGAGAGCATTTGTGAGGACGGCTCTTCGGTCAGTGGAGATCATTTGAATTTGAAAAGTGCGCCCTTTCAATTTCGAAGTCAAAGCATCCGGAGCGCCGTGATATAAAAGCTTGCCCTCGTTCAAGAGCATGACTTCATGACATTTTTCTGCTTCATCGAGATACGCCGTGCTCCATAAAACAGAGATGCCCTCTTTTGTAAGGTCAGTCACCATTTTCCAAAGCTCCCGTCTGGAAATCGGATCCACTCCAGCACTGGGCTCATCGAGCAGCAGCAATTTAGGCTTGCGAAGCAATGTGCAGGCGAGACCGAGTTTCTGCTTCATCCCTCCGGATAAATTGCCTGCGAGTCTCTCGGTAAAAGGCTTCAAATCTGTGAAATGCAAAAGGTGCTCGTAAAGATCTTTTTTTTGCTTGGGATCAATCCCTTGAAGATCGGAGTACAGATTGAGGTTTTGCATCACAGTCAGATCTTCATACAGGCCAAATTTTTGCGGCATATAGCTTATCATATGATGGACCTGGTCAGACTCTTTGATGCTGTCATATCCAGAAATGGCCACTTTCCCGGAAGAGGGGGTAAGAAGTCCGGCTGTGATTCGGATCAGTGTGGTCTTACCCGATCCATCCGGCCCTACCAGTCCAATGATTTTTCCTGGGGGCAATTCCGCGTTGATGGAATCCAGAGCCCTCATCTGACTTTTGTCGAAAGTTTTTACGAGATCGGATATCTGGACTAGAACGTCAGTCAAGATCAGTTCTCTCATTATGGGGTAATTTTAATTTCACTGTGACGGGCATCCCCTGGCGCAGGCCCCGATCTGGACTATCAATATAAATGCGGAGACGGTACACCAGGTCCGTTCTAAGATCGATGCTCTCCACATTTTTAGGAGTGAATTCAGCGACAGGTGAAATGAAGCCAATATGTCCACAATAGACAGGACTATGCGGTGTGTCGGTCGTCACTTCCGCTGGCATGCCGGGGTAAATGTTTCCCAGGTTTGTCTCCGATACATAAGCCCTTATCCAGACAGGAGATTTAATGGACAGGGTTAAAACGGGATCTCCGACATTCACGATGGACCCAGGTTCGCGTATGCGTGTTAAAATCGTTCCTTCCGTTGGAGAAAAGAGTTGAGTGTCTTCATAATTTGTCAAGCTTGTGGCAAGTGCAGCCCGGGCGCCTTCCAGGTCCGATTGCAAGGTCTCAAGATTAAATAATGCGTCATCGTAATCTTCTCTGGAAATAGCCGCAGCGACGACCGCATTTCTTCTCTTAAATTTGACTTCAGCATTGTGTAAATTTGCTTCTATTGAAGCTGCGTTTGCCTTTGCTTTCCAGACCTGCTCTTCATAAGGAATCTTGTCTAGAATGGCGAGCAATTGGCCTGTTTTAATTTCATCCCCTTCTTCGAATAAAAGGGTTTGTATTTTTCCAAATACACGGAATCCAAGGTCCGCTTGCCTTATATCGACGTTCCCATAAAGAGTGATGTGATCGCTTTCTTTTTTTTGTTTTTTAAAATAAAAAAAATAAAAAAGGATACCTGCAAGAATCAAAATTCCTAAAATAATGAAAATTTTACCTTTCATTTCGAAATCTGCCTGCAATTAAGGATATTATTTCTAATAATCCTAATATTACAATTAGCTTAAATGAGAGATTATTTCCATTATTAATTTATTTCTTCATTAGAACAGCATCTAATTGCGGCTTCTTTTAACTTTGAAAACAGGTTATTCATAGTTGGTCTTTCAGGTATCAAAGTGAGCTGTGTATCCATTTTTGTTAAGCAGGCTTCCGCATTTGGAGAGGTAAAATTTTTATGGTATAAGTTTCCAATTCCAAGCAGAAATTTGCTAAAAAAAGTTGCACCCTTGATTTTTTCTAAATATTCGCATTCTTGTTCTGAATTCAATACTTGTAATTTGTTAAGGATGATTTTAGCACCCTGAAGGTCTCGGCTTGCTTGCTTAAGCCCTTGATTTTCTATGTCGCTAATGACGAGATAAGAGCGATGGATCAATATCGTTAAGTCGATCATTTCCTCAGTTGATTCTACTCGGACGCGACGATAGCCCAAATAAGCATCAAATTCAGGAATTAGGTTTTGATCAAAGAAGTGCTCCAAATCTGGAAAATCTTTCTTTCCGCTCATGTTATCAATTGTTGTTCCCCAAAGCATATCTTTACCATTTCTTTAAAAAATAAAATGGATGTTGATGGTTTCCTCAAAAAAAAACAACACATTTTCAAAAAATTAATACTGACATGGAGGGCCTCTTACCCTAAAATGGTTTGTTTGAAAACGATAAAACGATTAAACTGTCGATTATTAATATTGGGGGTAAATTATGTTTAAATCATGTTTTTTTACATTAGCATCAATAGCTTCATTGAATTTAATAGGTTTGTCTGCGGAAGAATCAACAAATGAGCAAGTCAAAGAAGTGCAGGCATCCACACAACATCTTAATCAAGAAAAACTGGAAGTTCTTGTTAAGAGTATTTTTAAGGACAGCGGCAAGAAGTGGAAGCTGCGCACGAAAGTAGAAGGAAAAAAAGGGAATTCCGCAGTTTATATTCCAGAAGAACAATCGGGTAACGAATCATTTGGAGTTTTTGTCGGAGAAGGGAATCGTGCTTTATCCGTCAAATCTGAACAGATCATCCAAGACACTCTTGAGAAATTACATCCCGGTTCGAGGGTTGTCGATTTTCGTGTGATCAAAAAAGATGATCAATCTCTCTTTGCTGAATGGACCATAGAAAACATCAGCGACCCGGATCTGAAATCACATAGCTGGATACACGGAATCAACTGTGATGAAGGCCTTGTAATCCTGCAATATTCAAATGATATGGACAAAGTAGACGAGGCTCGTAAAACTTGGGAACCATTGCTTGAACATGCTTCTTTGAAATAAATAATATTTATTTTACAAAGAACTACAAAAAGAACAAAGGGATAAAAGTATGGCAACCCTTCCCAATCCGTTTAATACTTTAAAGACTCTCAACAAAGACGAGACCCGCTATTATTATTCCCTTCCCGCTTTGGAAGAGCAAGGAATTGCCAAATTACGCCGTTTGCCGGTATCCATCAGAATCATGCTCGAATCTTTGTTGCGCAACTGCGATGGGAAGCGGGTAAAAGAAGAGGATGTGCTCACCCTGGCCAAATGGAATGCCGCAAATCCAGGCGAAGCCGATGTGCCATTTGTCGTTTCACGAGTCATTTTGCAAGATTTTACAGGCGTTCCCCTTTTAGTCGATCTGGCAGCGATGCGGGATGCTGTCGCTGGGCAAGGCGCTGATGCAAAAATTATCGAGCCGCAAGTACCCGTCGATCTAGTAGTCGATCATTCAGTTCAGGTCGATAAAGCGGAAACGGACGATGCCTTCATGTTCAATCTGAAGATCGAATTCGACCGCAATCGGGAGCGGTATGAATTTCTCAAATGGGGACAAGGCGCGTTCGATGCCTTTAAAGTTGTTCCTCCCGGAATCGGGATCGTTCATCAGGTGAACTTGGAGAACATCGCTTCTGTCGTGACATCGAAAAAAGAAAACAATCAAACCGTCTTCTATCCGGATACCCTTGTAGGAACGGATTCACATACAACCATGATCAATGGCCTTGGCGTTGTCGGTTGGGGAGTAGGGGGCATCGAAGCAGAAGCTGCGATGCTTGGACAGCCTGTCGCGATGCAGACCCCGGAAGTGATCGGTTTTTGTCTCCATGGCGCGTTGCAAGAAGGAATGACAGCTACCGATTTGACTTTGCGCATTACGGAAATCCTTCGCAAAGAAAAAGTAGTTGGCAAGTTTGTCGAATTTTTTGGAGAAGGCGCTGCGAGCCTGACCGTAGCAGACCGAGCGACGATTGGAAATATGTCGCCTGAATATGGTGCGACCATGGGTTTTTTCCCAGTGGATGAGAAGACCCTGGATTATCTCAAAATGACTGGGCGCGATGAAAAGCACATAGCCCTGATCAAAGAATATCTTCAGGCACAACAGCTATTCGGCATTCCGCGAAAAGGGGAGATCGATTACACCAAAGTTGTGGAACTAGACCTGACTACGGTCACTTCTTGTGTTTCGGGACCTAAACGACCCCAAGACCGGATCGATCTGCCGGCGATAAAATCCAAATTTCATGAACTCCTCTCGGTTCCTATCCCGGAAGGAGGCTATGGCAAGGCTTCTGAAAAAGAGGCGCCAAAGATTTTTGTACATTCAGATGGGACCTTCACTTTAGGTACGCCTCATTCCAATGGCGGCATTCCTTATATTGACAATGACACCTCTTCTGAAAAATGGAGCGAATCGGAGATGGTCACTAACCGTCCTCTGACTTGCCCAGTCGTAAATCCGGGATATTCAGAACACTATCCTGGCAGTGCGGTCTTAACTCACGGTTCAATCGTGATCGCTGCAATTACAAGCTGCACTAATACTAGCAATCCCCATGTCATGATAGGGGCAGGATTGCTCGCTAAAAAAGCGGTTGAAAAAGGTTTAAAGGTAAACCATACTGTCAAGACCAGCCTGGCTCCCGGCTCGCGGGTTGTGACAGATTATCTTGAAAAGACCGGTCTGCAAAAATATCTGAACGAATTGGGATTTCAATTGGTCGCTTATGGATGCACGACGTGCATCGGCAATAGCGGGCCATTGGACGAAAAAATTGAAAAGGCGATCAAAGAACACGATCTTGTAGCTGCAAGCGTCCTGAGCGGGAATCGGAATTTTGAAGCGAGGATCCATAGTTCCGTAAAAGCGAACTTTCTGATGTCGCCTCCGCTGGTTGTAGCATTTGCAATAGCGGGAAGGGTGGATATCAATTTAAACGAAGAACCTTTGGGAATGGACCGCAATGGAAAGCCGGTTTACTTAAAAGATATCTGGCCCTCATCGCACGAGATCCAGGAAGCAATTTCAAAGGGCTTGCAGCCGGAAATGTTTAAGAAGAGATACGCTAATATCCTTGAAGATAATCCGGTCTGGAAGCAGATCTCTACCAAAAAAAGTCTTCAATACGCATGGGACAAGAAAAGCACTTACATTCAACAGCCGCCCTATTTTGAAGATTTTAGCCTCAAAATTCCCGAGAAAAAAGAATTTAAAGAAATGCGGGCATTGGCCTTATTTGGCGATTCAGTCACAACCGACCACATTTCTCCTGCTGGCGCATTTCGAGGCACTTCTCCTGCAGGGAAATACTTATTGTCTTTGGGAGTTCCGGAAAACGAATTCAACAGCTATGGAAGCCGAAGAGGCAACCACTTTGTCATGATGCGCGGAACCTTTGCCAACGTGCGTATCTATAATAAAATGGCGGGTGGAAAAGAAGGCGGGTTTACAAAGCTTTTACCTGATGGAGAGATCATGCCTATTTTCGACGCCTGTCAAATGTATGCTGAAAGAAAAGTGCCTCTGATTATCTTTGCAGGTAAAGATTACGGAATGGGCAGTTCGAGAGACTGGGCAGCGAAGGGGACAGCGCTTCTCGGTATAAGAACAGTAGTAGCCCGTAGCTTCGAGAGAATCCACAGAAGCAATTTGATTGGAATGGGAGTGCTCCCGCTTGAATTCTTGAACAATGAAAGCGCCGACAGTTTAAAGCTGACAGGAGATGAAATATTTTCCATTTCAGGCCTCGAACAAGGCATCAAGCCGCGTCAAGAAGTCACCCTGGAAATTAAAAGAGGGGACAAAGTAGATCGTGCTAAACTGTTAGTCCGGATCGACACACCTACTGAGGCGGAATACTTTCAGCATGGAGGAATTTTGCCTTTTGTACTCCGCACGCTCATCGCTTCCAAAAAAAAGTAAACATCAGTCATGTACGATCTCATTAAAAGGTCTCAATACTTCTTTCCATTTTCCGATATAGTCGCACATACGGCCTAAATTCCACGTATCCATGATGTCAAATATCGATTGTGCTGTCGTTCCTAATTCTTCAATGGAAGTAGGATTGATGTGGCATTGTTCATAAATGTACGTTTCCATTCGTAGAATGCGGGCTGTCGGGTCCAAATACTTTTTTTCTTTCAAGGCCTCCAGATACCCTTCTCCATGGGCGAGATTCTTTTCATCACGAGCTTGGATCACGATCAACTGCATACCGGTGCCTTCCAGTCCGAGATACCATGTCAAATTTGCTCCTCTAGAAGCCCCTTCGACAATACTATCTTCGTAAGTAAAGCGCGGAATGGATGGATCTTCCACTAAAAGATAGAGATGAAAGTGTTTGTTTGCACAAGGGTTCTTGTTCAATTCAGCGTCCGGAAAATTCTCCACATAGAGTTTACTGCATGGCGTCACGATGATTTTAGGAGTGGTAAAACACCTGTCCTGGGCTTTGACTTCGGCAATGCCAGTATCTCCATCGAGGCGGATACTGTTGATTCTGTGCTGCAGCAAAACATCTAAGTTGGCAGCTTTGACAAGTTTTTTCAAATTTCCAATCAGTTCATAACATCCTTCGCTAGGATAAAAGCCTTTAGAATAAGGAGGAGCCGGCTCCTGATACAACTGATGGGGATTGTCGAGCGACAATAATTTGCAACCGACATAATCCTGTAAAAATTCTTTAATTTCTTGTTGACAGCCGATCTCGTGGCATCCCATATCTGCATGCGCAATGCCGCAGATATTGATGCTTTTCCAAGCTCCGCCATAAGTATCCGCTTCGTCGATCATCAACACCCGTTTTCCGGAATAATGTTGATATAAAGCTTCCAGCATAGAAAAAGGACTCGTGCCGACAACGATACAATCATAATCGGTTACGGTTGCAAACACACCAATTTGACAGAACAATAGAAAGGATAGAATGATCCTCATTTGCAGTACCCAAATTAAAATTCGATTGTCGATGAAGCATATTTCATCACAAGCGCTCTAATTTGTAAAATATTCTCTTAAAAAAATTATTAACCTTCGGGTCAATAATCTCTTAGAGTCTCTAACGTTAATTCCTTGGGAGAAAAGAAAGAATTTGTGAGAAAGTTCCTTCTTTAGATGAATCATTGCAATCGACATTATGCAATAATTTAATCCGATGATAAAAATCGATGAGCGGAGCAGTTTGTTCCTGATATACTTTTAGTCTTTTGACCACGACTTCCTCCGTGTCATCGCTTCTTTGAATGAGTTTTGCGTGGCATTTATCGCAAATGCCGGGTTGTTTTGGCGGAGAATAGGTAAGATGGTAGGGGGTGCCGCAATTTCCGCATACAATCCGCTTTGTAAGGCGATCGATGATCTTTTGATCTCCTAATAAAAGATTGATGGCAATGATGTTAGGCTTGTTTATTAAACGAGCATGATAGGCTTCGGCTTGGGGCATAGTACGTGGGAATCCATCCAGGATGTATCCATTCGCGCAATCTTTTTGTGCGACACGGTCGAACAGCATATCCAAAATTAATTGGTCTGGAACGAGTTGTCCTTGATCTATGTAGGTTTTGGCTTTCTTGCCCAATTCGGTTCCCTGTCGGATTTGCTCTCTGAGAAGATCTCCCGTGGAAATGTGGGGAATTTGGAGTTTTTCCCGCAGCATGGAAGCCTGGGTTCCCTTTCCTGATCCGGGAGGGCCCAATAAGATAACGATGAGAGGATGGGGAGCGGAAGGCAATTCAGAACCTTGAATGTTTGTGCTAAAGAAAGATCCGGCTAAAAACGTTCCGGCAATGAATTTGAATAAGTTTCCACTCATAAAAGCCTACAAAATCAGCCATTGTAGCATCGAGAGAAATATAGGAAAAGGAAGATTTTTAACTTGAGAAATTGAAAGCCCTTATTTTAATCTCTTCGCCATAAAATTTGATCAGATTAAAGGTTTAAAAAA
>DATIJE010000117.1:0-35912 GCA_035478995.1 Rhabdochlamydiaceae bacterium | reverse complement strand
TGATCTCAGGACTAGAGTGGATCAGGTTGTTGAGGAAGTAACCAAAAAAATGGAGAAAGACTATTCAATATCTTGCCTTCAAACAGGCGGAAGCATGACTGAAAATCTACAGGGTATCAAGGTCAGCTTTGGTGCTTTTCGCAAAGGATCGATCGAAGAGGCTAGAGAAATCGAAATTGAAGCCATTCACAGGCTGATCAAATCGATCAATGAAGATGAACAATTACACTCTCATTTATGCGAAAGTCCTTTTCCAGCGAGCCGTGTTCAAGTTTCTCTTTCTTTTTATTCTAACCCTGAAGGCGATTTGGCTCATATCTCTCATCGCGATGGAACGATACGTTATAAAACCCGTGACTCTAAATCCGATAGATTTAAGATTCTTCAAAAAGAATCTCTCAAT
Organism: Rhabdochlamydiaceae bacterium; assembly: GCA_035478995.1. Classification (GTDB taxonomy): domain Bacteria; phylum Chlamydiota; class Chlamydiia; order Chlamydiales; family Rhabdochlamydiaceae; genus DATIJE01. The sequence continues at coordinate 35,509 of DATIJE010000117.1, read as the reverse complement.
GAAGCTGAACAGATCATCCAATCTAAAATGCCCCAATAACTGATTATCGCAGCTTAAAAGTTTCAGGGCTCCAGTTCCAGCCAATCTGCAATCAGGTCCATCCGATCAGTTCGGTTGCTCAGACAATGTTCTCCATTGGGTATTTCTAGATAATCTACCTTATTGACGTTTTCCTTTAGCGTTTGGACCATGTGATATCCTTCATTGGGGCATCCTCGAATATCATTCGTCCCTTCGATGATGAGAAAGGGAAGATCTTCATGCTAATAACGCAGCGATAAATAAAATAAAGAAGCTATTCATAGATTTGAGCGGTTGAATGAATGACAGCATTTTTTTCAACAGGTGTGTATTTTCCACCCAAATGCCGGGATAAAAACTGTTCTGCACGGTCCAAATATAGCATTTTGTTCGGGAATTTAGCTAAACGATGCCCTTCGTCAGGAAAAAGGATGTATGTGACTTTCTTACCATTTTTTTTCATGCTTTCGTAGATCTGCCTGGACTCATTTTCAGCAACAACGTGGTCATTTTTTCCATGGACCAATAACAAAGGGGCTTTTATCCCATCCAAAAAATTTAAAGGAGAGCATTTTTGCAAATATTCAATCCCTTCTTTGGTATTGGGATCTCCTCCCATGCTCGTGATGAATGCCTTTTTTGTAAAAAACATGAGTTTGTCTGAAAGAGGCTTGGAAGTGAATTCCCAAAACTGGGGAACATTGTCCAAGACGGTCTTGAGATTGGAAGGACCGCAAATCGAGATGCAGCAGGTGAAATATTCAGGGCTGAAAGTAAGAGAAGCGAGGGTCTCATAACCTCCATAGCTGCTTCCGAACATGCCTAACTTTCCTCTTTGCGTGAGTCCTTTGGAAATGCAACACTCTACTGCGTCAATGACATCCAAGTGGGCCTTGCTGCCCCATTCCCCATTGCCTGCATTGACGAATGCTTTCCCAAAGCCAGATGATAGCCGAAAGTTCACGCTAAGCACTGCATATCCGCAGCTCGCCAGCCACTGGTGCCATAAGTTAAATGCATATCTTTCTCGGATTTTAAATGGTCCTCCGTGAGGCACGACGACGAGGGGGATTGGGGAATCCACGTATCCTCCCCTGTCATGCTCTTTGGGAAGCGTATAATAACATACAAGCTTGTGACCATCTCGTGCATCTACGATCATTGGATACATTTTTGAAAAACTATGAGAACCCGAGCTGGAAGGATAAAGGGGAGAAAGACTGCGGCTCTTTCTGTCGTATATCCAAAACCGGGTCCCTTCATCAGGAATGCTGTTGGAAACGATCCAAATGTTCCCATGTTTACTACTGTTGACAACTTCAAAGTTCCTGCCAGCTTGATTTTCTAGAACGGAGAGATCATGTGTAAATTCCGGGTCGATCACATGCCATGTTTTTTGGATATAATAGGAGGCATAGGCTTTAGGCTCATTGTCGATCAATAGCACTTCTTCGACATCGCTGTCCGGCTGAGCACCTAAAACTGTTTCATTGTCTTTGCCGGATAGCGATTTGACGATCAATTGATTCGTGTTCGAAAAGCGGTTGTCCAGTAAATACACAGCATCTTTTTTTTCATCGTAAGAGATGTATTCTGTTTGGAAAGCATCTTCAGAACTCAACTGCATGAAAATGTCATCGCGATCAGTAAAAACTGTCCACGACCCATCCTCGTTAATTTTCATTTTAAGAATGAGCTCTAAACTATCGCTGACTAAGAATTTTGCATAGGCATCATTTTCAAATAACAGGGTTAATTTCCCTGAATCGAGGTCCACTGTGTACAGATCATGAAAATGGGGATTTCTATGATTCAAGCCAATTACCGCGCGATTTTTCTGTGCGCTGATCTGAACGACTTTTGTGCTCACTTTAGAAAATGTTTCAGTGTATACAACATGCTTTTTGGAGAAAATGTCCACACCATGTAGATGCAACAGACCTGTTCCATCTTCATCTTTTAGCAGCAAAACCTTATCACTATTGGCCGACCAAAAAAATTGAATGATCTCCGGAGTTGTGAAAAATGTAATTTGAGTGCATTCGGACAATTGATTGCAGGGCATGATGAATACATTCGAAATGCCATTGGGGTCTGCACCCACGTAAGCGATCGTCTTCCCATCAGGACTTACTTTTGCAGAGATAAAAGGAGATGTTCGAAACAGGTTTTCCTTTGAAGTCTCGGCGAGAACTTGTTCATCATCGATAAAAAATGACATAGCACCACATAGTATAAAAAAAATGATTCTCAAAAATTGTTTCATCAATCGTTAACTGCTAAACGATCCATCGGATCTTTTTCAAGACGCACTAAAATGAGGTCTTTTCTCAAATCCGCGTCCAGCTTCTCATAGAAGGCAATGCCAGACTTATTCCAATCAAAAACATGCCATTCCAATCGGCAGCAATGCTGTTGCTTGGCATAGCAAGCTAACTGTTTAAGCAGCCGGGTTCCTATTCCCTGGCCTCTGTATTTTTCTTTTACATACAAATCATCGACATAAAGGAGAGGAGATCCCTGATGGGCAGAGAATCCATAAAAATAAAGCGCGTATCCGACGACCTTGTTTTCAAGTTCAGCTACTTCCACAAAAAAATAAGGGCTTTCGCCAAATCCACGTTCATATAGATTTTCTTTTGTAAGCGGTAAAGAAGCCAAATCCTTTCCTTCAAATACTGCAAGCTCGCAAATAAGATCGTATAAAACATGTATGTCTTCTTTTTTCGCAGGCCGAGTCGAAATTTCTATGGAGAAAAGCGGCAACCCAAAAGAAAAAAGGATCAATAATAATGCGATCATTTCTTTCATTTTCATACAGCGATGTAGACCTTGATTTCCGGATTTTTTTCGGGGTTAAAATCGGAGAGATAGACTTCAAAATCAGTAGCATAAGTGCGTTTGAGATCAGAGTTCCAAATGTTCTCCCACACCTGTATCAACGATTGAGGAAATGGACCTGAGGCAGTAAAAACTGCATAAGTGGAGGCGGAAATCTCAATTCCGACCATTCCTTTGGGAATGGCTTGCAGATTCGAGACTTCGCAACCAGTCATGAAAGTGAAAGGCTGTGTATGATCTCCCTCGTAATCCGTGTAAACTGCCAAACAGTTTTGATTCAGTCGATCTTGAATTTGTTGTTTTTCCTGATTGAATTTGCCCCACAAGGGAAGAGCTTCTTTTTCAAAATTTTCATTCGAGGTCTTTACGGGAATTCCGATAACGAATTTTTTGGGTTGTTCTTGAATCACATAGCTCACAGACTCACCTCCTCTATTAAAACTTGAGGATGCATTCGATGCATCCGTTTTTCTAATTCTTCATTTGAAAGCAACAGCTCTTTCATGGGCTCATCATGCTGCATTTGACTTTCCTTGTAGTATTGCATAGCACCAGAGACAGCTTCGATCCCCTTTATTTCAATAGAATGATCTACAATGAACTCGCGGATCCATTTTGCTCCTTCTTCAAGGTTCTCGACTATCTTGTCGCTAAGCGATTCTACAAATGGGTGAATGAAATTCTGGACGGGCACATCCAATACAGTCGTTTGATCTTTGCGATAGTGAGAATTTCTGGGAGCCCATACTATCACGGGAATGCGATTGATCTTTGCCCACATCATCTCTGCGCCTACGCCCAAGCCTCGACGATCTCTCGCATCTACAAAGACGACATTGCTAGAAAAGACTTGAATCATATCTCTTCCAAAAGCGGATCTCGGATCGGATAAATCATCTGTTCTGAGAGCCGGGTTCAAGAATACAATTTCACATCCGTTCAGATTCTCTTTTAACACTGATAGATCTTCCGGAGTCCAAAAAGAATCATCCGAACTCTCATGGGCCTTTTTAATACTTCCTGCAAAATAGATAGCAATTTTTGATTTCATCGTTTTTTCCTTTGATGCTCTTAAATTTTATCAGGCTGAATATTTAAATTCTTGAGAAAAAACATAAACTAACTCTTTGGAACTAAGGCGATTGCTCGGATAGGAGATTCCGTGCAGTCTTCTGCTCGAAGGGGAAGAACGATCGCGTAACTGCCTTTAGCTGGAAGTTGAGAGCAATTGGCGATATTTTCAATAATATATTTACCTGCTCCTAAAACAAGTTTATGAACTGTGAACGATGGATCTGTACAATCTGGAGAAAGAGTATCGATAGCGACACCGGCGATTTCTCTTTTGAGTAGAAGTTCTATTGCTTTGGCTGAGAAAGCAGGAAAATGCATTTGTCCATTTCCATCCACGTTGCGATAAGCATTAGAATCTGACCAAAAGCGCTCCCATCCAGTGTACCCGATTACAAGAGAGTTTTTAGGAATCATTCCATGTGTCTTTTCATAGTTTTCAATATCTTCTGCTGAAATTTCGTAATCGGCCTCTGCTTGTTTCGACACATCAACGACACAAGCTGGAACGATGAGTTGTTCAAGCGAGATCTCTGCAATCGACAGTCCTCCTTGAATGCGATGAGAAGGAGCATCCATGTGCGTTCCCACACCGGCATGCATGTTTATCTTCTGCACTCGAAACACTCGATCGTAGTCTTTTTTAACTTCCAAACAGAAGCCGCATGATCCATTCCAAGTGGGAATCTCAGGCGAAAGCGGATGCGTCAAGTCGACAAGTCTCAAATGATCTAATAACATGATGCTCTTCTTGCTTTGGATTGATTTCAGCGCAAATGAATGCCTGGAATGGAGTCAAACCTGCACAGTTTACTAAAACTACAACATGTCGCAGATAGTAACAACAATAGAATTAAAAGTTTAGGAATCTTTTAATGGGCTTTTTCCGAATTCGGGATACTTCAAGATATCAGGGAAAACTGGGTATCAATATCTTCAAGGAGATTGCTAAATCTATGTACTTTAATATGTATATTTTGTAATATAAAAGTATGGATAAATTAACCTTTGAATGGGATCCCAAGAAAAATGATCTAAACATTAAAAAACATGGAATTTCATTTTTTGAAGCTCAGCGAGCATTTCTTGATCCAAACCGCATTATTGCACAGGATCTTGAACATTCGACGAAAACTGAAACACGATATTATTGTTTCGGTGAGGTTGACGAGGCAATTATGACTGTACGTTTTATTTATAAAAAGCAAACAATCCGTATTTTTGGTGCAGGTTATTGGAGAAAGGGGAGAAAAATATATGAAAAAGCGCAAAGTTAAATATACCGATGGGCCCATTGGAAAAATTAAAATAGTCGATGACTTTTTACCTAGACCTAAAGATTTGGTTTTAAAGGAAGAGACAACGAAAGTAACTATATCTCTAACAAAATCGAGTATTGATTTCTTTAAGAGCGAAGCTGAAAAATATCACACGAACTATCAGACAATGATCAGAGCATTAATCGACCAATACGCTTCCCATTATATTTAAAGAAGTCTGACACTATTTGTCTTAAAAATAAAATTGAGAAATGAACTAAACTAAAACTGTTGGCTTGCTTTATTTCGCAATGAAATTGCTCGGAACAGGAGTCGAACCTGCACGGGATTGCTCCCAGGAGATTTTAAATAACTAGCTCGAAGTAGTTGTCCTCCATATTCTAAACGCTTTAGATTTTTGTCTAAGTAATAAATATTTTATCAAGCGTTAACTTTTTATTTAAAAAGTAATTAATCTTGCATTAAACATTTTAAAGATTATATAAATCTTCAAAATTAGAAAATAAATTTGGAGTTTTACATGTCGTTATCATCTTCCCATCCCATCGTTTTTGAATCTTTAAGACGAAGTGCAATTGCATTTGAAGATAACATCCGAACACAAGGATTCTCAGAATTCCATACCGTATGCGTATCGTCTAAAAAAACAGAATGCGGGGTTTATGAAAAGCTATGGGAAATCCTAAAAAAACCAATTGGAGATGCAGAATATGGACGTAATGCGTTTCACGATGCAAATGGAAAATATTCAACACATGAACAGAAAGCAGACGCGATCACGCGATACATGATCGTCAATAGAATGATTCCATCGGAACTGGTCAGGTTGAACGAGAAAACAAATTTGTATTCACTTTCAAATAAAGCTCTAAAGATGATCGATAAGATTGATTATAAGATAAGTGCAGCCATAAATTGGGAGCCAAAAAACCCGACTGGGAAATTAGTTGTTAGAACTGTCAAATTGACCATGAAAATCGCAGCTATTTGTCTGTGCATAAGAGAAGGTGCAAGAATAGCGACAAACACAGCTGGCTTTGTCCAGAGGTCTCGTTTACCTGGTATTGAGCCTCCATTGCCGATTGCGGATCTATCTCGACACGTTGTCGTCGGAAGCGGACATGACACCAAAATGGCACTATTGAATCACTATGAGACACTTAATGCAGCTAGACTGGATGCACTGCCGCATGATCCCAACTACGACAATCCACGAGTGAACTTTAGGCACAAAAAACAAGACACCCGAGAATACTCTTGCGATGAAGAGAAACGACACAGACAAAAAGCTGACAGAGAAGCTAATAAGGCTACTAATGAGCAAGGAAAGGTCATTAGAGACGCAGGTGACGGGAATTATGGAAGTGCAGCTGGTCATCAGAGGAAAGCCATCAGGCATAAGCTTAAATCTGATGCCGAACATCGCCGAGCGAACGACGCAATGTACAAAGATGCGCAAGATAAAATCAAACAATCAAGGGAAGAAAAGCAATTCGACGAAAAAAATGGTTGCATCGTGATGTAAGATGTCCAGCTTAATACGCTCCTTTATTTCCTGTGAACATGAACGACGTATTAAAAAACATGTCAGAGTTAAAAAGGATTACAAAAATAATCGCTATCCATAATAAGGCTCTCTTAAATGAGAGCTTTTTTATTTTAGGAAGGCTTGGATCCACCCAGTACGCGATCAGCATAACCATCGCTACAGGACTAAAGGATTTTCCAAGCCCATTTAAAAAAACTTCAAATGCTAACCACGCCATAATTTTCTCCGTTTTTAGCTAAAAACTCTAACATGGGGAAATATTTAAGCGCAAAAATTAATCTGATTAAAATAGTTTTGTATAATTAGTTCATTTTTGATGGGTTTGAGTAGAGGTGTGGAGAATTTTTGGAGAATTAAAGAAAATTGAAAGGGATTTTTTAATGGTTATTTCTTCAAGTTTTCATAGAGAATGCTCGGAACAGGAGTCGAACCTGCACGGGATTGCTCCCAGGAGATTTTAAGTCTCCAGTGTCTACCATTCCACCATCCGAGCGTGGGGATCGTCTTGGAAAAAGCAAAAGCTTACTACCAGAAATAGATAAGATTCAAGCGTATTTTAAGGAGAAGGGATTCCTGTGATGGAATCCCTTAGGGAAAATTAAGTGATGAAATAACTTTCATCGGAAAACGAGCTGCGCATTTTATAGGAAGTGGGAGAGGAAAAACTCTCTTCCTTGTATGACACATTATGAAGGGTGCTCGTGCGATGCAAATGAGTTGAATCGGAACCTGATCCGTCATTTGAATCGTCGTCGTCATTTTTGTTTTCCTGATCTTCGGAAGATTCTTTATCTTCTTCGGATTCTTTTGGTTCTTCAGGCGCTTTTTCTACTGGCTTGGAAAGAACATTTCCTTCAGAAAACGCCATATCCTTGTAGCGTCCGATGGTTTCTGAGATGAGGGTGGTAGGGGGAGGAAATAATGTGCTGAACATAGATGATGAAACTTGCGTCTCATCATGGGCACCACCTCCTTGTTCACCGCCAGCGGCCTGAGTAGAAGGGGTTCCTTTGTGTTCATGCTCTTCTGAAGTTTTTTCTCTCTCTGACCATTCCCGGTTTTCATAACGGTCTTCACCGCCTCTTCTGCGGCGGTGGCGCCTCCGATCCCTTTTTTTGTCTGGGGGCCGGTGTTCCATTGCAGGTTCGGCTTGCACTTCTTCCGGGGAGGCCTGTTCTGTTTCGGTTTCGATCGATTCCTGTTTTTCAGGCGCCGGTTCCCGAGATGGCCGAACAGAAGCATCTCTGCCTCCTCCTATTTTAATGGCACGTTCAATTCCCGCGTTTTTCAAGACGACGCGGGTTTCCTTGACTTCTACGACTTCGTAGTCGCTTACAGGCACTAAAAAGGGTTTTGGGCGCTCCAGGGAACGGAAGAAAAATGAGTGGCCAAATGACACCACTTCGACAGCATCGACACAATGCTCTTCCTGGCCTCCTCCCTTAGTATTGCGTATAACGAGTTTATAACCCTCTTTGGGGGTTATGATAGTTTCTATGATTGGTTCTCGTGTAAAATTCACTAAATTTAACCCATGTTAAAAAAAAATTATTAATTGTGATGTGCACACCTTCTACTTATCTTTTGATGCCATAAACTTCAGCAGGTCTACAACTCGGTGTGCGTATCCCATTTCGTTATCATACCATGCTATCAATTTATAAAAACGACTATTCAATGCGATTCCGGCCCCTTTGTCAAAAATGCAAGAGGATGAGGTGCCGATAAAGTCGGAGGACACGACTTCTTCATCGCAATATTCAACAATTCCTTTCATTTCTCCTTCGGAGGCTTTTTTTACACAGTTGCAAATTTCTTCGTAAGAGGTGTCTCGTGAAAGCCTTACGGTCAAATCCACCACAGAAACATCTGTAGTTGGAATTCTAAAGGCCATACCAGTAAGTTTTCCTTTAACTTCGGGCAAACACAGACCTACGACTTTTGCCGCTCCCGTAGATGAAGGAATAATATTGATACTTGCGGCCCTTCCCCCTCGCCAATCTTTTTTTGAAGGCCCATCTACACTAGGTTGGGCAGCTGTCAGAGAATGCACCGTGGTCATCAAACCTTCTTCGATGCCGAAATTATCTAAGAGGATCTTCGTGAGCGGCGCTAAGCAATTCGTCGTGCATGAAGCATTCGATACGATAAAATCTTTTTTAGGGTCGTATTTCTGATGGTTCACTCCCATTACAAATGTAGGTACATCTCCTTTTGCAGGAGCAGTGATCATCACCCTTTTGGCGCCTGCTTCGACGTGTTTTTGCGCATCTTCGACATGAGTGAAGAATCCTGTCGATTCGATCACATATTGGACCTGCATTTGCTTCCAGGGAAGTTTACCTGGATCTCTTTCGGAAAGCACATGCGTCCTTCGTCCATTCACGATAAGAGAGGAGTCTTTTTCAGTGATATCTAGATTGGGTCTTCGATGAACAGAATCATACTTGAGTAAATAGGCTAGATTATCCGCTGGAACCAGATCATTGATAGCGACAACTTCAATATCTTCGTGCTGCTCAGCTATAATGCGATAGACAAGACGACCAATACGTCCAAATCCGTTAATAGCAATTTTTATGGGCATTTTGGGTTGAATCTCCAAGCAAAAAAATTGAAAAAAATGATATGCAAACGTCTAAAATGTGTCTCAATCTTAAACGAGAATTTTTAGAAAGTAAAGAACTTTGAGATTGAAGATTCAAGGTCCTAAGTGTTGACTTTGAATGAAGTAGCTAAAAAACTCTAAGTGGGACTGTCAGGCTTTTTGATTCCTTTTGGCCCACCTAGGTATTTGAATTTAATGTTTTCTATAAAATGGTTAGTTTAAGATACATATTCGATAAAACAAGCCGGAGCATTATCGCCAATTCGCTCATTCTTCTTAATAATTCTTGTGTATCCACCATTACGAGCCGCAAAACGCAGAGATAAATCCCCAAATAATTTAGATATAATTTGACGATCGGAGTTCAAATATTCTTTGTTACCAGATTTAACTTTTTTGGCTTCTTTACTTGTCAAATGGTTAAATGTGATCATCAATTGAGCGATGGCCTGCCTTCTGCTTGCCAATGTGTTCTTTTTTGCCAGAGTGATCATGCGGTCCGCATGCCGGCGCAGTTCTTTAGCTTTAGTGACGGTGGTTTCAATTCGCTCGTGTTCGATCAAGGCCTTGAGCATATTAGCTATAAGACATCGTCTGTGAGAAGATGTGCGGCCAATTTTAAAAGTGTGCTTTCCGTGTCTCATGATTCTTTTCCTACTTTTTCTGCCAGGTATTCACTAATGACCGTCTTTACATTGTCGCGTGTAATACCTAATTTGTTTAGATCCATGCCAAGGGACAAGCCCATTTCCTCGAGTTTGGATTTGATCTCATTGAGAGATTTCTTGCCAAAATTCCTAAATTTTAACATTTCAGATTCAGGCATAACAACCAGCTCGGCAATCGTCTCAATACTTGCTCCAGCTAGGCAATTTGTGGATCTGACAGACAATTCAATTTCATTAATTTTTAAAGCCAATTTGGACATGATCGCATCGCGGTCAGTATTCATCTCAATCTCACCTTTATCAAACGAGATAGACTGCAGTTTCAATTGTTCGAATACTTGAAGATGGAGGATTCCGATTTGCGTTGCAAAAGACAGAGCTTCTTCGGGCTTGATCCGACCGTCGGTTGTAACCTCGAGGATTAAACGATCGTAGTCTGTATCCTGTCCGACACGTGTGTTCTCGACATAGTAGTTTACAAGACGCACAGGAGAAAAAGCGGAGTCGATGATAATCTCGTCTACGCTCTTATCAGGGATTAAGTGTCTTTCAGAAGAGACATACCCTCTTCCGATAGCAACTTTCAAATCCACTTTTCTTGTCATCGGCTTCGTTACTGTAAAAATTGGAAGGTCAGGATTGACGAGGTCAAAGTCGGTATTGCCAGCTAGATCTTTTAACGTCACGACATACTGTCCGCCATTTTTGTCCAGCACTTCAGGAGTGATATCAATGACCTTGGAAATGATTTTTTGGTCCCTAGAGTAGCTCTCTTCGTCGCTTGGCATCTTTCTAAGAAGGGCTCCTTTCAAATTCAGGACAATATGCGTCATGTCCTCAACGATTCCCTCAACAGCCATGTACTCGTGCGGCACGCCCTCGATCCATATTGAAATAATGGACGGAGATTCAAGAGAAGTGAGCATGATTCTCCGAATCGCATTTCCGACAGTATGGCCAAACCCTCTTTCAAAAGGTTCCGCTATAAATCTTGCGTACGTATCAGTTTTAGTGGTCTCTTCAACTTTAATTTTGGCCGGCAATTCAAACTTGCCATACTTAACTGCCATGTCTTATTCTCCTATAGAATGATCTCGTGTATTTTTTAACTAATGCTTAAAAAACGATTGTTAAACACGTCGTCGTTTTCTTGGCCGGCAGCCATTATGGGGAACCGGGGTCTTGTCGCGAATGATTGTAATGATCAGTCCAGCGCTTTGCAGTCCTCTGACTGCCGATTCTCTACCTGCGCCGGGACCTTTGAGATTAACTTCTACTTCTTTCATTCCAACCGTCGACATTGCATTTTTTGCTGCATCTTGCGCAGCTACTGTCGCTGCAAAAGCAGAAGATTTTCGCGACCCAGTAAAATTGACTTTTCCAGCAGAAGCCCATGATATGACATTTCCGGATAAATCAGTAATCGCAACGGTTGTATTATTGAATGTCGCTTTTACATTTACAATCCCGCTAGGGACGTTTCTGATTGCCTTTTTTCTTGCTTTCGCTATTGGTTTTTTAACAATTGGTTTTTGAATGTCCTGCTTGGCCAAGGTTAAGTACTCCTATTTTTATTTCTTCTTATTCGCAACTGTCTTTCTCTTACCTTTTCTCGTTCGTGAATTCGAACGCGTTCTCTGACCTCGTACAGGAAGTCCCAATCGGTGCCTCATTCCTCTGTAGGAATGGATACTTATAAGTCGCTTAATATTATTCTGAATTTGCCGGCGCAGATCCCCTTCTACGGCATACTCGGATTGAAGAACTGCATTAATTCGCGCAATATCGTCTTCGGTCAAATTATGCGCTCTCATATTTGGATCTAAACTCAGCTTTGCAATGATCTCATTCGAAAGCCTGCGGCCAATCCCGTAAATATAAGTAAGGCTAATTTCTAAACGTTTGTTGTCTGGGATATCGATCCCGATCACTCTGGGCATGCTCATTTCCTTTTTTTCAGCAATCCATAAAATTTATCAGAAGAATTGTTTAAATACAACCTCTGAGAATTCTTCATTAATTATAATATATATTTAACGTTCTCTTAGTCTGCCTCTTTTCATAAATCCTTCATATCGCTTCATAAGCAAATGAGATTCAATCTGTTTAGTAGTATCGAGCACCACCCCAACTAAAATAAGCAAAGAGGTCCCGCCAAAAAAATAAGTTATAGAAGAATCAACTCCTAACAATTTCCCTACTAAAGTTGGTAAAATGGCGATGACTGCAAGAAACACTGCGCCTGCAAGCGTGATTCTATTCATGGTATATTCAAGATAATCTTGCGTAGGCTTGCCTTGGCGAACTCCGGGTATAAATGCACCATTTTTTTTCATATCAGAAGCAATTTGCTCAGGATGAAATTGGGTGGCGGTCCAAAAATAAGTAAAAAACAAAATTAATAATATATAAAAAAGAGTATATCCCCAGCTCCCTGGAGAAATCCAATTGGCTACATGACCCACCCATGTGCCCTGCCCTACGAATTGTCCAATAGTCGCAGGAAACATCAAAAGAGAAGAAGCAAAAATAACAGGAATGACTCCTGCATAATTGATCTTTAGAGGTAAATGCGCATTACCTCCTTGGACTTCATGCCTCCCAACTACTCTGCGTGCATATTGAAGTGGAATTTTTCTTTGTCCTTGAATAATCAAAATTGTTCCGATAATAATCATCACAAAAACGCCGAATAGAACAACCATTGATGTAAATGTCAGTTGTCCTGTTTCCTGCGAGTCCAAATTCAACTGACGAATAATTGAGCCTATAGTCGAAGGCAGCGAGGATAAAATTCCTATCGTAATGATCAGACTGATTCCGTTACCTACGCCTCTTTCAGTAATTTGTTCTCCAATCCACATCAACAAAATCGTTCCCGCCGTCATGGTAAACATGACGATAAGATAAAATAGAACAGGAATACCAAAGACTTGAAAATCGATCAGCTCGCTGACTATTACTCCGGGATTACCCGCGTTGAGCTGTACAGCATATTTTGCAAAAAGTCCGGCTTGGAAAAAGGCAAGTACGACGGTTAGCAGCCGTATCCATTTACTTAATTTTCTTCTCCCAGCATCATTATTTTCTTTGATCTCTCTTTGCAACGAAGGGATGAGTGCTACAAGGAGCTGCATGATGATCGATGCAGAAATGTACGGCATGACCCCTAATGCAATGACAGTCATGTGGGCAAAAGCTCCCCCCGAAAATACGTCCATTAGCTGAAATAGATTTTGACTGCCGCCTGCTGCATACTTAAACAGATCCACTGCAACATCGCCATTGATTCCAGGAACTGGAATGTGTGCCCCGATCCGGCATACAATGAGCATCCAGATGGTGAAAATAATTTTGTTCTTCAAATCAGGCACAGAAAAAATTTTTCTCAATCCTTCAAACATTATTGTCACGATCTCGTATGAAAGTTTTTGATGTTTGACAGCTGTCTAAAAAGAAATGAGGACAGCCTCATTTTACAATCTTATAGCTTGTACCCGATTCATCTAATTTCTTTTTCGCTGCATCCGAGTACGCATGGGCTTCAATTGAAACTTTTTTTGTCAGGCTTCCATTCGATAGAATTTTTACTCCGCCGCGAACTTCACGTGGAGCATACCCTTTCTGTCTCAAAGTTTCAAAATTCACTGTTTCACCGTCATTATAAAGCGATTCAATCATTGAAAGGTTCAGTTCTAAAACTTCGGAACGAAATCTTCCGTTTGGGAATCCTCTTGTAGGAAGTCTTCTGTACAAAGGCTTTTGGCCCCCTTCTTCCCCGTATCGCTGTTTATAACCGCACCGTGCTTTATCCCCTTTATTTCCTCGACCACAGGTTTTGCCTCTTCCAGATCCAGGGCCTCTGCCAATTCGTTGCACATTCTTTTTTGGGCGATGTGTATTAGATAGTTGCGTAAGCGTAATCATGCGAGCCCTCTAATTTCTAAACATTTTTTGCGATTTCTTAAACTTGACAAGGCTTTTAAAGTCGCCCTCACTTGATTTAAAGGATTATTCGAGCCGAAACTTTTTGCAACTATATCTTTAATGCCTCCAAGTTCCAATACTGATCTAACTTTAGAACCAGCAATGACACCCGTTCCTTCAGGTGCGGGCTTTAATAATACTTTAGCGCCATCCCACTCTACAGTGATCTCGTGCGGTATCGTAGTTCCTTCAAGCTCGAAGCTTAAAACATTTTTACGCGCTGCTTCGCCGCCTTTACGAATCGCATCAGAAACTTCGTTTGCTTTTGCAAAGCCAAATCCGATATGCCCTTGTCCATCTCCAATCAAGATTAGAGCTGAAAAGCTGAACTTTCTTCCGCCTTTGACAACCTTAGAGCATCGATTTATATAAAGAACCTTTTCTTCAAATTCAGTTCCGAAATCTTCAGCATTTCGTCTGTGTTTATGTAGCATGGTGTCTTATCCTTAAATTGTCTGACTTAGAACTGCAATCCTGCTTCGCGTGCTGCGTTAGCAAGCTCAGCGATAATGCCATGGTATTTATAGCGGCCTCTGTCAAATACAATTTTTTGTATTTGCATTTTCTTTGCAAGTTCTGCGATTTTCATCCCGATTTGCTTTGCAGCTTCTTTTGACTTTTTATTAAAACTGCTTTCACGGAAATCTTTCGAACCCGTTCCCGCACTTGCTAAAGTAATCTTATTTTCATCATCGATCAACTGAACTGACAAATGCTTATTTGTTTTATACACTACAAGCCTTGGCTTATCGGCTGCACCTCTTGTGTGCTTTCTTGTCCTCAAGACTCGCTTAGCTCGTTTAGCATTCCGTTTGATAATATTATTTTCCATATTCAACCTAGATTATGCTGTTTTGCCTTTTGCAGCTTTGCCAGCTTTTTTGCGGACATATTCGTCTTCGTATCGTATCCCTTTGCCTTTGTATGGCTCAGGAGGTCTCTTAGCCCTAACGGCTGCAGCAAATTGACCCACTGTATGTTTATCGATGCCAGTTATGGTAATCGAAGTGCTCTTATCTACTGTAACTTGAAGATCTTTCGGTATCTTCACCTTAGTAGGATGCGAAAATCCGAGCTGCAGATCTAGAAATTGGCCTTGAACAGCTGCACGATATCCGACGCCTACAAGACTTAACTTTTTGACGAATCCTTTTGAGACCCCTTCGATCATATTGTTTATCAGAGCGCGATGCATTCCTTGCGTCGTTTTAGGCATCTCTATTTTTTCATCTTTTTCAATAATTGCCTTATTATCTTCGATTTTGATGCTGATGCCTTCAGCTAAAGGCATTGTTAAGCTGCCTTTGGAGCCTTTAACATGTACTTGACCATCTGCTACTTTTAACTCGATTCCTTTAGGCAGAGGAATGGGAGTTTTTCCTAAGCGTGACATCGGATATCCTTTTTTATATTACCAAATATAGCAAATTAACTCGCCGCCAATCCTAAGCCTTCGAGCTGTTTCTCCGTCGACAATTCCTTGTGGCGTTGAAAGAATTGCAATCCCCAATCCACCAAGTATGTTAGGTATCTTTTTATATCCAACATATCTGCGGAGTCCTGGACATGATATTTTTTTTAAGCCTTGCAAAACAGGTTCTCTGCCTTCTGTATATTTAATAAAAATTCGCAATTTTTTGTTTTCATCATTAACAAGATAGTTATCAATAAATCCTTGCTCTTTCAAGATTTTGGCTATGCTTGTTTTAGTCTTGCTAGCAAAAATATCGACATATCTATGCCGCGCCGTTTTTGCATTGCGAATCCTTGTTAGAAGGTCAGCTATTGGATCATTTAATGCCATGAATTTTTCTCCATCAACTCTTTATCTATGTCGTTGCTTTTTCTGCTGTCTTGAAAGGAAATCCTAACAAACGAAGCAACTCTGTACATTCCGCATCGGAATTAGCGGATGTTACAAAGGTTATGTTCATTCCTTGCGCTCTTTTAATTTCATCAAGATTTACCTCGGGAAATATCTGTTGCTCTTCGAGTCCAATGGAATAATTTCCTCGACCGTCAAAGCTTAAAGGAAACCCTCTGAAGTCGCGAACCCTAGGCGAAACGATATTGCAAAATCGATCGAGAAATTCATACATTCTCTTTTTCCGAAGTGTGACTTTCAATCCAATTGGCTGCCCTTCTCTCAGCTTGAAGTTTGCGATCGATTTTTTCGACTTGGTCATGATCGGTTTTTGACCTGAAATAAGCGCAAGCTCTTTTAGGCAATCTTGAATCGCATTTTTATCCTTAGTGGCTTCAGCTATACCCATACTGATAACGATTTTTTTCAGCTCAGGAATCAGCATTGGATTCTTGTATGCAAACCTTTTTTGCAAGGCATCTTTTACTTCTTCGTGATACTTCTTGTGTAACCTAGACATGTTTCTCTATTTGCTTGTTTTGTGTTTGATTTGTCTATGCACGACTGGCTTGCCATTTTCGAGATAAAATAGTTCCTTGCTTTCGTCAGTCAGGCGACATTTAATTTTTACAGGTTTCCCGCTTGTACTACATATTTTGATATTAGAAACATGAATTGGCATCTCAATTTCTAATATTTCTGACGCTGCCGTTTTTTGCCTGCGTTTAGCGTGCTTTTTTCGAATATTAATTCCTTGAATCAATATTTTATCTTCATCTCGCGATAATACAGTTCCAGTTTTCCCTTTTTCGTTTCCAGAGATCACAATCACTTTATCGCCCTTTTTTATCCATTTGCTCATTGCATTCTCCCTTAAATAACTTCTGGCGCTAGAGAGCTTATTTTGACAAATCCACCCTCGCGGACTTCCCTTGCAACGGGGCCGAAAATGCGAGTTCCTCTGGGATTCTCTTTTTCGTCGATAATCACACAGCTATTATCATAGAATCTTAAGAAAGACCCATCAGGTCTGCGAATATAGCTTTTAGTCCTTACGATAACGGCCCGCACAACATCCCCTTTTTTAACGCTTCCTTTAGGATCTGCTTCTTTAACCGCACATATGATGACGTCGCCGACATGAGCATATCTTCTTTTGGAGCCGCCAAGAACTTTAAAACATCTAACGCGCTTCGCTCCAGTATTATCTGCAACTTCAAGTTCACTTTCTTGTTGGATCATGTTTTTCTCTCTTAAAGATAACTTTCGAAATTAGTTGATTCACCTTAAAAACCGTTATGCGACCACAGAGTGCACTCGCCACCGTTTTAATCGAGAAAGAGGTCTGGTTTCGATAATTCTTACTCGTTGACCAACTTGAATGTCATTATTTTCAACATGCGCATAATATTTTTTTCCACGAGTGACGACTTTATCAAATTTTGGATGTTTATAGGTTCTCGATACTAGAACTGTGATGGTCTTCTGCATCTTATTTGACACAACGACCCCTTCTCTCGTTTTGCGCGCATTTTTTTGCTTTACTTCCATGTTTTCCTCAATAAGTCCAACCCGTTGATTGGCGATAGACCATTTTTAAATTCTTTCTGCCTTTTTGACTGAATGAAAATCAGGTGTTCTCAATTCAGGCGAATTTTTTTATAAACTGTGTTTGATTTATGCAATCTTTGACAGATTATGATGAAGATAAAGAGAATTTTTGCCAACCTATTTTTACGCTTCTTCTTTTTCTCTTAAGATAGTGAGCACACGAGCTCTATCTCTTTTTTTCAAGCGAAGTAAATGAGGTTTTTCAATTTTTCGCGCTATTCTCAATTCATTATTCAAATCAAAAATTTCTTTTGATAACTCTTTATAAACAACTTTCAGTTCTTCATGAGACTGATCTCTGTATTCTTTTGCCCGTTTCATAATATCCTTTTATACTCTCTCGATTCGTTGTACAAATCTCGTCTTCAATCCGAGTTTGGCAGCAGCTCTTCTCAACGCATTCTGCGCCAATTCCTTGGGCACTCCACCGACTTCAAATAGAATCCGACCCGGCCTCACAACAGCAACCCAATGGTCGGGCGCGCCTTTTCCTTTTCCCATTCTCGTTTCAGCTGGTTTTTTTGATACAGACTTATCTGGAAAGATACGGATCCAGACATTGCCTCGTCGATTAAAATATCGATTAATGGCAACACGACATGCTTCGATTTGGTGGTTTGTGATCCAACCCCTTTCAAGAACTTGCATCCCATATTCGCCAAAATCGACAAAATTCGCTGCTTTACTCAGCCCAGCATGCTGGCCTTTTTGCATTTTTCTATGTTTAGTACGCGCCGGCATCAAGGCCATATTAACCTCCTACCAATGGTCTAGAAAGATTTTCTTCGCCTCTATTAATCCATACTTTGACCCCAATGGATCCATATGTAGTTTCAGCCCTTGCCATTGCATATTCAATTCCCGCTCTCAATGTATGCAAAGGGATTCTTCCTTCCTTGTACCATTCGGTCCTTGCTATTTCAGCTCCGCCGATACGTCCTGATATCTGTACTTTTATTCCAGCTGCCCCAGCATCCATAGATGACTGTATGGCCTTCTTCATCACCCGCCTAAACGGGATTCTTCTTTCCAACTGTTTGGCGATTCCATCTGCTACTAATTTTGCATCTAAATCCGGTCTTTTGATCTCTTCTACTTCGATCCAGATGTCTTTTCCGGTTAATTTTTTAAGCTCTTGCTTTAAAATATCAATTTCGGCGCCTTTTTTTCCGATTACAAGCCCAGGTCTAGCGGTATGGATGGTCACTTCAATTTTTCCACTCATACGTTTGATCGTCAACTGAGATGTTCCCACACATGCAGGCTTCGTCATCAAAAACTTTCGAATAATTTGATCTTCGGCAAGCAAAATTCCAAATTCTTGCTTGTTAGCAAACCAAATTGATCTCCATTTTTTATTGAGCGCTAACCTAAAGCCAATCGGAGATGTTTTTTGTCCCATTTGTTCCTCTTAAACGTTAATCAGCTGCAACGACAACTGTAAAATGACTTGTTCTTTTCATAATAGGCACTCTGCCGCCGCGGCTTTTTGACTTGGCCCTCTTAATAATTGGACCTGCATCGACCCTGATCTCCTGTACTTTGAGATCTCTTCTTTGCACGTTCAGCTGAGTTTCAGCATTTGCAACTGCACTATTTAACGTCTTCTGTAATAAACGGCCTGCTTTAAGCTTGCTGAACATCAATTGTACTGAGGCTTCCTCAACCTTCATTCCTCTGACAAGGTCAGCGGCAAGTCTAGCCTTTCTAGGACTAATTCTTACATATTTTGTCTGTGCTTTTGCAAATTGCATAAATTATCCTTGGCTAGGTGCTGCTGCTGGAGGTGCTGTTCCTCCATTTCCATTTGGAGCTGTCACTACTTTTTTAGAGCCGTGCCCTTTGAAAATTCTAGTAGGTGAAAATTCACCTAATCGGTGTCCAACCATATTCTCGGAAATGAATACCGTAATGAATTTTCGTCCATTATGGACTTCGAAGGTATGACCAATCATATCTGGAATGATCATTGATCTTCTCGACCATGTTTTAATTGGTTTTTTAGTGCCAATATTGTTCTGCTTTTTCACTTTGTCAAAAAGATGGTGATCGACAAAAGGTCCTTTTCGTAATGATCTCCCCATTGAATCCTCTATTTTCTTCGATCTTTAACGATCCATTTATTAGATTTTTTCTTGGGGCGAGTTCGAAACCCTTTTGTATACATAGCCCAAGGTGTTTGTGGAATATACCCATTGTGTTTTCCCTCTCCACCGCCATGAGGGTGGTCTACAGGATTCATTGCTGTTCCGCGCACAGTCGGTCTTATTCCCTTCCAACGCATCCGTCCAGCTTTGCCTTCCATACGCAAATTCCGTTCCGCATTCGACACCGCTCCAAATGTAGCTCGGCAATTTTCATTGACCAGTCTCACTTCTCCAGAAGGCATTTTCAATGTTGCATATCCTCCGCTTTTTGCCATCAATTGGGCTGAAAGCCCCGCGGACCTCACCAATTGACCGCCTCGGCCCGGGTTCATTTCAATATTATGAACAACAGACCCCAATGGCATAAATTTAAGCTTCATGCAATACCCTACACTGAAAGGAGGTGCGTCGCTTGTAGATACAACATCCCCTGCTTTTAATCCTTGAGGAGCTAGAATGTAGCGCTTTTCTCCATCAGCATAATTCAACAATGCTATATGTGCGGTTCGATTCGGATCGTATTCGATAGAGGCAACTTTGGCAGGTATATTTTCTTTTTCTCTTTTAAAATCGATAATTCGATAGAATTTTTTTGCACCGCCGCCTCGGTGACGACATGTGATGTGCCCATGATGATTTCTGCCATTTGTCCGGCGTTTTTTTTCAAGAAGGGACTTTTCTGGACATACGGTTTGTCTTTTTGATTCCCCAACGCGCGTCAGCTCATGGTTACTCGTCAATATCAATTCCCTTTGACTGGGAGTAACAGGACGGAATTTCTTTGTCATATATCCTTAACCCCTGCTTAAACTTTATCTTCAATTTTGTCGCCGGCTTCCAAGGTAATAATCGCCTTTTTGAAGCCCGATTTCACTCCGCTGTAACCGCGAACTCTTCTCTTCTTCGGCTTGATATTGATCGTATTCACAGCGACAACTTTAATATTTTTATCTGCATAAATTTCTTCAACCGCCTCAGCTATTTCCCGCTTGTTGGATTTTTTGTCCACGAGAAAGACGTACTTGGGAGACTCACATTTTTTTACACAAGGATTGCTAGTATTAAATTGGAGCTCTTCCATTACTCTAGCTTTTTCCGTGACTAGGCGCGATTTAATGACATTATAAGGACTCTTTTTCAACATAATTAAGACTTGCTCCCTAATAGCATCTTCAGTTCGTCGAGCGCATTTTCCATAAACACTATTTCATGGCTCTTCGCAAGATCGTAACCATTAATGTTTTGAAAACTCAAAAATTCAACTTTTTGCAAATTATTAATGCTTTTAAGAAAATTGTCATATTTCAAAGATGCAACACCCTGATCGCCACTTTGTTTAATGAATCCTTCACTCACAAAGAGAACGCGCGATCCTTCTAAATTCCGGTTCCGTAGAAATTGAGAAACGGTTTTCGTTCTTGGACTATCGATCTCTTCGTATTGCAATACGTGAATTTTTTGTTCCTGGATTTTTTCAGATATCAAATGCTTGATGGCCGCACGACGCTCTTTTTTATTAACGCGCACATGCTGATTGAATTTTGGCCGGGGTGCATGCACTCGACCGCCGCCTTTATACTGAGGGGCTCCTAAATATCCTTGTCGTGCTCGACCCGTTCCTTTTTGCGGATGCGGTTTTTTACCAGAATGACACACTTCCGCTCGTGTTTTTGTATTGGCAGACCATTGCCGTGCATTGGCACGCAAAGCGATTAGATAATCTTTGATCATTTGTGTGTTCGCGGTCGCGTTTATAAGGGCATCTTCTAAAGACACTTCTCCAACTTCAAGTCCCGCAAGATTGTATTTTTTGAGAACAGCCACAATTAACTCCTAAAAAGTCTTATTTTTTAGCTTGTTTTTGATCCGCAATTTTTTTGGCCTTGGAAATATATACCAGCCCATCGCGAAATCCAGGAACAGCGCCTTTAACTACTATTAAACCTTTGTCCTGATCTACTTTCACCACTTGCAGATTTTGCACTGTAACGTATTCAGCTCCCATATGGCCTGCTTTTTTTTGCCCAGGCAAACATCGACCAGGAGTCGAACGCATTCCGGTAGAACCGCCATGCCGATGAAAACCAGATCCATGAGATGCAGGTCCACCTGAAAATCCATGACGCTTAATGACGCCTTGATATCCTTTGCCCTTCGAAACCCCTACGACGTCTACGAACCGAGAATCAGCAAAATATTCAACTCCAACTTCTTGACCTGTCGAAAACTGACCTTCTTCATCCAGCCTCGATTCAAGAGAATGACTTCTTGGATCAATACCGGCTTTAGCGAAGTGGCCTTTCATCGCCTTAGTAACGTTTTTTGCTTTGGAGGGCTTCACTTTCAACGCAGAGAGCTGAACGGCAGCGTAGCCATCGTTTTCCTTCGTCTTTAGTTGAGAAACCACATTCGGCTCTGCATGGATCACAGTGCAGACGACAAGACTGCCGCTGTCATCAAATATCCGCGTCATTCCTTTCTTTTTTCCCATTAATCTCAGAGTCATAATTTAGTACCTTTGAACAGAATGGCTAAAGCGAAGAGGCTATCAAAATTATTGATTTTCACACAATCAAAAATTTGCGCTAATTTGTACCGAACGTGATTCAAGAACGGTTTTAATAGGCTCTTTCGATGAACAATGCTAAAGGATTTTAAGCGAGTTTACTTTTTTATCTCAAGTTTTTTCTGAGATTTATCAAATGAAATCAAACCCAATTTCACAGCTACGCTCTTGAATTCTGCTTCGCTCTCGCTCTTTTGGGTACAGACATTTTATGAGGGATAATGATTCTGGACGACTTATAAATTATTTTTTCGAAGTCGACTTTCTTCCGATCCGCACTTCTTGAAAGACGGGATATTTTTAGAACCTCTTTGAGAGTGCATCCCGGCTTTAAAACAATGAGGCCTGGATTTTCTACCGCTCCTTCAACTGAAATTTCAATTTTCTGATCTTGCAAAGCAACTAAAGAAGCCATCCTGTATTTGATCCTTAAGGTATTGCTATTTAGATATGAAGCTGTTCCTAATGCGCCTATCAAACCTGCAACCAGGACTACGATGATCCATTCGCTTTGCGTGATTTTATCTTGCATTTAGTTCTTCATTTCATTGTTATAATTTTTTTAACAAAATCTTGATCAAGTGTCAATGTGAATCATCTAGCAGAAGAAAGATCATTATCTCTGCGTCTGAAATATTGAGTGATACTGATCAAGGTCGAACAAGTAGACACGCCTTGCGACATTATGGGAGGAATGAAAATAGGGCAATATAAAGTCGCGCCAAAGAGAATTGTCGATGCCATTCCTAGAATCACTTGAGCGCGAGCAGCGATAAGATCTGTCTGATTCAGCTCGTGATCTTTAAAATAAGACTGTTTGAAACTGATGATAGTGGGTATTGCTGAAGTCAGAAAGCTCACGTGATCGAGCGCTGCAGGCGCACATTTTCCCCACTTTTCCACTTCTATAACGTGCATTTTATCAAAAAGATGGATGATTTTGCAGCTTTTGTTGATCAATTTGGCTCCATCCATGAAGACTTTCTTTGCCGCTTTCTGAACTTTATGAGTGTTCAATGACTCATCAGGAGTTTTTTGAACGCTGTGCCGCAACCGGATAAGACTGAGAAAAAACTGATAAAAGGCCCGCGCGCTGGATGGCAGCAGCGAAGGAGAAGTCATCTCTTTGATTTCTTTTTGACCGCTTTTCAGCGCATCGTAGAACTGATCGCTGGGGCTTAGATACTGAGCCCATTTCATTCCGCATTTTAGGGTACAGAATAAGATCTTGATATTTTTTATTTTTTTCTGCAGGTCGGCCCCTGCTTCAGCCAAGCTGCCTGTCCAAGTGCGTTGAGGCAAATAATAGTCATTATAGGAGTGATATATATGAACTTTTGCAACCATTACATTCTCTTATAATTGATATAACTTGTTTTTGATTCAATCATTATATCAAAAACATATAATAGCTGCAAATAAACGAAAAAAAGGCATGTAATTAAATTATAATTACATGCCTAATTAAAACAATGATTTTAAAGATTTTTATGGTTTTAATCTGTCTGTGATTATTTTACCATAGAAATAATTAGTTATATGTAAAATAAGGTAGACAGTTGAAAATGTTAAAACAACCGAAGGTATCGCGCCAGCGCCTGTCAAATTGTAGCCAACGAACAAAGCACCCAAGCCAATAATAGAAAGGGCGATCGAAGAAATTTTTTGAACTATCTTCAGCATCTTCAAGTTGTTTTTTTGAGATAAATAATTTTTTTCCAGTTCAGAACGGGAATGCGCCATCACTATCTTATTTTCTTTAATTCCCTTTCTTTTCTCCACAACCCCTAGTGAATTGGCAAACAGATATCCTACATTGTATACACCGTTTGCAACTGGCGCGGTCTTGCCTAGATTCACCAATTTATTTTCATGCATGAAGCCGGCGCCTTTGGCGATATCACCAATTAAATAAAAGCCATCTATAAAAAATGCCTTCATGGCCTTCGGCGTCTGTTCGAATGCAAGTTTTCTGACTTTGTTTATCCCGGAGATAATATCAGAAAATACCAACGAACTGCCTGCGACATTCGCCACATTTTGAACTCTATCGATATGCTCGATGCGCTTTAATTTTAAGGGCAATTTTTTGAGATATTCCAATCCGGTTTCGACGACCCCGAATAAATCTCCTGCTCCATCAGTTGTTGTCACATATTTTGTAATGTAGTCGAACCAATTTTTTTTGTTTTTTCCAGTACATTTAGCTTCAAGGGATGCAGTGGATGTTCCATTTGGATAAATACCGAGCATATGTAATGGAGGAATACCGAACAAATTAGACATAATATTTTCCTTTCTTTACTGAGAAAAAAAATCCAGGTCGATAAAAAAAGATCGTCCTGGATGATTCGCTTAGGCTTTTTTAGAAGCTAAATCACCTGTTTTTTCATCCAGATGATTGAATTTGGTATAGAAGTGCCCCACGATCGTGAAGAACAAAGCGCCTGTAGAAAATGCAAGAGGAACCCAAGGAGCAAAAGTAATGCCTAAAAGGGTGCCTGTTACTCCTACTGTTCCTAACGCAGCATAGGAACCGAACCTGGCTCCGTCAAACGTATGCTTGGCCACTTGATGCGCATTTTCTCTTGATTCTCTGCGGCTGGTTGCATGTTGAAATCCGGAGTATAAACTTGCAACTTTTTTTGCCTCGGAATAGGCGGACATCGTTGTCCCGACAGCAAGTCCGCTATTGCTGATGAAACCCACCTGCGACAATGCTTTTGGCGTTAAGTCGATGATCTTTTTATCCGCAGCCAATTTAATTCCATCGGCCAAAGGACCGGTGATCTGCGATGCGGATGAGACAAGTTCCTTGATGCTGTACAGGGATTTTTCTTTCCATACACGAGCCAGCTTACGTCCTATATCGAAAGCTTTTCCAGGAACTTCTGTGGCAGAAATGACATTTTTTCCGTCGTTTGTCAATTTTCGTAAATTTTGAATGTTGGAAGGCACTGCCCCAAATAACTGCTTCCACCAATCGGCGCCGTGATAGATGACTTTGAAAGTTGCTTTCAGTCCATCAGCCTGCTTCACATAATTGAGAAATATGTTTACCGTTCTAGAAAATATATTGACGGTTCTAGAAAAAATGTTTTCACACTTTGCGTTCGTTTTTTCATTCTCGCCCAAACGGGAAATGGTGGGTGCATGCAGTTGTGGTTGTAGTTGCTTAGCGCCTATTGGCAATGCAGCGGACATAGCGTTCTCCTTTATTAAGACACCTTAAAGATCGAACAAAAAGGATATTAAATTAGATACTTTAAGTAAAGTGCATTACCTGAACATAAAATTTTTTTATGCGAATGTTAAAGATTGGTGCATTCCTTTGATAAAATCCTCGCTTTTCAATGTCTTCTTGCCTTCTAACTGGACCTCTAGAAGTTTTAAAGCTTGCTCCCCGCAAGCGACAATCCAACCTTCCTTCCCAAAATTCAATATTGTCCCAGGTTTGCCGGATAAATGCGGGATGACAAGAGAATGTTTGATCTTCAACCTTTTTTGGTCATCTCCAATCTTTACATAACACCAAGCTCCTGGCGATGGAGATAAAGCTCTGACAAGATTGTGAATGTTGCTGGCAGGCCGATCCCAATGAATTTGCTCCTCTTCAGGAGAGATTTTCGGGGCGTAAGTGGCCAAAGCTTCATTTTGAGGAATTTTTTTTACTAACCCATTTTCAATATCATGAAGAACTTTTGTAAGTGCAGCGCAAGACAATGCGCATAATCTTTCCTCTAATTCTCCGAAAGTCATCTCTTCTGGGATAGGGATTTTCATGGCTTCGAGCATATCGCCTGCATCCATCTTCAGGACCATCTCAATAATGGTAACTCCGGATTCCGATTCGCCATTCATCAAGCACCTCTGCATCGGAGCGGCTCCTCGATATTTCGGCAAGAGGCTAGCGTGTATATTGATGCAGCCTTGAGGCGGAATAGATAAAAGATTTTCTTTAATAATCTCTCCAAATGCGACGACGACAAACAAATCCGCTTTGTGATTGCTGAGTATTTGAGCGAAATCTGGAGTAGAAGCCTTTTCTGGCTGATATATTGGCGAAGAAAAATGTAAATTCTGAGCCATCAACTTCACTGGAGGAGAGGAAGTTTTCAACGATCTTCCTTGAGCACGGTCTGGCCTTGTGACGATTGCCTCAATAGAATGGCTTTGATTCAGGAGATAAGATAAAACCTTGGCAGCAAATTGAGAAGTTCCAAAAAAAATTATTTTCATGAGAAATGTTATACATTTTCTTCCAGCAACTCTTCATATTCTTCCATTTCTTCTTCCTGATGGCTCGGAAGATTTTGAAAACCGATCAGACCTCTTCTTGAGTTGCGGCAAAATTGCAGCCAGTGCCTGACATGAGGATCCATTTCTATTTCACACTCGATCATGTCCAACGCTTCGGACAGACGCAGTCCAGACCTATAGGTCATTTTAAAGGCCTTCGTCAAAGCCTTTCGAACTTCTAATGGAAAGCCATGCCGTTTCAGTCCAATCAGATTGAGTCCCCCTAGTTTGTACGGTGAACCTGCGCCAATCGTATAGGGAGGGACATCATGAGTGATCCGGCTAAAGCCTCCAACCATTGCATAACAACCGATGCGTGAAAATTGATGTACAGGGGTCATTCCGCCTATGACTACGTGATCTTCTACTGTCACGTGGCCTGCAAGGTTGACGTTATTGGCCATGATGACGCGGTTGCCAAGGACGCAATTATGAGCGACATGGCAATAGGCCATAATTAAACAATTGTCGCCAATTTTTACGACTGAATTTTCCTGGCAAGATGAATTGATTGTCGCAAATTCGCGGATTTCACAATTTTTTCCGATAACAACAAAGGTCTTTTCGCCGCGAAATTTTAAATCCTGCGTTTTGGTTCCGATGCTCGCGGAAGGCCATATAATGGAACCTTCTCCAATCGTTGTATAACCATCGATATAAGCATGCGATTTAATGATGACATCATCTTCTAAAGTAACAGTGCTTTTGATCACAGCATAAGGTTCAACTGTAACATTTTTTCCGATCTTAGCACCAGGTTCAATAATTGCAGCTGGATGAATGTTTGACTTTGGCATGTAAATCCAATTCTTTTTTCTTTGATAATTTAGACTTTATGATTTTTTCTCCATGAATCAAAGTTGCTCTTTATCGACCATAGCAAATCCAATTTCAGCTTCAACGGTTAACTGATCGTTTACCATCGCCTTAGCAAGAATTCTTCCTCCCTTATTGCTAAAATGAAGACCTGTGGCATGCAGATGAAGAACATCTCCAGGCACTACTGGCTTGCGAAATTTTGCGTTATTGATATTGAGCAGCACAGCGATTTTCTGGTTGTGCCCTTTTTGATGGACGAGAATGCCCCCCGTTTGCGCAAGCGCCTCAAGAATGAGTACGCCGGGCATGATAGGCACTCCAGGAAAATGTCCCTGGAAAAATTGCTCATTGCATGTCACGTTCTTTTGCCCAATGATCACATTCTCTTCGAGATTGAGATGAATGATCTTATCTACGAGCAAAAACGGATACCTATGCGGCAAAATCCGAGATATTTCCTTCACATCTAAAATGACTGAAGGACTGGAAGTGGACGCGGCCATCAGGAACTCTCCATCTTAATGTGATTTAACAACTCTTTAGCAAAAGCATGATTAGAAGTATGACCTGAGCGTATCGCAATAATGTGCGCAGTGAATGCATGCTCAATAAGGGACAAGTCGCCGATCATATCTAAAATTTTATGGCGCACCATTTCATCTTGGAACCTTACGCCTTCAGTATTGACAATTTCATCGCCTTTTATAATGACTCCGTTTTCCAAGCTGCCGCCTTTAATGATCCCTTTTTCAATAAGAGGTACGATCTCCTCATACAAAGAAAAAGTACGGCATGGTGCAATTTCATTTTTAAATGTTTCTTGATTAACAGGAACTGAATAAAATTGCGAACGTAAAATCTTAGATTGAGGATAATGCAACGTATAACTGATCCGATATTCATTAGAAGGCAAAGCGATAAGATGAATATCTCCTTGAGACCAAAATAATGGGGCAGACAGTTGAAATCTATTCTTCCAGCCCTCTTGTTCGCATAATCCAGCTTTCTCAATAGCTTCTACGAAAGCTAATGAGCTTCCATCGAAAATCGGCACTTCCGGCCCATCGATCTCGATTAACAGATTATCTATATCGTATGCTTGAAGAGCTGCGAGAATATGTTCGACAGTTTGGATAGATACTCCATCTTTTCCTATAATCGTGCATCTGGGAGTCCCCTGAACATTTTCCAACTTTGCGGGCAAAAGAGGTTGATGAGGAAGATCTGTCCTTTGAAATACAATTCCGCTGTTGATCTCTGAAGGGCTTATGCGCAGAGACACTGTTTCTCCTGTAAAAACAGCAATCCCTTTTAGAGAGACCTCATGATTGATAGTGCGCTGTTTTTTAAGATTGGAGGAAGGCGGACAATTGCTTTCGATGCATACTTCACAAGAAGAAGACAACATTCACCTCAAAAAGATTTAAACGTTTTTTTAATTACATCCATTGATAATTGGTAAAAAGTTAACCCACACGAGGATTTTGGGCAAGGCTATTTCAGAGACTGTTGTCGATTACCTCGAAGGACTTCAATTCTACCATTTAAAACGAGGCTTCAATATTAAAAAAAAGAATAAAATGATCAGACAAAGACTGATGATTCCGGCATCTCCCCAGAAAGTATATAAAGTCTTGAATTGATGCTTAGAAAGCGGAGTCAAAAGCGCTCCAGAAGTCCACTCAAAAGAGAGATCAGAACCTTGTCCTAGAGATGAGACAGTCCTGCCAAAACAATCGATAGCTGCTGTCAGTCCTGTATTACACGCCCTAACCATTGGCACGCCGTTTTCTACTGCACGAAGTCTGCCATGAGTGAAATGCTGCAATGGAAGCTTGGAAAAAGGGTACCAATTATCATTTGTTACATTTACGAAAAGATGGGCGCCTTTTAATCTTCCTTCTCTAATCAGGTTAGGAAACGTCTCTTCATAACAAATAGAAACGGAAAAAGGAACATGTCCATGAAATACTTTAGCCTCTTTTCCATGCGTAAAAAATTCTGATATTCCATATCGATTTACCAACGGTCTTAAAAAATTGAATGGAAGATATTCGGCCAAAGGAAGAAGAATTCTCTTCTCATATCTATTTTTTATATTTTCAGAGAAAGGCGCGAAATGCAGTGCTGCATTATAATTTTCTTTCGAATCGAAAGGTCCCTTGTCTTGAACATCCATGCCGGTGACAACTTCAGCATTGAAACAATTGGAGATAGACTGAGCCCAAAAAGCATTCGTGACCATCCACATTTCTTTGCCATCGATCTGTTTTAGCTTTGCGAATGGAGGTTGTAAAGGAGGTCTTTGCTGAAAGGCTTCTTCGCCACATTCAAAACGGATGATCTTTTCAACGACTTCAAGAGAGTAGATGTATTGATAGGCATTGAAAGGAACCGCGGCTTCTGGGAGTACGATCAGATCGATTTTTTTTTGATCCTGCTCCTTTAAAAAAGCGAGAATTCTACGCCATTGATCATAAGGAGAGATAAACTTATGTCCATGCCCATATAGGGGCACTTTTTCAGAAGGCAAAAGAGCGGTTTGTACGAGAGCGACAGAGACCGTTGCTTGTTCCCGTTGGTCAAGGTCTTTATGGGAAATAATGTGAGCCCACCCAAAGAGGTAAGGGAAGAATGCAATTCCTCCCAAAATCGGGTATTTTGAACGTTGTTTTAGATATTTCAACGCAGTTAAATTCGATAGCATGACCCAAAAAGAAAGACCGAATACCCCCCAGATGGATGCCAATTGGAGAGAAGGAATGAAAGACGTAAGCGCCAAGCCGACCGGATTCCAGGAAAAGCCGCATAAGAAATGCAAGCGCGCCCATTCCATCATCGTCCAAAGAGAAGATATCGCCAATATCCTTGGAAAGGAGATCATGTTCGATATATTTGCAGGAATCAAAAGAGAAAGTGCGCCGAACTGCAGCCCGATCACAAAAGCAATGACCCCGTAGACAAAGAGAATGTAAAGGCCTTGATATTCCGTCGCAGTCATCCATGATAGTTGGACCATTTGTACACATGCAAACCATGCCGTCGAGACCCAAAACCTCTGTTTCTT
This sequence comes from Rhabdochlamydiaceae bacterium, assembly GCA_035478995.1. GTDB lineage: Bacteria > Chlamydiota > Chlamydiia > Chlamydiales > Rhabdochlamydiaceae > DATIJE01. Next base: position 5,111 of record DATIJE010000117.1, on the reverse strand, counting down.
TGATGAAAAAATATCTATTGATTTCCAAAAAACTGCATACCCCAGAACAGCCGCAAATGGGGCTAGATAATAAAACCACCCAGGCTGGCCGAATGCAACGATGATGAAGCTGCCGACAAAAAGAGAAAAAAAATTTAAATTTTTTTTGTTTAAAAGTGTAAGAGGCACAGTAGAACTATGTTATATAACATCACACAACATTACCAGAGTTAAATTTATTTTTTCGCCGGGGGTTTGGATTTGGGAGGAGGGGCTGCTTTAGGGCCGGTGCCGAACGCAACAACTTGAAGCAGGCCACCGAAAATAGCCAGATTTTTTAAAAACATTACCATCTGCATCACTTTTTCATCCCCTTCCAAATACCAGAAGTGGTGAAAAACAAACGTCACAGGGATCAGATAGAGCGCCAAAATAAACGCCGACAACCTGACTTGAAGTCCTATCAAAACCAATAAACCAAATAAAATTTCAACAATAGCCGCGACGATGACCAGCATATCCGACATCGGTAAAAAATGTTCGATTCCTTGTTGTATCCATTCGATTTGCATCGTATATTGCATCAGAGTGCACAAACCATTCGCCAAAGTCGTTTCATTCATTTGCAAATCAATAAATTTATATATTCCAGATACAATAAAAATAATGCTTAAGCACAGTCTTCCTAAAAACCCTACTAAATGCATCTTGTTCCTCGAGAGTGAAATTTGTATTCTGGTTTATACTCTTTACTGCTATAATTTTTGAACAAAATAACATATTTTTTATTTGATGAATCAATCTTTTCGAGAAACCCATCTTTTTACAATACTTGATTCTTTCGAGTCTCAAACAATTCCATTGGACTTTTTTTTAAGCCAATATTTTCGCAGGCATAGAGCCGTCGGTTCGAAAGACCGCCGCTTTATCGCCGAAACAATCTATGGAATGATCCGTTGGAGAGGCTTGCTGGATCATCTATGTCAAAAACCGGTCTCGTGGAAAACACGTTTTTCGTTATATGAACATTTCAACCCGTTAGCTCATATCGATGACCATCGCATTCCTTTGCATATTCGACTTAGTTTTCCAAAATCTTTTTTTTATTTCCTGCAGGAACATTACGGAGAAGAGCAGACCCGCGAAATCTGCCTTTCAAGCAATACCGAAGCACCAGTTACATTGAGAATTAATCCTTTAAAGACAACTCGCGCAGACTTATTAGAAAGATGGGAAGGGCTGTATCACATTTCCCCATGTCCCTATTCATCATTGGGTATTCGCTTCCACAAGAGGACAAATTTTTTCGCTATGCCGGAATTCAAGAATGGATGGTTCGAAGTGCAAGATGAAGCAAGCCAGCTTGTGTCCAATCTGATCCAAGCTCGCCCAGGTCAACAGATCTTGGATTTTTGCGCAGGTTCAGGAGGAAAAACATTGGCATTTGCCCCGCAAATGTCCAACAGCGGCCAAATTTATCTTCACGATATCCGTCCAGGAATTCTTAGGGAGGCAAAAAAGAGACTTTGTAGGGCAGGGATCCAAAATGCCCAGCTTCTTTTTTATGAAGACCAAAAAAAGAACACCTTGAAAGGCCGGATGGACTGGGTGCTAGTAGATGCTCCTTGCACCGGTTCAGGCACGATCAGACGCAATCCGGACATGAAATGGAAATTTAACAGAGAACTGGTCGATCGACTTGTGCAGCAGCAAAGGGAAATTTTTAAAGAAGCATTGGAATTTCTTCGACCCAACGGCCAAATTGTCTATGCCACTTGCAGCCTTTTTCCCGAAGAAAACGAGGCTCAAACCGACTTCTTTAAAGAAAATTTTAATCTTAAATCCACAGCTGATATTTTTAAGTCTTTGCCTACCAAAGGCGGAATGGACGGTTTTTTCGGAGCTGTATTTTCTCGCGCTTGATCATTTTCTTAAAAGTTTCATTTTGCTATTCTTGGTTATCTTAACGGACATACTATGATGAAATTCTATTATATTCTCAGCGCAATCCTAACTCTAGGGCCATTGTCAATCTGCATGGCAAATCAGCCTTTAATGCCCATGAGCGAACCTCAACATCTCATCGTCAATAATAGAATCCTGGCTAAAGTCAATGACAAGACGATCTCCGTAATCGATGTCATGAAAAAAATGGATGTCTTTCTGAACCGCGTATATCCCCATTTGGCCAATTCAAAAATGGCCCGCTATCAATTCTATACTACAAATTGGAACGATGTGCTTCAGCAAATGATCGATGATGAATTGATCCTGCTCGATTCGGATGGGAAAGATCTTAAAATTACAGACGGCGATGTGAGGGAATCCCTCCAGGAGCGTTTTGGACCTAATGTCATGGCGAATTTGGACAAACTCGGCCTATCTTATGAAGAGGCCAAAAAAATGATCCATACCGAGCTCGTCGTTCAAAGAATGATCTGGTTCCGAGTGAACTCAAAAGCGTTGGTCAGCGTCAACCCTCAAGATGTGAAGGATTCTTACCGGGAATATTGCGTTCAAAATCCCCCTGTCGAACAATGGAAATACCAAGTTCTCTCAATACGCGCAAAAGACAAGCAGGCTGCCGAGCAGATTGCCGCGAAAGCTTACCTGTCTCTCATCAACGATCATCTTGATCTAAAAACCGTCGCAAAGCAATTCAATGGAAGCCTGCCCGATGACATCGCACTATCCATGACTGTTTCAAATGACAATAAAAGCCCTGTTTCTGTTTCCGTCTCCGACGAATATGAAGTAACGGACAAAGAAATCTCCCAAGCTCATCGGCAAGTGTTATTTTCCCTCAAAGAGGGCTCTTACAGCAGACCGGTATCCCAAATAAGCCGTGTCGATAACACAATGGTCTATCGCATTTTTTATCTAAGAAACCATTCCAAGACAGTAGTACCGCCATTTGATGAACTCGAAGAAAAACTTGAAAACGACCTCATCCAAGAGGCTGTTAATCGCGAAAACAAAATCTACATCTCAAAATTGAGAGAGCGACTAGGGTATAATGAAAAACACATGCAGGAAGCGATCCCAAGTGATTTTCAACCTTTTGCTCTTAATTGATCGTGAGTATTTACAAACCGAGCGAGTTGATTCATTTTTTGAAGGAACTTGGAATTTTTGCTAAGAAAAATCTATCCCAGAATTTTCTTATCGACGGCAATATCATCTCGAAAATCGTCGCAACCGCCGACATTACATCAGAAGATCTCGTCATAGAAATCGGACCGGGTCCTGGAGCATTGACAGAATCCCTTCTCAAAACGGGTGCGAAAGTCATAGCGATTGAAAAAGATCCCGCTCTGGCAAAAGCTCTGATCCGTTTTCAAACAACCCAAGGGCATTTAGAAGTCTTCGAACAAGATTTTCTCACCTTTCCCTTAGAACAGTTGTTAAGCGAACGGCTTAGGCAAGGGAACCGGGCAAAAATCGTTTCAAATCTCCCTTATCACCTTACGACTCCGATCATTGCTAATCTCGTTCCTCTGCATCATCTCATATCTTCATTGACCTTGATGGTACAAAAAGAAGTGGCAGATCGTTTTGTAGCCAAAAAAAATTCCTCCGATTATAGCTCGTTTACAGTCTTTTTAAATTACTTTACTGTTCCGAAATACTGTTTTACAATCGAGCCGACTTGTTTTTATCCCAAGCCAAAAGTTCGTTCTGCTGTCGTACGTCTTTCATTGATTCCTCCCTTGCGGCCCGTCTCTGCAGATTTTTTCCAAATGACCAGAGCCGCTTTTCAAAAGAGGCGTAAGATGCTGAGATCATCCCTTAAAGACCTGTATGGCTGTGAAAAAATAGAAGAAGCCCTGATAAACATAGGTCTCTCTAAAGAGGCACGGCCTCAAGAACTGTTATTGGAAGAATTTATTGAGGTTTATGATTACGTTTCCGCATCAAATGAAAAACTGTCCAGCCATTGACCAATCCCATCAGGATCAAAATCAGTGTCATATTAAAAGTTTTTGGTCCAATTTTATCATAAAAATGAGTCCACTTGAACCAGGCGGTCATTTCTACATCTGCAGTTGCGAATAGAGGTGTATTTTTGAGAACTCTACCGTCATTCGAAATCATCTGAATCTCCCCTACGGTTTGCCCTTCCGATACTGGAAGCGATAGGTCCTTCCATTGCAAATAGATTTTAAAAGCGGGCTCTTCTGAAGGAAAATAACTTAACGTCAAATCTTCAGGCAAGGAAGCGATCAAAAGCGATTTAGCTCCTTTTAATTCCAAAGGAAAGGTGTCATATTTTTTTGTAAATAATGTACGTATTTCTTTTTTTTCTGAGAACGCAGCTTCAAATAAGGAAATCACATCCTTGAACCGTTGATTTGCATCCGGACAATTTAAAACGACTGCAATGAGAGTCCTCTCATCTTGCTGGGCTGCACCTATGAACGTGTGTCCCGCTTTCGAATGATACCCTGTTTTCACTCCGATGGCCTTAGGATAATAAAAAGGACCTCTTCTCAATAATCGATTGCTTTGAAGGAGGGCCGTTGCATGCTGTTTATTGGTCTCAGGCCTTGAATACTGCACCGTTCTAACAATTTCCCTAAAAACGGGTTTTTTCATCGCTTCCATTGTGATCAACGCCATATCAAAAGCGCTGGTGTAGTGCTCGGGATGGTGTAACCCATGAGGATTGTTAAAATGGGTCTCCCTGAAACCTTTCTGCAAAAAATAGGCGTTCAGTTCATCCATGAACTGGCCGATACTTCCAGAAACATATTGGGCTATGACATTCGCTGCATCGTTTCCGGACGATAGCATTAGACCGTAAAGCAAAGTCTTAAAAGTCAATTCCTCGCCCACCTGTATCCCTATATTCGTGCCATCCGGTTCGAGCCGGTAGGAAGGATGTTTGGAACCTGGAGCTTTTTTGAGATAAGCTGGAACGACACTTAGGGAATCTTGTGTCGCTAAGATCGGCTCGTCCAAATCCTGTTTTTGTTCCAATGCATACAAAGCTGTGGCAACTTTCGTAATACTCGCGGGATAAGAAGGAGCATGGGCATTTTTTTCGTAAAGGACCATCCCTGTGTCAGCATTGATCAAAATGGCTGACTTCGCTGAAATATTTAACTTAAGTTGTTGAGCATGAATTGAGA
>DATIJE010000116.1:0-7155 GCA_035478995.1 Rhabdochlamydiaceae bacterium | reverse complement strand
ATGATGGTTCGTCTTGTCGATGAGCAGCACTTCGAGGTCGGAAGATTTTAAAGCTTTTGCAACATTCAGCCCTCCAAATCCTCCTCCAATAACAACGACTTTAGTTTGTGCCATGACGATCTCTGTATTAAATTCCTATTTTATTTATATATCATCGAATAATTTACTAAACAAGTTTTCGAATTTTTTGCGCAGTTTTAAAACATGTTCTTCAGATCGAGAGCCTTTTCTCTTTTAAAAAACGGAATGAATTTTTAAAATCAAATTTTATCTTGTATAAGCTTTTAAATGAATTCTCATGTCATCCGTTACTTTAGGAAATATTCAGAAGAGGATATTCCACTCCATCTGTTCCATGATGTGATCCCACTTCATGAAACAGCAGATGTCGACTGGACCCAGCTCTCCAAAATGACCCCACATCTACCTAAAGGATGGATTGAGCTTTCGAGGTTAAAAACTGAGGACCGTATTGAGTTCACACGGGAGTTTTGGCTGAAGACAATTCCTTACGAGGCCAAGGCCTATGAATTTTTCCAGAAATTTTTTTCCAGACTGGACGATGTGGGAGTCTTTGTAACACAGGCTTTTTTCGACAGTCCCTATGAATGCGAATTCGTTTACTCTTTAAGGAATGAAAGTTGTTTTTTTCATGGCCGGCCGCCGAGTTCCGAAGATGAAGTGGATCAAGTGATTACCGATTATAAAGGAATGCTGCCTGAGGATTTTTTAACATTTTTATACATCCACGATGGTTTTAGTAAAAACAACGATGCGGGCATGATCCCTGTTCGATCCATACAATTTCATTTCCAAAAAATAGTGGATTCAGTGAAGAATCAGAATCGGCCGATCCTATGCGGAGGCCAGGTAATAGATCCTTCCGATCTAATCCCATTTTATGATTCGTACGGCAGAGGAAATTATCAGTGTTTTTATGCGAATTGGGACACAGGACAGGGGAGCGGAAATGTGTACTATTCAAAAATCGAGCACGCAATCTCTAATTATCTCGATAAAGACCATGCACAGGAAAATCTTGCCTTTTCAACTTTCTTAGAGTGGCTTATGTTCTATCTTGAGACCATTGAATCCTAGACTAACCAGGCGACCATCGATGTATACAGTGCAAGAATTTTTCGATAAGTATGGTGAAAACCTTGGATTGGAATTGATTGTCGGAAAAAATGGTTTAAAACGCCCTATCAAACTTCCTGAAGTCCAGCGTCCCGGATTAAGTTTGGCGGGCTATTTAAAAAATCACGCGAGCAAACGTGTGATTATTTTTGGAAAAGTAGAAATTCTCTATCTTAGAGATTTGAACAAGCAGGTCCGTTTAGAGCGTCTTAGAGGAATTTTAACCGCGCATACCCCTGCAGTCATTGTATCCCGACGTTATCGCCCTCCCAAGGAACTTGTCACTTTTTGCGAACAGGATGGAATTCCTCTTTTTCGAGGAAGCATGACGACGATGAATTTGATCAGCAAGATGACGTTTCTTTTGAGTGAAGAATTTTCCCCGAGCATGACATGTCATGGCACCTTGGTCGAAGCTTTTGGCGTCGGAATTTTGATACAAGGCAATTCATCTGTCGGTAAGAGCGAAGCCGCTTTAGGATTGATCGAGAGGGGACATCGCCTCATTTCAGACGATGTTGTAAAAGTAAAGGTGAGAGAGGGGTCTTATCTCGAAGGATCTGGGCCGGAATTGACACGCCATCTAATGGAGATTCGCGGCATCGGCATCATCAATGTTGCGCATTTATACGGAGCCGTATGCGTCCGCGATGACAAGCGTTTAGATCTTGTCGTTAAATTAGAAGAATGGGATGATCGTCATTTCTATGATCGGATCGGGTTGGACGAAAAGTATCTCGATATTTTGGGGATCAGTGTTCCTTATCATGTTCTTCCCGTAAAGCCCGGACGCGATGTCGTATTGCTTCTTGAAACGATCGCTTTAAACCACAGACTGAAAGAGATGGGATACCATTCTGCAAAAGAATTTAACGCAAAGCTTTTAGACACTATTTCTAAAAAGCTGAAAAAGACCGTCAGAAAAAGATCTCCGTCTCTCAGCCCTCATTCAGATTAAGTGATGTAGAAAAAGGAATTAGATTTGTGAAAGCGACAGCAAGGGTAAAAATCAAAAATCCTCTAGGTCTTCATGCCCGTCCTGCTACCATCATAGCAAAACTCTTGCAAACGAGTAAGAGCTCCGTTTATTTTACTTACAGAAAAGAAACGATCAATGCCAGAAGCATCATGAGCATATTGATGTTAGCGGCCAGTAAGAATTCTCATATCACAATCACCGTGGAAGGAGAGGACGCAGAAACGACGATGAAAAAATTAGTGGAAGCCTTCGAAAATCAATTCGGGGAAGAACATGGACGATGAAGAAATCAGGATCCAAGGAGCTCCTGTAAGCGAAGGGATTGCGATCGGCATCTCTTTTTTTCTCTCTTTGTCCCAGGAGGAAAACATTCCTGAATTTCCGATCGCTATGGCAGAAATAGATCAGGAAATAGCCCGCTATCGTCAAGCGTTATTCTCCAGCAGGACTGACCTGGAACGTCTGCAAAACGATCTGGTCAACGAAGGTTCGATGGATGCAATCACAATCATCGACACACACATTCAAATGTTGAATGATCCTTTGATGACCACGCTTATGGAAGAAAAAATTCGACAGATGAAACAGAATACAGAATCGGTGTTCCGTTCGGTCATCAATGAATATGAAAAACGTTTTTCTCAAACTAAGGACTCTTTTTTTCAGCAAAGGTTGATCGACGTCAAGGACGTTTCGAAAAGAATTCTAGGTCATTTATGCTACAAGCCTAAACTCTCTTTTTCCGATATTCCTCCCAATTCTGTAATTTTCACGAAAGAACTCGTTCCATCCGACACCGCAGCCGTCCAGGCTTCCCGAGTCAAAGCGTTTGTCACGCAGAAAGGAGTGAGAAATTCCCACGCTGCGTTGATTGCCAGGGCAAAAGGAATTCCTTATGTCGCAAGCGTCGATGTCCATCTTTTCCAGAACCTTAAAGGCAAAAGCGTCATCGTCGACGGGATTACAGGCGATGTCATCGTCAATCCTTCCGCAATAACGTTGGAAAAATACAGAGAACAGAAAACAAAATTGAGAACGCATTATAAACTTCTCGAAAAAGAAACTCATTTCAAAGCGGAAACCTTCGATGGGTATCCAATCCAGGTTTATGCCAATATCGGAAGTCTGAGCGATCTTGGCCATCTACATCAACAAGGTGCGACGGGCATCGGATTATTTCGAACGGAATTTTTGTTTTTAGAAAAAAGCACATTTTTCCATTCTGAGGAAGAGCAGCATTCAGCCTATCACCGGATCGTCGAAGCTGCTAAAGATTTGCCCATCATCATTCGTGTTTTCGATGTTGGAGGAGATAAGATCCCGGATTCTTTTCTTGGACAGCCAAAAGAGCCAAACCCGGTGCTTGGCTGCCGCGGAATTAGATTTCTACTTCGAAATAAAAAAATTTTTAGGACCCAGCTTCGCGCCATTTTACGTGTCACACCGTATGGAGATGTAAAAATTCTTCTCCCGATGATATCGGATATCAATGAATTGCGGGAAACAAGGCAGATCATCAACAGCGTCACGCAAGAGCTGATCGAAGAAGGATTGAACGTGAAAAAGAATGTCCTCTTGGGGTGTATGATAGAAGTGCCATCAGCGGCATTGATTTGCGACGCGATTGCCCAGGAAAGCGATTTTCTTTCCATTGGGACCAATGATCTCGTTCAGTACACGTTAGGAGTCGACCGGGACAATGCCGAGATGAGTGATTTTTACCTTCCAACACATCCAAGCGTGATCCGTCTGATCAAAATGATCGCGATCATTGCCAGACGTCATAATAGACCCATTAATGTGTGTGGAGAAATGGCTTCGAATCCGCTCTTTATTCCACTTTTGATTGGCCTTGGCATCAATGAGCTTTCCTGCACGCCTCGATTCATCCCTGTCATCAAGCGGATCATCAGACAATGCAGCCTGATCGATGCCTACAAAATCGCAGATCAGATTTTAACGCTTAATACGGCATCTCAGATTTCGAAAGTCCTTTTGGAGACTCATCAACAACTATCGCCGGAATTTCCTGGATGAGTGTTGCAATCCATTCCAGCTCTTTTAAGGCGGTCTCGGCATCGGGCCGATCGGCCGACTTTTCTGAGGCCATCTGGGTAATCAGTTTCTTAAGTTCGAGTTCTTGACCAGACAATGTTTTCTTTTCAAATAGTTCCGGAAAAACATCTTTTTCTAAAGTTTTTCCAAACGCATAAATATCATCCGATCGAGTCCGTTTTTGCTGGAGCCTGCTTTCCAAAGGAATATAAGTGCCAACATCGGTATATTTAATCCTTGGATCTGTTTCTTTGATCATCGTGTCCAGATCTCCGACTTTGGCTTTCACGATTTTTAAAACCTCTTTTCCATTTTGCATTTCAGTTTGGATTTCGACAAGAAAGTTACTGGCTTTTATGTCTCGATGTATATAGTCCTTTTTATGGAGATCTAGTATTCCATGAAGGATATGCCTTCCCGCTAAAAGTTTGTCTTCAAAGCTTAATGGGGTACCTTCCTTATTTGATTTTTGAATCAACGAATAAAGGTCTCCTCCATTCATATATTCGCAATAGATGATATTTGCCGTAGGAGAGTCATGGATATGATCTATTTCAACGACGAATTCAGAAGTAAAATTGGGTTTTTCTAGGGAGAAGATCTTGGGATCAAATTTGGATGGATCGATTGCTTTTAACTGCGCGACAAGTCGCAATGAAAAATCATTGAACTCAATGGCTTTGCTGCATTTTCGAAATGCCCCTTTTACTTTTTTATCCGTCTTTTCTTCAGGTATTTTAATAAAGACTTTATCTCTTGTTATTTCCATATAATGAAGAGAATATGTCTTTTCGTTTATCTGTTCTTTTATCTTTTTGTACTGATTGAAATTTTTACTTGCATTTTGGTTCATATACATGTCAAGTAGGATTGTCCCTCTAAGTTTAAATTTAAAAAATCCATCTGAGTCGCTTGACTTTTTTAAAGAAGGAAGCAATTCCTTGGCATGTTCCATTAAAGAATCCAGTTTTTCTTCTACGGCTTGGTATTTTTGAGCAGCTGCTGCCAAGTTAAAAGGTTTTTCCTGGCTTGTTTGGGTTTTTGGTTGCAGCTTGGGACTTTCAGAAATTTCAGAACTTATGGTCTCTTTTAACGGATTTAAAATATTTTCTTGAAAATGTTTTGAAGATACACTTTCCATTTTTTCTGAAGAGTTTGGCTGGGGGAAAGTAAAAGACCTGGTAAGACTTTTTGGATCTGTAAAAGATAAGGACTTTTTAGTAGGTCTGTTTTTTTCGATATCGAGGGAAGCTCTCTTGCCTAAAGGACTATCTACATTTATATTAGGATTAATAGACATAATATACCTAATTGTTGTTAATTTTATTATTACATATTATTATATATATAATTTTTATATTAATCAATAAGTAGGTTGTTTTTTAATCTTATAAAAGAAAATGCTTATTATTAATTAGTTGTAAGATTAAAATAATGTTTTCACATCCCAAATGGAAGAGACAGTCCTGGAGGTAGGTCCATGCCTGAAGAACTTAAGTTTGCAATTTTTTGATAGGCGTCTTGATAGGCTGCTTTGATCAGGTCTTGAAGCCCTTCCAGGTCATTGGGATCTACACATTCGGGTTTGATCTTAATTTCCTTCAGTTCCTTTTCTCCATTCAAGACGACGGTCACCAATCCGTTTCCGGAAGAACCGGTAGCTTCGGTGGTTTTCATTTCTTCGCGCATTTTTTCCATTTGCTGCTCGAGCATGCGCGCTTGTTTTTTCATCTTGGAAAATCCACTGCCCATAAAAAATTACTCCTTTTTGACACTGCCTTCTAGTTCAACGGCGGCAAAACGGATCAACGTTTCATATCTGCTCCGCTGTTTGACAGGGTCGTGTCGAATTTCTGGTTTTTTATCCTGTATTACCTCTACCGGATTGGGTTCGGTCGTTTGATTATGCTCAATTTTATTTTTAATAGCTTTGAGCAGTTTTTCTTCTAGAGAAGCATCGTTTAGCGGGGCGGCTGCTTGTGCCTTTTCCGGCTCTGCTTGTTCTAAAATAGGATCATTTTTAATTTCGGGAACGCTGGCAACCGACTGTTCCAATTCGCACAGGCGCTGCACCAACGTTTCGACAGAGACCCTATTTTTGCTGCGAATAAGATGCAAGAGGATCATTTCCAGGCCGAGGCGTTTAAAAGGGGTCTTAGAGATCTGCTGGAGCCAATGGAGCAAGGTGTCTATGATGTACAGACATTGTTCCTCCGTATAAATGGCAGCGCTCTCTATATATTTTTGTCGATCGTCCGCGTTTGTTAAAAAGGAAGAGTCGTTATGCACTTTCAGAACGAGCACATTGCGGTAATGCTCCATCAGGTCTTCCAAAAAGCACGACACGTCTTTGCCGGAAGAGAAAATCTGTTCTGCAAGTTCGAAAGCAAAGGAGAAATTGCCGTTTGCGATGGCGCGGTCGAGCTGGAAAAATACAGCGCGCGGCATGAGGCCGAGCACCGACGAGACATGGTCTGCGGAAATAGGGGGTTCGGCAAAAGAAATGACCTGGTCTAGCAGTGATTCCGCATCGCGCAAAGAGCCTTCCGACATCTTAGCGATCAGGCGCAGAGCGCCGTCTTCAACGTCGATCTTCAAATCTTCGGCAATTCTCTTCAGTTTGAGATGCATCGATTCCAAAGAAATGCGGGCCAAGTCAAAACGTTGGCAGCGGCTGACGATCGTAGCCAGGACTTTGTGCGGTTCGGTCGTTGCGAAGAAAAATTTTACATTCAACGGAGGCTCTTCGAGGGTTTTAAGCAAGGCGTTGAACGCTTCCTTGGTCAGCATATGCACTTCATCGATGATGTAAATTTTATATTTACCGGATGCCGGCGCATAGCCCACCGTTTCATTGATTTGGCGCATATCATCGATCCCGCGGTTAGAAGCTCCGTCGATTTCCAGGACATCCAGGGAGCGGCCTGATGAGACTTCCAGGCAGGAAGGACACGCGTTGCAAGGTTCGAAATCTTCAGTCAGGT
>DATIJE010000115.1:0-21826 GCA_035478995.1 Rhabdochlamydiaceae bacterium | reverse complement strand
CGGTGGAGGAAATGGTGGGAGTGGAGGTGGAGCAGCAGGCACAGGAGGAGGCGGGGGTGGCGGAGGAACGACGACAGAAAGCACTGGAGGAACCGGCGGTTCTGGAGGAACAATTGGAGGCGGCGGCGGAGGCGGTGGCGGTGGAAATACGATAGGCGGCAATGCTGGAACTGGCGGATTTGGATCTGGCGGGGGTGGTGGCGGCAGCTCTGCAAATTTGGGAGTGGGACCGAGTTTCGGAGTGGGTGGATCTGCCGGATTTGGAGGAGGTACTGGTGGAAATGGAATTCTTGCTTCCCCTCCGGGAAGTTCAGTAGGAGGTGGAGGCGGTGGAGGAGGAGCTGCATTTGGAGGAGCTCTTGTGGCTTTTAATGGGTCTTCTCTCACTGTAGCTGATGGAAGTTTCAGCAACAACCAAGCGATAGCCGGTCCGGGTGGCGCTGGAGGTACGAGTGCAGAAAATGGCACTTCTGGAATCGGATTCGGCCAAGATATTTTTCTGCAATCTGGTTCTGCTGCAACCTTTAATGTTTCCGGCACGCTTATTTTGTTAAATCCGATCCAAAGCGATACCGGTACGCCGGGCGCTCCGGTTTCGAAGATTGGGGCCGGAACGCTTAAATTAAATGGCGCCAATACTTATACAGGCGGGACAACGATATCCGGTGGAATTCTGAATTTGAATGGAAGTGTCATCGGACCTGTAGTCGTAGGAATCAACTGTACATTCAGTGGAAACGGGACCATTAATACCTCCGGATCAAGTGTTGGCAATTTAACGAATAGCGGAACCGTCTTTCCCGGAAATTCTATCGGGGCCATTTTCGTAGCGGGCAATTACACTCAAAATGCGGGTGGCACACTGGATATCGAGCTCAGTCCGTCAGGAAACAATAGTTTGCTCAGTATATCGGGTACGGCAACGTTAAATGGGACTGTGGATTTTATCATGGAACCCGGCACCTATATAAGTGGGACAACCTATACGTTTCTCACAGCATCGGGCGGTGTCATAAATCAATTTAGCAATGTGGTTTTTAACCAGCCGAATGTCGATGCTTCCGTTATTTATGGACCTACTTTTGTACAATTGTTGCTGAGAAGTATGGGACCATTCGTTCCGGTAGGATTTCCTCCTCTTTTCCGTCCTGGACTCGATCCTAATCCCCGAGCCGTTGCGAAATATCTGGACGGTTTTACGATGACTCCTGGATCTGATCTATTCAATATTTTTACGATTTTAGAATCATTGAGTTTAAATGCATTGAATTGCGCGCTCAATCAAATGCAGCCATCTCTTTTCGGAGGGGGTTTTTCGATTACAGAGCAAGAAAATAGCATCATGGTTCGATCAGCCCTCTCGCGTAGAATGGCATTGCTGCATGATACCGGCTGCTGCGAAGCGATATTGAAAAATCGAAAAGTCGGTCTATGGGCCGATGTTTTTGGAGGCTATATTCATCAAGGACATCTTCATGACAATAGCCGTTTCCATGCCTCGAGCGTTGGCGTGGCCGGTGGGATCGATTACCTTTTTCTGGAGACTTTGTCCATAGGCGCTTTTGGCGGTTTTGTGGACTCAGACATAGATTGGACAGAAGATTGTGCTCTGGCCGATGGAGATATAGACAGTGGGTACGGAGGCATTTATGCTACCTGGTACCCGAACCTATTCTTCCTCAACGCTTCGGCATTCGGCGCCAGCAATGATTACAAGGGAACAAGAAAAATCCAATTTTCCACTATCGATAGAAGAGCAAAACACCATCAAGATGGAAGCGAATTCGCAGCGAATCTAAATTTTGGTGTCAATGTGCCTTTGGGATTAGGATTCTTCCAACCTTTTGCGAACTTCGATTATGTGTATCTGCATCAGGAAGGATATACTGAACATGGAGCGCCCACATTCAATCTGAAAGTCAGAAGTAAAAATACAAACCTATTGAGAAGCCAAATTGGTTTTAAGAGAACTGTCTGTTTTCATTTTGATTGGGGGTCGTTAGTGCCTGACGTCGCTTTGAGCTGGGCGAGGGAATCTCGATTTGGTTCTAGAAAGTACAAAGCAGGATTCAAGAACTTTATCAACACGCACGGTTTTTTTACTGTTCAAATCGGCAAGCCTTCCCGAAACCTCTTCGTTTCTAATGTCGGTCTTACAGGAGAATTTTTTGGAGGAAGGCTGGCAGTCGGAGGATCCTATGATGCAGCGATTGGAAGGCATTTCTCCGAGAACATATTCAGCGGCCGCATCGATCTTAAATTTTAAAAAATTCTATTAATGGTGGTGTCCGCCATCGTGGTGATCCCCATGATGATCTCCGTGATCGTCATGATGATCCCAATCCTCATCATGTCTATGGTGACGATAACCATCATAATCATCATCACTGCAAGAAGATAATGCGAACAATGCCAAAAGAGCACATATTTTTTTCATGATATCTATCCTTTGTTTCAAAAAACTAAACAATTTCTTACCTTTGCAAAACGCAATATAATAGTCACTAAAATTTTTTGAAAACAGTCATCCTCATGTTTTCATCGATAAATTGATATAGTTTTTTGTTTCTTAAAAAATTAGAATTTATTATTCTTATTTTCATAGTTTGTTTTTAAATAAATATTAATTGTCTTTTCTAGGAGTTGTTTATGTCCAATCAAAAGCGTTCCAGTGTCTTGTCGGCCGGACTTGCTCTGTTCTCCATGTTCTTTGGAGCAGGCGATCTGATATGGCCTCTTATTTTAGGAGGTTCAGCAGGCGATAAAAATGTTTTTGCAATGCTGGGATTGCTTATCACGGGAGTCAGTCTGCCTCTCGTGGGATTGCTGTCTATGATGCTGTTTCAAGGAAAGTACAGAGAATTTTTTGGGAGGATCGGTAAAATTCCGGGTATGATCCTCATCTTAATTATACAGGTCATTTTAGGCCCCATAGGGACCATTCCCCGACTGTTTGCTCTATCTTATGCGACATTGAAGCCTTATCTGCCTGCAATCTCTCTATCTTTTTTCAGTGTCTTGGCATGTCTTGTCGTTTTAGCTTTTGCAATCAAGAAGAGAAGAATTATAGACATTTTAGGATTCATCCTCACTCCTATATTGCTGCTTTCATTAGGAGCCATTGTCGTTTTAGGATTGATGCACCTGCCGGTCCAGCCAGTGAGCGATCTGACCAGCGGAGCTGCTTTCACAAGCGGATTGAAAGTCGGTTATAATACCCTCGATCTGATCGCATCTTTCATTTTTGCCCCGCTCGTCTTGTCTCACTTCTGCGATGAAGGGGAAGCAGAGCAGTCTCCTGAAGCTCGAAAGCAGATTTTTAAAAAAATGTTGAAAGCGTGCCTGATTGCCACCGCCCTTTTATCTGCGATGTACGTAGGACTTACCTATGTTGCCTCTTATTATGCCCATCTGCTTCCTGCTCATTTGCCGGAAGAGAGGCTTGCGGCGATATCCAGATATTTGCTTGGTCCTCAAGGAGCGTTCATTTCGTGCATCGCCGTAGCTATGGCATGTTTGACCACCGCTATTCCGGTTGTCTCGATCTGCGCAGAATACATCAAAAAAGACTTGTTGAAAGATCGGTGCAGCACACTTGTTTCTCTTTTGGTCACTCTTGCCATTTCGGGTCTGATTGCCAATCTCGGCTTTACTGGGATTGCAAACATGCTTTCACCGATCCTTCAGATCCTATGCCCGGGATTGATTGTACTGAGCGTATTGAACATTGCTAACAAAATGTACAATGTACGCTTGGCAAAAGCACCGGTTTTTACAGCCTTTGCTATTTCTACGATCGGTTATCTCTTATGAGGCAGTTGCAAAATTCCCGGTCCTTATAAAAAGAAGAGGGCTCTTTCCGTTTCCGGAAAGAGCCCTCTTTGCATACGCAGCAATAATAGAAAAACGATTAGCTGTGCACTTCCTGTTTTTCACTCACTGCATTTTTGACTGCGGTTTCGGCAGCAGCAGCTGCAGCAGCTTTTTCTTTTGCTTGCTGTTCTCTTTCAGCATTCAGCTTGGTAAATTGCTTGTTCAGAGATTTTGCAGAATAGATCCAGGCAAAAATGATTCCAAACAGAATGACTGCTATATAGGGAGTAATGGCTGCAAGAGAGCCGAAAGCTACGATCAAGCCTTGCTGGACCAAAGAACCTCCCGATTTACCCAACCGAGCGCCAACAACGTCAATGGCTGCTTTTCCTTTGACTTTGGCTTCCTGGTCAAGCGGAATATAGGCCATTTCCTTTGTCGGATCGAATAGCGAGTATTTAGCAGATTTGCTCATGATGTTCTGGACCGTTCCGAAAACCACGGCTAACATCAATGGTGTCGTTCCCAGCATGCTGATGAACGCTGTAAGACTGTCCCTAAAGATCACGAACGAGAAAAAGCCGACGCCGGTAATCAGAAGGACGACGGGTGTGATCTGCGCGCCTACGCCCCAGCCAAAGCGGCGGATGACGTTGCCTCCTACGAACAGCATCATCAAGATGGTCGTGAGTCCTGTGATCGTAGAGAAATAGCCCATGAAAGTCATGTAGTCGTTTGGATTCGAATACTGCAGTTTCAATTGGCTCTTCCAAGTGACTTCAACGAGGTTAATGGCAATGCCGTAACCGATGACCAGGATCGCAAGGCAGCCGATGTATTTGGATTTTGCCAAATACATAAAGCTCTCTTTGAGCGACATTTTTGGTTTTTCCTTTTTGGCCTTTTTCACTTCTGAAGGATCGTAGAAGCGAGAATCAGTTAAGACATTTTTATTGATCCACCAATAGATACCCATGATGATAAGACCGGAAAGAACGACAAGGCTCAACATGTAATTTAAAGAAATGCCCCACGCGTCCGTTTCAGGTGGAAGTTTGCTGCGGATATCGGAAAAATAAATAATCGCAGGTCCTGAAAAGAGCATTGCGAAATTGGCTCCGAGGCCGAACATCGCATAGAACCGCTTGGACTCTGAGATGCGGGTGATATCATTGGCAAATCCCCAGAACAGCAAAGAGATACCAACGCTTCCCCAGAGTTCTGACATGATATAGAAAAGAGCGTAAGTCCAATTTCTAAAAAGGGCGACCAACCCTGAGAGTCCCTGTGGCAGAAAGGATTGAAGCGAGTCTGCAGCAACTGTAGGATGCAAGATGTCTTTACATGGATAGAGGACGAGCGCAAACAACGCAAAGAATGCGATGAAAGCTGAGATCGTTGTGTAGAATAGCTTTGTCTTGCTCAGGACATTGCTCAGTTTGGCATAGACGATCATGAAGAGGATCGCAAATGGGAGCACTCCCCAAACTTTTAAGAAAGGAATGGCTTCTGCACCTGATCCGGGAGCGGTGACAATCAATGAATCCTTCGTGTCCCGCAAGATCGTGTAATTGAAGTTGATAAAAAAGAATAAAAAGAACATCGGAAGAAGCTTTTTCAGCTCATAAACATGGACCGGCCAGAAAAATGACCTCCATTTGCCAAATTCAGGTTTGGTTACAGTTTCAGACATAATATATCCTTTGGAGAGGAGTTAACAAATTAGATTTGAGAAAACGATGATTGTTCATCATAGAAGGCGAAACATAAGACTTGAGAGGATGCAATGGAATATGTTGGATAGAAATTATCAAAGTAGTGCTACACATGCTTAAGGAAAAGACATTGTATTTGATTTTAGTTTAAATTCAAGACAAAAATGCGCGACCAGTCTATTTGTAAATTTTCTTATTCATTTTTATTAAAGAAAATAAAAGATTGGACACACAATATGCAAGAAATAAAAAACCGCTTTTGAATTTTTTTGTAATTCAGAAGCGGCGAGAAATTAAATCAAAAACAAGAATAGTTTGTTATCTTGAATGGGAAGATAATGCTTCGTTTGCAAAATTAACAATATTTTGCTGGGCGTTCAAGCTTTCAACGTAAGCATTCCAAAGTTCAGGTTCTATTTTTCCGTGTCTGATAGAAGCGATTAATTCTCGTTTGCAAGTGGCTAACGATTTTTTTGGACTGAGAATGGAAATCATCTCTTTGTCGCCTGCCAATCTTGCGATATTGAGCATTCTTTCAAGTTGATTTCTAGTGAAAGTAAAGGCATCTCGGCGCTTTCTGGAACCGCGCGCTGCGCGCTGTTTTGGAGCGACTGTGCCTGGCCTGTCAGCATTGATAATAAATTTCTCAATCAAAGCTCCGAGCTCGCTCGGCTGACGAGTTTTCATTTTGCGGAGTGTGAAATGGTGCATGTACCCTCCGGATGACATAGGAAGATATCTGCAAAGATCATTTTCTTTTCTCCCGTTTACTTTTTTGATCGCCTTAGAGATGATCTCTTCGATTTCTTTCATGTTCTTAGCTCTGCTTTCAGCTATGTCATTATTGTGCATAGGTATCTTTCCTTTTGTTGGACATTTTAAAAATATAATAAAAATTCATCTATAATTGAGTTTTCTCGTATTTTCCTTTGATTAAAACTCAGATTTTTCGGCATTTCTTACGCACAGAACTGTTGATTTAACGAATTGTCTGTTTATTTGCAATGGGTTCTTTTCCATTTTCCAAAAATATGCTTGTCGAAAAATTATAATAATTGGGTTTTCCTGAGCTCACTACTACTGATTCTGTCATCAGTAGTTTTATTAGTAATTATCGGATTTTATATATGGGTCTAATTTTTAGCAACAAATTATCATTAATTAATGGATTCAGATTAAATCAAAGATAGCTTTCTATTCTATAGTTTCTACTAGTTGTCGCAGGTTTTTTGGACAGGTGATTGCAAATTTAAAAATTTAAGTTTTCATTGGAGACTTGGCGATAGTTCATTTTTTAATTATTTAAATGAGACTTTTTTTATTACTAATGAATTTGATCAGCCCTAAACATAAGTTGATGCTAAAGTTAAACATAGATAAAATGAGTGGATTATCTAATTTATTGGCATGGTTATGAAGTTAATGTACATGCTCCTTTTATGCTGTATAGGCATGTTTGGATGTTCCAAGAGTTCCAGCAAGCCTCAAGCATCCGAATTCGAGTCCTGGATGCAGGCCAATGGGAAAATAAAGATTTTATGCACTACCGCTATGATCGATGATCTTGTGGGGCAGATCGGAAAGAGCAGGATCGATCATTTGACTCTCATTGTCGGAGAAATTGATCCGCATAGTTACGAACTCGTCAAAGGAGACGATGAAAAGCTTTCCTATGCGCATCTGGTTTTTTGCAATGGGCTTGGTCTGGAACACGGTGCAAGTTTGCGATCTTGGCTGGAGGCCCAACCAAATGTCGTCGCTTTAGGCAATGAGATACAAAAGATTTGCCCTGAAGAGATTTTAATGGTGGGCGGACAGAGGGACCCCCATATTTGGATGGATATGTCCCTATGGGCTAAAGCCATCGACCCTATTGTCGAAGCCCTCTCCAAATCAGATCCTGAGTATTCCGAATTTTACAAAAAAAATGGCGACGATCTGCGCCGGCAGATAGTGCATATCGATCAGGAAATTTTAGACCGGCTCCAGGGGATTTCTCCGGACAAGCGATTCTTAGTGACGAGCCACGATGCATTCAATTACTTTGCGAGGAGATATCTCGCAACTCCCGCTGAACGCGGCTCATGTGAATGGAAAAAGAGATTTGCTGCGCCGGAAGGACTTGCTCCGGATGGACAGCTTAGCGCCGCGGACATTCAAAAGATCATTCAATTCTTATGCAGCGAAAATATCGGAGTGGTCTTTCCTGAATCGAATGTCAGCAGGGACTCTCTTAAAAAAATCGTGAATGCCTGCCATGAGAAAGGATTGGCTGTAAAAATTTCTCAAGAGGCATTGTATGGCGACGCGATGGGCTCCAAAGAGTCTGATGCAGGCACGTACTTCCAAGTGATGGTGCACAACGCCGAAGCTCTCGCAAAGGAATGGAAATAAATGATAGATGAAGGCTCTGTTTTAAAAATAGATCAGTTGACGGTCAATTACGACAAGACCCCTGTACTCTGGGATATTTCCTGCGAGGTGCCGAAAGGTAAATTAGTCGGCATTATCGGTCCAAACGGCGCTGGTAAAAGCACGTTGTTGAAGGCTGCGCTCGATCTCGTCAAGCCGATTTCAGGCAGGGTCGAATTTTTCGGCCGCCCGCTTCGGGAGGTGCGAAAAAAAGTCGCCTATGTCCCTCAGCGCACCTCTGTGGATTGGGATTTTCCGATCACGGTATTGGATGTTGTACTAATGGGCCGATATGGGCATCTCGGATTGTTCAAATGGCCCAAGAAAACAGATAAAGCCGCAGCAAGGCGCGTTCTAGATATGGTCGGCATGCTTTCGTTCGAACAACGGCAAATCAGTCAATTATCGGGCGGCCAGCAGCAGCGTGTTTTCATTGCCAGAGCACTTCTACAAGATGCCGAAATGTATTTGATGGACGAGCCTTTTGCAGGAGTGGACATTGCGACGGAACAGGCGATCGTCGTCCTACTAGAAGAATTGCAGCGTGAAGGTAAAACTTTATTTGTCGTGCATCACGATTTGAACACAGTGGAATGTTACTTTGACTGGATCATCATCTTGAATACCTGTCTTGTCGCCAATGGACCTGTCTGCGACGCATTCAATCCTGCATCGATCGCGCGGGCGTACGGTCGAAATTTTGATCTGTTGGATGCAGCGGCAAAACTGTCACAAAACAAAACAACAGGGTTGCGGTGATGTTGCTTGAATATTTCACCGATCCTGTTTTGCGCGCCCCGACGATCGGCTCGATGTTGATGTGCCTGGCGTCATCTTTGATCGGCGTCATCGTTTTTATCCGTAAAAAATCCCTGCTCGGAGAGGCGCTCTCGCATGCAGCGTATCCGGGAGTGGTGTTGAGCACGGTCGTGACCGCCAGCCTGTTTCCGGGATCGGACAATATCATCGCCATCGCTGTTCTAATAGGCGCTTTTATCTTTTCTCTGCTCGGTTTATGGACCATTGATTTAATGGAACGGCATCTCAAAGTAAAAAACGACGCTGCCTTGTGTTTTGTGCTGTCCGCTTTTTTCGGCGTAGGGATTTTGATTGCTAGCCGCATCCAGTCTACACATGCCTTATGGTACAAGCAGATCCAGATTTTTTTGTATGGCCAGGCCGCAACCATGACAGACATCCATATTCTGATTTATGGATTGCTTTGTGTGTTCACTTTGGCTGTGCTTTTTTTGTTTTACAGACAGATAGAAGTCATCAATTTCGACCGCGCTTTCGGAAAAAGCGTGGGAATCCGCGTGCAGCAGATCGATATCCTGTTATTCTTGCTATTGTCCCTTGCGATTGTCATTGGCATTCGATGCGTAGGAGTAGTCTTGATGTCGGGAATGTTGATTGCGCCGCCGGTCGCCGCCCGTCAATTCAGCAATCGTCTTTGGCTTGTATTCGGCTTGTCTGGTTTCTTTGGTCTTCTAAGCGGTTTTTTTGGCAATTACCTTTCAATGGAAATCCCGATATGGTCCGGACATAGCGAAGGAATAGGAAAATTTTCATTGCCAACAGGCCCAATGATTATATTGAGCGCATCTTCCATGTGCATTCTCGCACTTTTATTTGCACCGAGAACCGGACTCACCACCCGTTTTTGCCGTCTGGCACGTTTTAGATATCAATGCATTCTTGAAAACCTGCTGAAATGCTTATGGAAAAAGGGGCCTGCCCTTTCCTTTTCCATCCAAGAGATATCTTGTATCCAACAGAATAGCCGGTTGCTTTTGAAATTCTTCTTACGCCGCTTGATGTCGCAAGGGTGGATGGAACAAACAGAAACAGGATATCGGCTGACATCTGCAGGGCAGCGACGCGCTGCCAGAATTGTCCGCCTACATCGCCTTTGGGAGGTTTATCTAGTTGATTATCTCGGACATAAAGTCGAAAAAGTCCATCGCAACGCCGAGGAAATGGAACACGTTATTACGCCTGAACTTGAAAAGGAACTGACCGAATTGCTTCAAGATCCTAAACAAGATCCGCATCAACAGCCCATACCTGAAAGAGAGGTGTTGACATGATGGAGATGATTGCTTCTATCAATCCATATTGGGGAAAGAGCTTTGCAGAGTTCTTTGTTCTTTTTTTTAATAGAGTCGGTCAATTGCTCCAGGGAAAGCTAGCGCTGGCTGATGCGGCATCCGATGAGATCCAAATGCTCGTTCTGCTTCTAGTTGCGATCTCCTGTGCTGCCGTGGGTTCTTTTCTAGTCTTGAAGCGGATGACGATGTTGGCAAATGCTCTATCTCATACGATCCTGCTTGGAATTGTCCTGGCCTATATCCTGGTTTTCTCTTTTTCTTCCGGTGTTCCGGGCAGTGAGCCTACTCTCACTATAGAAATCTTGCTGATCGCTTCATTGATCACAGGATTGGCCACGACTTTACTGACCCAGTTTATGACAAAAGTCATGAAGCTTCAGGAAGACGCGAGCATTGGCCTCGTATTTACGACTCTGTTTGCAATCGGAATTGTTCTCGTGACCGTCTTTACCCGCAATGTCCACATGGGGACAGAAGCGATCATGGGCAATGTCGACGCTTTGCATATTCATGATCTGAAGTTGATCTCCATTGTTGCAGTGGTCGATTTTTTAGTGCTGGGCGTTTTTTTCAAAGAATTTAAAATTACAGCTTTTGATTCATCCCTTGCCAATTCGCTGGGCGTATCAACAAATGTATTCAATTATGTTCTGATGGTCCTCGTTGCAGCCACATCGATCGGGGCATTCAGGGCGGTCGGAGTCTTATTGGTATTGTCTTTTTTAGTCGGTCCTGTTTTGACCGCGCGTTTGTTAACTGATAATTTGAAGAAAATGATCTTGCTGGCGATTGGAATTGGATCTGGATGCTCGATTGTCGCCGTCGCTTTGTCGCGTCATTTATTGTCCGTGCATCAGATGCCGCTTTCCACTTCAGGACTGGTCGTCGTAGTTCTCACTCTGGCTTACGCGGCAGCAGTCTTATTTGCTCCTCACAAAGGTGTGATCTCCCGCGCATTTGCCAGGCAGCGGCTGAAAAAAAATTGCAGGCTTCGGGAAGTCGTGGCAAAACCTCCTTTTAATGCCGAGCAGGAACTGAGAGACTGACTTTATGATGATATCTTTTGAGGTTTTTACCGGGTTTATTTATATTTGAAGCGATGATGAAAAATAAACACTTTCCTAAAACAGTTGCGATTCTCGGCAGCACAGGCTCTATCGGGGCAAATGCCTTAAAAATTGCGCAACATCTCAAGGATGAGATAAAAATAGAGGTGCTAGCTGCCAAATCGAATATCGACCTGCTCGAAATGCAAGCCCGTCAATTCCATCCAAAAATCATTGCCGTCTTCGATAAAGACAAAGCATTCCAATTGCAAAGGCGGCTTCCCCATGTGCGCGTTCTCGGCGGAATAGAAGGTCTTCAAGAAGCGGCAGCCCATCCTGATGTTGACTTTGTGTTATCTGCGATGAGCGGAACGGCGGGAATTCTGCCGACTGTTTCTGCAATCCAGAGCGGAAAAGACATTGGTTTTGCGAATAAGGAAGTCCTCGTTTCGGCAGGGGAATACGTCATGTCGCTGGTTGCAGAAAAAGGGGTCAATTTCATTCCAATCGACAGCGAGCAAAATGCGATCTTTCAATGTTTACACAGAGAAAAAAAAGAGGATGTGCGCCGTTTGATTCTGACTGCGTCCGGAGGACCTTTCAGAGACCTTGGCGAAGAGCAATTGAAACAGGTGTCATTAGAAGACGCGTTGAAACATCCCACATATAGGATGGGGCCGAAAAATACAGTCGATTCTTCTACGTTGATGAACAAAGGGCTGGAAGTCATAGAAGCACATTTTCTTTTTGGCATTCCGGTGGAAAAAATCGAAGTGGTCATCCATCCGCAGAGCATCGTGCATAGTTTGATCGAATTCAAAGACGGCTCGATCCTATCGCAGCTTTCCGAGCCTAATATGTTGATCCCGATCCAATATGCGATGACTTTTCCGGAGAGAAAAGAAGGGCTTGCGCGCCCTTTTGATTTTGCATTGCATTCCCGTTTTGATTTTTATGCTCCTGATGCCAATAAATTTTCTTGCCTTGCATTGGCCTACGATGCCTTAAAGCAGGGAGGAAGCCTGCCCTGTTACATGAATGCTGCAAATGAAGTGCTGGTCAATCGCTTTTTGAACCGTGAAATAATCTGGTCCGATATTTCCGTTAAACTGGAAGCGTTGATGGCAGCGCATCGTCCGCAAAAAAGTTTGAACTTAGAAAAGATCATCGAAATCGATGAGAATGCCCGTATGGAAGCTTCAATAATTTAATCACTGGTCGCGAATATATGATTCAAAATATTTTATACATAATCCTCGCAGCATTTGGCCTTGGATTTCTGGTTTTCATCCATGAACTTGGACACTATTTCATGGCCAGACGGGTCAAGATGACAGTGGAAGCGTTCGGCATCGGTTTCGGAAAGCCCATTTATACCTGGAAGCGCAATGGAGTCGATTGGAATCTGAACATTCTTCCTTTCGGCGGCTATGTGCGCATTGCGGGAATGGAAAAAAAAGGGCATTTGGAACCGTATCAAATTCCGGATGGATTTTATGGCAAGAAGCCCTGGGACAGGATAAAAGTCGCTGTCATGGGCCCTTTAGTGAACATCGTCTTTGCTCTATTTGCTTTTACGATCATTTGGAGCAGCGGTGGAAGGGAAAAGCCATTTTCCGAATATACCCATCTTATAGGATGGGTCGATCCCCAATCGGATCTTTATAAAAAAGGGCTTCGTCCAGGGGATGAAATCACAAAGCTCCGCGGCCACAAGTTTGAAGGGTTCACAGACCTTCTTTATGCCTCTATTCTCAATGATCCAAAAGAAGATCTCAATATTCTCAAGATCGATTACGAGAAAGGAACCAAAACGCCATTAGCATTGTCCGTCGACCCCACCCAAGATTTAAAGGGTATAGAGAAAACAACGAAGACAGTCGGAATGCTCAGTCCGGCACTCTACCTCATTTATGATCTTGCAGGCAGCAATAAAAATCCTTTTACGCCTGGATCTCCGATGGCACACAGTGGGATCCAGCCTAACGATCGAATTGTATCCGCCGATGGTCAGTTGATCTTTTCTTCCAAACAGCTCAACGATGTGATCAATCAGCCCATGTCGCTTGTTACAATCCAACGAGGGGATCAGGTTTTCGTAACGCGGATACCACGATTGAAAGTTTCCGACTTGCGGCTGACTTCCGATGAAAGAGCGGAACTGGATGATTGGGACCATGCTGCAGGACTTAATGAAAAAGTGGCGCAGCTCCATTTTATTCCCTACAATGTGACGCACGATTGCATTGTGGAAAAACCATTCGCGTATATCGATGAATATTCAGAGGAGCATCACTTTGCCGATCTTGCCCAAGGCTATTTGGAAACCCCATTGCAAACAGGGGATCAGATCCTGGCGGTAGATGGAAATCCTGTAAAGGATGCGATCGATCTGCTATCCAAAATGCAAACAAAACAGGTCCATCTTGTCGTAGAGCGGAATGCGAACTGGGCTCCAGTCTCTTGGAAACAGGCCGATGCCCAATTTGCTTCCAACATCAATTGGAAAGACTTAGATCGGCTCACGCAATCCATCGGCACATCCCAAGCTATGACGCATGCAGGGAATTTATATTTGCTGAACCCTGTCACACCTGTGCTGAAGAAAGACCTGCCCCTATCTGAAGAAGAACAGGCCCGCGCGAACAGCTTATTGAATGAACAGAGAAAAGAAATTGAAAAATTAAAAGATCCAAAACAGAAAGCCGAAGCGATCCGATGGCTCGAAGAGGCTCAAAAAAAATTGATGCTTGGAATTTCTCTTCAAGACCGAGAAATAGTCTATAATCCTCTACCTCTCTCATTGTTTACTGATGTCTTTAATCAGACTTGGAGGACCATCTCCAATCTCTTCACAGGACACTTGAATCCAAAATGGATGTCAGGCCCGGTTGGCATCGTCCAAGTCATCCACTATGGATGGATGACAGGAGCGAAAGAAGCGTTGTTCTGGATGGCTGTGATCAGCTTGAATTTAGGGATTTTAAACCTTTTCCCCATCCCAGTCCTAGACGGAGGCCACATCTGTTTTTCCCTGTTCGAAAGCATTACCAAAAAACGGCTCAAGGCAAAGACGATGGAAAGAATGATCATCCCATTCGTCGTCATTATGGTAGGTTTTTTCATTTATTTGACATACAACGACATTGTGCGTCTGCTCGGCCACTTTTTTTAAAATCCACCGAGATATTAATCGATTTTGGCCTCTATTAGAGAGAGACGGCTTCTTTGATTAAGATAATTGTGGATTGCGATTTTTCGCTTGCCGTTCGTCATGTCCTGAGAATTTAGGAAAGCTTGCTCGGGGTTCGATTCCCCAATTTTTTCAAGCTCTTTGTAGATGGGCTGTTTCATCTCTTCTGGAAGTTGTTTGAAAAGAACTAGCGCTTGTCTATTGGAGCCGTTTTCAAAAAAATAAATGATCTGTTTTGCAACAAAGTGATAAATCGCCTGCGCCTTTTTTTTATTTTCCGTGATAGCAAATTGTTGGCTGAAATCAAGAGCACGTGCCTCAATGGCTGCAAGTTCTTCATGAATGGCATGTTTGCACTTCTCGCCAAAGGCGAGAAAATGGCTTAAATCTCCTTGCTGAAGAATCGCATCCGCTGCTTTTAAAAGGTCAGAATAGGAAGTGCGAAAATCCAGGATGATGATGTCCTTGTTTGCCGATGCTGGATTCGCATAACTGCAATAGATCACACCACCTTCTTTGAATAGATTATTGACATGGCCAAAAGATGTTGAGAAGAGTGGAATTGAAGCTACACGTTCTATTGTAGTTCTGTCCCAGATGTTGATATCTCCGATGCGGGCACCGGCTTTTGGACAGTGGTAAAGGAAATTTCCCTCGATCAATTGGCACTCTTTATCATGTTGAGGTTTTAATAAAGCGGATCTACAATTTCCTGTCTTTAAATCCCAGATCCTGATCAGGTTAGCAGAGGCCCTGGATAAAAGAAAATTCTTTCCTTTATAAGAGTACATAACACTGCTTTGTTCATTTTGTAATGTTGCGATGCACGTTTCTGTCGTTAGATCCCAGATCTTGATCATATTATCAACAGAACTAGAGTATAAAAATGAGCCATCTTTGAAAAGGACATCGATATTACTTGAGTGGCCCGTTAGCTTTCTAGTAGTGTAGATTCCTTTTGAAATTCGATCGAACAGTACTGACATTCTGATTTGCTGTAGATAATCATCTTTACTTGTTAAAATGACTCCTGTCTGTGTGCTTAACACTGACTGCCATACTTGATTGCAAAAATGTTGGAACCCTTTGCTTACTTGGGACAAATTAAAAAAATCTTTAGGAGAAAGATTCTCCAATATACTTCGAAGGAGGTCTCCTGGAAGATAAGAAAGATGGTCTTGTTCTTCAGTTTTCGGAACTTTTGCAGAAGGAGATTCAGTGATCTCTCTTTCTCTTTTCTTTTTGGAAGTAATGTTTTCGAAGCACTGGTTCCATATTCCAATTGTTTTATTTAAGGTGCTTCGCAATTCATCGAATACTTTTTCGCTTTCTTGGTCGTGGACTGTAATTAACGATACAACATCAAGTTCTGTTTTTAATTCATTCAATTCCTCTTGAGTTTGTAATAAACTCGGAAGGGTTTTTTCATAAATGTGCAGGGCAGAGAGAGTTGGGATCTCATGTGCTAGATGATCCATTTTATAAAAAAGACCATGCACATTTTCTTTTAAAGAGTCGATAGTTGGAAATGACATAAATTACCTATTATTAATAAAAGCTAACTATTTGGTAACAATTATATAATTAATAATTGTTTATTATCAAATTAATTAAAAAATTTAAAAATAAATTTAGTAATAAACATTTCTTTAATATCTAAAGATCAAGTTATTTGCTCTCTTGGTCCAGAAGGGCGAGGAGCTGAGAGACGATGTCCCCGGTTGAGCCGAGAAGGGGCTCTTTGATGCGGAGGAGACATCGGACGTCATTGAGGATCGCCTGTTCTCCATAATTGGGAATGTCTTTCTGTCCATCCGCAATCCAGACCGAAAGACATAATTTTTCTTTTAAATCGGGATCTAAATTTCCGAATATCTTTTGGAGTTGTTTGTTGGAGATTGAGAAGTCTTGTAGCAGGTGATAAAAGGCGTCTAATTGCTCTTTGAGAAGCGCATATTTTGCTTTATTTGCTTTCATTTGCACGTGGTGTACCATTTGCTCGGCGAGGTTGTTTCCATTCAAAGACAGAAGAGGTTTTGTGATTTCCGAAAGGATGCGGACATTGGCATCGGTGGTTTTCTTTCCGTAATAAGGTTCGTCAATGAGATGGGCCTGATAGACAAGTGCATGAAATTTGTCACAGATCCGTACTCCATCGATGGGTTGGTCGAGTTGATAAAAGGCTTCTTTTAACTCTTCGTTGCTGATTTCGGGATTGTTCAACATTTCCAAAAAAGAGCGCAATTGGACAACCGACTTGCTCAGGTTCGCAATGTTCAGATGTGCTCGATGAACGGATAGCATTTGCTCTAAAATATTGCTGCCATTTCTAGAAAGAAAAGGCTTTTGAATCGATCTCAACATCCGGATATTGGGATCGCACTCTTTCTTTCCATATTCATAGATGTCCTGCAGTCCTCCATGGATCCAGACTAAATAATGGATATCGTTGATCAGTTGTTCTGAGAGCGTTTTGTAAAATTGGGTTCTGAGTTGTTCGTTATTTAATTTGTCGTTGTTGAAACTGTGCAGGAAGACTTCTAGCGCATCGACTTGTTTTTTGATCTCGATGCATTTAGCTGCTTCTTTTGCGAGGTCCAAAAGAATAGTCGATGGGATGCGTATCGCCGGAGGTAATGCGGGATTTTGCGTTTGGGACGTTAGACGGTAGTGGAGAAAATAGGGATTTTGCAAGGCCACTTTCAATTGATCGTCGGAAAGTACTTTCGTATGAGTATCGTCGTATTCAATCCATTTATCGTTGATTTTAAGATACGTGACATAGTGTCCTCTATCGCCAGTATTTCCGCGGTGTTGCACGAACCCGTCCAGTTCATACCGTGCTGATTGGTGTGTGGAGACGGCATCTGCAGGCAATTCAAGGGTCAGCGGAACCGCTATTGGGGCGTTGATTTTACAGCGTGTCCCATATTGATCGACATAAAATCGCTTTAGCGAGATCAGCATTTCCTTCGGAGGAAATGTAAACTCTTTTGTCTCTTCCACGACTTTATATTGATGGAGGCGATTATCGTTTTCTAAGTATTGTGAAACAGAAGAGCCTGCGATTCCCCGATTGATAAAAAATTCTCGGAACAGAGTTTTAAAAGGAAGGTGTCCTTTGTCTTTGATGTCGAGAATGATTTGACAGTCGTCGTCTATTTTTCTGGAACAATTGTCCTCGTCCAAAATGGAATACGTGTCTCGGCCATCGGGATTTTCTCTCGTTTTTTTAAGCTTGTCCGGAATTGCATCGAACGACACTTCTGTTGACTGATAACGACGGGTCGTGATGATCGTTGAGAAAAGAGGAGAGATTTGGTACAGAGGCCTGCCAGGCTGTTGAGGAATACGGCCTAATAGGCACATCAAGGCTTCATAGGCATCTTCGTGTTTATAAGGAGAAGAGGAAAATAGTTCCTCTTGTGTCACAGGGTCTTTGAAGATGCGATGCATCAGTTCTCGCATCCTTTGACTATCTGCTCGGGACGTTTTTTTATTGGCGGCTTCATCCTCTAAATGGATTTGCAGAAGATGTTTTAATTCATCAAATTCTTGAGGAAGCAGGGAGCAGGCTTCTTTCAAGCCGGGAATATGGGCCATGAATTGAATGAGGGCGTTGAAGGCGCAATTAGCACTTTTATTATAGAGCCCTATCGGATGGATCAATGGCTCAGACTGACTTGTTTTGGAAAGGATTGTGATCGTGCGCGATTTCATGTCTGATTGATCTTTGTTTCGAAATTTTTCGAAAGGCTGCATTTTGTCGTAGATCAGACTGAGCCTCTCAGTCATTTTCACATTGAGATTGTGGATTTCAATAATATTTTTTTTATTTTTCTTACCCGGCCCGTAAATATAAGAATTGATAGAAAGGCCTGTTTTTTGTATTTTTCCCTCAATTTCAGCTTGCAGTTTGAAAAGAGGGTCGAGATGTTGTTGGACTTCTCCTTCTTTTTTTTGAATCGTAGTTTGATATTCTTTATCGAATCGATCTAGAAGAGGATAAATTTCAGTCAGGATTGTATCGTTTAACCTCAAAAAGGCAGATTTAATTTTGAACATGATTCTTCCTGTTTTAATTTTGTATTATTATATCAATTTTTCTAATTAAAGGCTTATTCAATGAAATGTGTTATAAAATTTTTATTATCATCTTTGTGTGCTGTGACAGCCCTCCAAGCGAGCTGGGCGGAAAAAACATTGGAGTCCATGACCTTGGATGAAAAAATCGGACAGCTTTTCATTGTTCCGGCGTGTCCTTTAAGAGATGATGGCCATCTCGCGGATATAAAAAACATGATTACCCAGTATCATATCGGAGGAGTGATCCTCAAACAGGCTGATCCTGAAAAACAAGTTACTTTGATCAACACGCTTCAAAATCAGTCCGGTCTTCCCCTTCTTTGCGTCATGGATGCGGAATGGGGATTGGGGATGAGGATGCAGAATATGATCAGTTTTCCGAAAAATCTTACATTAGGGGCTATTCAAAATAAAGAAATGCTGCATACGCTCGGCAAAGAGATCGGAAGACAATGCAAAAAAGTAGGGGGCCATGTCAATCTCGCTCCGGTCGTCGATGTGAACTCGAATCCCTACAATCCGATCATTCATATGCGTTCGTTTGGAGAAAGCCCAGACCGAGTCGCGGAATGCGCTGTCTCTTTGATGCAAGGAATGCAGGAAGCGGGGATTTTGGCCTGTGCAAAACATTTTCCTGGTCATGGAGATACCATCGTGGATTCACATGTGGATCTGCCCGTCGTTAGCCATTCCCTCGAACGGCTTGAGCGCGTTGAATTTTACCCATTTCAAAAAATGATCCAAGCCGGAGTTGACTCGGTCATGACAGGACATCTCTTTGTCCCATCTTGCGAATCGAAACAGGGATGCCCAGCCACATTATCAGCTAAGATCACTACTGATTTGCTCAAAAACAAGCTCGGTTTCGAAGGAGTTGTATTCACAGACGCTTTGAACATGAAAGCTTTGACCAATCATTTTTCCACCGGTGAGATCGCCTTGAACGCTTTGCGTGCGGGCAATGATTTTTTAGTTTACGGAGATCATATCGCTCCGAATATCGATCGGATCTTACAGATCGATGTTCCTGAAGCCATTCATGGGATTAAAAAGGCTTATGAAGAAGGGACTATCAGTAAAGCAGAGCTCGATGGGCATGTTCTAAAAATTCTAAAATTGAAAGAACGGCTCCATTTGCCTGAAAACAGGGAAACGGTTGCGTCTACAAATCTTTTGGAAGACCTTAATTCAGCATCCGCCCGATCTTTGAAAAAAGAGCTGTTCCGACAAGCGATCACCCTCGTGCGCAACAAGAAAAACCTATTACCTCTTGCAGAGAAAAATCGTAAAAAAATCGCTCTTGTACAAATGAAAGACGATGGAGCCTTTGCCTCATTGCTGAAGCGTGATGGAGATGTAAACACTTTTTCCTTTTCAAAAGGAGCTGTTTTGATCAGAAAATTAAAACACTTTTCCCTTGTGATTTTTTCGGTGAATGCCGTGTCAGCAAATCAAAAAGACTTCGGGATTCCCGAAGAAGCGGAGGACCTGATTCAAAAATTGAATTATTTGCGCATCCCCGTTATCCTCACAATTTTTGGAACACCGTATGCGCTTTCACAATTTGAGGTCAATCCAACTGTTATCATGGCGTATGAAGATGACATCGACGCCTATGAAGCTGCGGCTGATCTTATTTTTGGAAAGCTCGTTCCCACAGGCAAGCTTCCTGTGAGATATGCGGACGGTGATTAATTAAATCGGCAAAACTTTAAAGCCTCTATATATGTCGGGGTTATACGCAGCATGGGCTGTTTCCCCGACTTCCTGAGAATCGATTTCTCAATATTCCCTTTAAAATTAAATAGGATAGGAGTTAACGATGACTATGGATATTTCTTTGTTTGGAAAGCATCAACCACTTTCTCTAGCTGGAATGGGGGTTGATGATGCTTTAAAGGTTGTTTTTGGAGATCAGATTTCCACAAGCCTCGATCTTGTAAAAGAGACAGACAATGATGTTTATTGTATTGCAAATCAGGTCCTAACAAACAATCAAAACGATCAGACTTTAAAGAGAAAATATGTGACAGATACCGAGACGAATGAATCTGTTAAATTACAGCGTACGATATCGAATGTGATTCAAAATTCGGTTTTGGGTAATGCTGACGCAGGCCAAACCGACGTTCAGCATCGAGCACTCGATCCATTATTCTATGACTGGGATGGTAAAGAAATTGAAAGTCTGGATTGTTTGGAACGGCTATTTGCAGCAGACGAAAAGAATTCAGCACCTGCTTCTATCGGTGATCAATTAGTAAATACTGTACAAGAAACGAGTCTATTATATGTAAGCGTAGATCAATCTATGGCAATCACTATTTCACAAAAATTGGAATTGCCAAAAATGGCCTTAGAAAAAGTAATCAATTCTGCTGACGGGTTATCAAAAGATCAAATGTTACGTTATTTTCCCGAAAACAACCAAATAAAGATTCAAGGCAATCAGTTTACCTTTGTTTGCGTTAACTATTACAATTTTCCGGATCATTATAGTTGCCCTGATCATTCATATACTAGAAGGAAAAATGTATTTTGGATTGGAAAAATGATAGAAGTATTAAGGGAAAGTTCAAATTTACAACACAAAGGTTTGAATTCTTTAATAGCGGAGATGACAAAACAGAATCCTGAAAGAAGGATTAAACCGAAAAATGCGATAAGGAGACTTGAGAAAATCCAAAGTGATTTATTAATGCACGAGCAACGCGTTTTAGCTCGTATGTTCGATGATCCACATTCACCCCTTTTTCAAGTTCAAAAGAATAAGGAAACAGAGCTATTCCAAAGCGAAATATTTAATAATAATTTAAAACTGAAAAATATTCTTAAAAATAAAATTACAGATCATTTCTTAGAACTAAAAGTGATAGGTTTTTTGGAAATTTGTCCCAATTTAAAATTGTCTGAAAGATTGGAATTCAGCATAGAGATCTTGAAATATCTAAAACCTTTGTATACTGGTGTTAACGATTCCCATCTTTATGAAATTATTCCTGAGAATATTTTCGTCGGTTTTTTGAATGGGCAGGTAGGAATCTATTTTAAAAGACAAAGACAAATCGATGAGGTGCCTATCCAGTATATCGATGTTCATAATCTGAAAGAGAAAAAAACAGGAGGATATTTTAAACGTTCGAATGTATTTACTGTCGGAGAAATTCTAAAGACTACCCTTGAAGGAACGGAATATGTTCCTGAACTGTTAAAAGATTTGATACAGTCAATGACACATAGAAGTCCAAAAAATAGGCCTAGTTTAATCGATGCTTTGAAGGAACTTCAAATAAGGCAAATAAAACTTGAGAAAGAAGGACAGTAGCGCTTTCCAAGATTAAACTCGACTTTGTAACTTTTTAGCCTCGAAGGCCTCGAAATATTTGCTTTCGGAGGCGTTTATTTAAACAGGAAGGGGTTAAAAAACCCCTTCCTGTTTAAATAAATCGA
>DATIJE010000114.1:0-2368 GCA_035478995.1 Rhabdochlamydiaceae bacterium | reverse complement strand
TTGGGCAATTGGCGATGTAAACGACTGCATCAACGCTGCTTTATCATTGTCTAACACAGGGCGCGCCGACAGCAAACGCCTTTTGATCCGAGGCGGAAGCGCAGGAGGATATACTGTGCTTTGTGCTTTGGCTTTTCATTCGACTTTTGCAGCAGGTACCAGCTTGTATGGCGTAAGCGATCTAGAATTATTGGCAAAAGACACGCACAAATTTGAATCCCATTATCTCGATCGTTTGATCGGGCTTTATCCGCAGGAAAAAGACCTCTATATAAAACGGTCTCCGATCCACCATATTCAAAAACTCAATCGTCCCGTCCTTTTGCTGCAAGGCAGAGACGACCCGGTTGTGCCCCTCAATCAAGCTGTTTCTATTTTTGAAGCCTTGAAGAAACAAGGAACTCCTGTAGCGATGCTTGTTTTTGACAAAGAACAGCACGGCTTTAGACAATCTGCTAACATCCAACGAGCTCTCGATGCAGAGCTGTATTTTTATTCAAAAATCCTAAAATTTTCCCTTCCTGAACCGATTGAACCGATCACGATAGAGAACTTTAAAAACTGAATAAAGTTGGGTTATTTACTTTAAAATATTCAAACGAGATGTTTGTGATTGTCTTAAGACAGGTTTGAATCCGCAGCCTTTGAGCAGCCTGGGATATCCAAAATACTCGATCATCGGCCATTTGCGGCATACTGCCGGCCTCAGATGATAATGGCCGCACGTTCCATCTTTCTTAAGGTATCTGCATCCCATGACATACATGGGCTTGCCTTCTGATTCGTACACATTGCGGTCTCGAAAGTAAAAACCATGGAATTCTGTATTCCAAAGTAAATTGATCCAATTCAATAACCCTTTTGCTTTTGGAATGAGGATGTAATGGCAGCAATTCCCCCGTTTCAAACAATGGCCTGTCTGACGGAAAGGGGGTCGAATCAATATCCTGGCAACCTTTTGGATCATCAAATCGAAGAGCACCCATGGCAAAAAAGCAACCCGGATCGGCCATCTTATCCAGCCCGGAACCTTCTGAAGAGGAATCCCGCCTTCCGGATCGGGAGGAGGTCCTTCGGCATCGCCTGCCGCTGCGATCAAATCTTCGAGTATTTCTTGAGTTTCAGAAAGTGGCATATTCTTGCAATATATACGAAGTTAATGATGATGTCCACCGCCCCCATGGTGTCCTCCGCCTCCTCCATGACCTCCACCACCATGATGTCCTCCTCCTCCATGATGTCCGCCGTGATGGTCGTGATGGTCTCCATGGCCATGGTGCCCTCCGCCATAATAATAGTAATTATCGTAAGGATAATAATAGTAGTAGGGATATCCATAATAGTAAGGCTGATAATCATAATAACCATCATAATAACCATAGTAGATCTCGCCTTCATAGGGTCCGCAAGATGAAAAGAGAAT
Source organism: Rhabdochlamydiaceae bacterium (assembly GCA_035478995.1). Taxonomy (GTDB): domain Bacteria; phylum Chlamydiota; class Chlamydiia; order Chlamydiales; family Rhabdochlamydiaceae; genus DATIJE01. Next base: position 945 of record DATIJE010000114.1, on the reverse strand, counting down.
AAAAGACGCAAAAAGCAAATATTTGATCATTTTTTTCTTTTTGGTTTTTTCCACAGGTGTTCCTCTTTTCCAGGATTGGTTACTTTTTTACCTTTTTAGATCCATCGTTTTGCATCTAATGGATAGTTGGGATCTCTTATAATGGATTTTCTAAACGGACGTGTATTGGGTTTCTTTCGCACATGCGCATAGCTTCTTTCTGGTTTTTCTTGAACGGACATGCTAGGTTCCGATGTTTTTTTGCGGAAAAAATTACTAAATTTAGAAAGAAGAGACTTTTTCAATGATGGTTGAGGCGCCTGAGCTGCATTAGGCTCAGAATCCCATCTCTTTGCATGTCGTTTACTTGAACTTTGCCATGATTTCAAAATAGGGTTAACCTCTTCTGCTTGCAATTTTTTTTCTTTATGTTCCCAATTGGATGTCTCCCAATGTGGAAATTCCATTTCCGGTTTATGCATCGCTATGGGAGATTCTGGAATTGTTTTTCTCTGGATAGCATTGAGGGCGTTCTGCATTCTTGTCAGCCGCTCTAACCGTTTTGGAAGATTAGGGTTAGCTGATTCTATGCTCTCAATCCTACCAACCCGTGTTTCCAGAGAGCGTATATCGACTTCGCCGCGGTTTTCTTTCCATAAATTAATTTGAGTCCATATTTCACGAGATTGATCATCGTAAAAATCCAAAAACTCTATTCTTAAATCTTTCGCTTTTTTTAAAGTGACAGGAAAACACATGAATTTTGAAGGATCTTCTTGTACCATCTGATCTATCTTCATCTGTAAATTTTCTAATTTTTCAAGAGACAGAACAATATCGGAAAGCAAAGGAGGATTCGATATTTGCAATGTCAAAATTTCCGTTTCGATTATTCTAAATTCATCATTAATTGCTTTAGTGTCAATGACAGCGCTCATGAAGCCCCTCCTTTTAAATGATATCGTG
>DATIJE010000113.1:0-18430 GCA_035478995.1 Rhabdochlamydiaceae bacterium | reverse complement strand
CTTCATGATAATTATGAAATTATTGTCGATGACGTTTGTGATAAAATCTATTTAATAATGGATTCTATGGTTTTAAAAAGAATTATAGAATCTAATCCTGCATTAATTGATCAGTTTGATTTCATTGTTATCAATCAAACCAAAGAAAGAGAATATCATTTTGTACAATTAGAAGAAGAAAGTAAAAGTGTTAAATATTTAAAATATGTAATTCGAGAAGTAGATAAAAAGATTAATTTGTTGCAAAATGATTTAAGTTGTGTCCGAGAAAAAATAGTAGATTGTATTGAATCAGATTCAGATCAAAATGAGTTTGAAGAAATATTAAAAAAACAAGAGCATTTTAAAAGTGAATTTCATAAAGAAAATAATGAATTTATCAATAACATAAAAAAAATTAAAGATTTAAAGAAAAAGATTCATCAAATGCAATTTGAAAGAAAAACTAAAGATAAATTTGAAATGCAAAAGGAGTTGTCTTTTCTGATCGAATATCTGAATAATCCTTATACAAAACTTAAACACATAGCTTTCTATAGGAATTCTCCAGAATTCGGAAAAGTTTATTCAAGAATACGCGCATTGAAATTGCGAGAGATGTTAAGAAAAAGCGCATTGGAAAAGGGGGAAGCAAACAAAACAAAAGAAAAAAAAGAATTCGATCTTTTGATCCAGAAACTGAATCGGATTGCATTTGCTTTTGCTAATCAAGATTTTCAGAATGGTATGGATGAATTCTCTTCACTAAAATCCGAGTATCAATATCGAGTATGTAATTATTTAAAAGAGCACTGTTTTCAGGAAGGATATCCTGTTCAGGAAGTGTGGAAAAAAGGAAACTTTGGTAGTGACGCATTCTTTGGAACGAATGGAATGATGGCATCCAATACGCAAAGGCTAAGGGCTGTAGAAGAGTTGAGGGATATTCTTTTAATGGAACAGGAGTTATCAGAAATAAAAATTGCGACAGAAGAAGAAAGGAATTTGGTGAATGGAATTATCGCTTTTTTCGGTGATGATTATAACATTGGTTCACAACAATACGAAAAATTGAGCACCCAAACAAAGTGCATCGTCAATGCATGCATGAAACTAAACAAATACGAAAAATCTTACGTGATTCTGCCTGGTTTGAAACAAATCTTGGATCATCTTTTCTACGCACGCTCTACTAACATCGAAAAAGGGCACGGTCTAGTAAGGGCTTTATGGACTCTCCGCGCTAATGCTCAAAGCATTAAGCATTGATTAAAAAACACTTAAAAAATACACTCTTTCCCAATTTTTTCGGATAAGATCATGGCTATTTCAAATCTCATTCATAAAGTTGCTGCAAAAATTAACGATCAATCTTTTTATAATAATTTTAAAAAAATAGATGATCGAATAAACAATGGCGACAATGAATGTAATTTTGAAAAATGTAGAAATATCTTTAAATCTATAAAAGATCTGAATGAGAATATTGATTCTCTGACAGAAGATTTATTAAAAAGGAGTTCTTTAGTAAATGAATTAATTTCAAAGTTGTCTGATAAAATCAAGACTATTGAAAATACTGACTTAAAACAAGTTTTACTAGATAGGCTAGAAGAAATTACTTACAAAAATTTTTCTCTCCTGCCAATGGAAGCTATATCCTATTTTGGAAATTTCTTGAAATCCGAAGAAGCCGCCAAATTATTGTCTATGAGTCGTCAGATACGAGACGGTCTTTTGAGCAATCAGCAAGTGGAAAGGGATTTATTCGTCAAAAGATCTCAGCATATTATTAGAAATATTGCTCCATTCAAGAGCGGCATCGTTTACATCAGTTCACAATCTTGTAAAGTAACTCTGCTTGGCGATTCCGATTTTATTAAAAAAATTATAAATACAGATCTATCTTTGTTCTATCAATTTGACTCCATTGTTTTTATTCAAAAAAAGGAAAGAAAAGAATTAATTTCCGTTATGAAAAGGCTTTATAAAAATAAAGATGAATTAAATTGCAAGCTTATTAAAATTAAAAATAAGATAAATTCAATTAATATAACTGCAGATTATATTAGAAGTAATTTATTTAAGCAAAATAGAATGATTAGAAACGATGAATTGGCTAAGAGAGATATTTCAAAATTAAGTGAATTGATTTTAAAGCAAAACAAAAAAAATGAAAAATTTATAGAATGTGCAAAAAAAATTGAATTGCTTGAAGATGATATCTCTTTGATCGAAATGAGAGTAGCAGATTCAGATAAAACAGATATGTTAGAGGAACTTTCTTTCCTCGCCAATAACATAAAAAAGCATTCAAGATTGAAATATTTGGCCGCCTACAAAAACTCCTCGGAATTTGAAACAGCTTATGCGCGGATCAGAGAAATGGATTTGGCAATAAAGATCAAAGAACACGCAGATACTCCTGACTATCCGAAAGATACTTTAGACCGTGCAGCATTTGCTTTTGCCAGGAATGATCAAGGATCAGGAATGGAAGAATTCAACAAATTGGACTTCGAATTACAGTGTCTTGTGTATTACTATTTATACGAAAATCGTTGCCAAGATCGATTTCCTCAAGAGCCGCCCCCAGAAACGAGCAGGTTAGAATTTGGTAAAGAGGCTTTTTTAGGTTTAAACGGAATGCGAGCATCGTATACGGAGAGGTTGCGGGCCGTCGAGATGGCGAGAGACCACATCACGATGGAAAAAGAAATACTATCCCTACATGCATCCTCTCCGCACAAGGAGAACTTAATGAATACGCTCAAAGCAATTTTAATAAGAGATGATCAAACTGCAGAAACGTGCTTTGAAAAATTGGATCCAGACACTCGGAATTTGGTGTATCAACGCGTCTGGGCAAATACGTTTTCAAAACGGGTTCTTATCACTCCTGAATTACAGGATTTGATGGCCCAAGATTTAATCTATGGGCAAAATGCCTTTCACAATGCTTATTCCTATCCTTTTGGGATTATGGAAAAAGCCCGTGCTTTAGAAGATGCCTTATACAGAACGTAATCAATTGTGCATCAGATATTCATCGAGATTTTCTGAAGCTTCACGCAATGCGGTTTCGAACGCAATTCTCTGCATCATAGGATGCATTAAAGGCACTTCATTCAGATCGATGACTGCAGCCAGAAGGTTTTTTTGTTCAGGAGTAATTTTGGGATGATATTTTTGGATCAATTGCACAACCTGGCTTGAATAATCATCGAGTTCTGTTTGTTTCGGCATGAATTTTTGGTCTTTTTTCATTTTTGCCAATAGTTCATCTATCTTATCTTTAATCTGTTGCAAACCTTTATGCAGAGGAGATGATTGCGGCTCTGGATGTTTAGAGGGACGCGGCATGGCCATAGGATTCTCTCCCTTTGTTTATCTTCTCTATCTTTCATATTATTACTTAATATTAAATTTTTCAATTTAATTATATTAGTTAAAATTAAAACATTAAACATTAGAATGTTATAGAGTTGCTCCAAGATAACAAAGCGCGGCCAGAGATGCTGTATCCACTCGTAAGATATTGCTATGCAATTTTATCCCTTTCGCATGGATCTTCTTTTCTAGAAGGTCGATTTCGCTGGGGTGGAACCCCTTTTCTGGGCCGATGAAAACAATCCTCGGTTCTTCCGAGGCTGGCTTTGTAGAGATCTCCCATAGGAAAGGAGCCTCCTTTCGAGTATCTCCAAAAAATGAAGATGGGTAAAAGGTCTTCCATTCCTTTAAAGGGGGCATCAGCTTGATTTCTGGCAGATCGAGCCTGCCGCATTGTTTCATTGCAGAAATTGCAATTTGGGACATTCGATTTTGCTGATTGGGAGTAAAATGTTCTTTTTCACTAATTTCTCCTGGAAAAAGCCAGATCTCGGAGACATTCAGTTCGGTCGCTTTTTCGAGGATAAATTCCAATCTGTTGAACCGCGGTATTGCCTGGGCCAAGATAATAGGTGTTTTGCCTTCAGGAAAACGGGTTTCCACAGATGTAATCGATACGCTCGCGCTTTTCTTTCCTAACTTTTGGACGACGCCGGTTGCAAGCTGCCATTTTCCGTTGACAATTTCAATCCTGTCTCCAGGTTTCGTACGCATGACATTGCATAGATGATGGAATTCCTGATCTTCGACAAAGACTGTCTCCGCGTCTGATAAATGATTGTTAACGAAGTAGCGTTCAGCCGGCATTGTACAACGCAGCTTTGAGGATTTCTGAAAGATTGCCTTTAGACTTGGCTATTTTTTTCAGGTCAGAAAGATTGACGATATTAAATGCGCTTAATTTTGAAAAATGAGACTGGATTTCAGAATGGTCGGTAAAATTGAAGATCAATTTAAAACGGAAATCTCTGATCAGGATCTCTTTTTCGTTCTCGTAGGTGATCCGTTCTGCATCGGGGATCAAGGGAGAGTGTTTGAAGGCTTGCGGCACCATCAGAGTAATGAACTCGGATGGATAAATTTCTCGGAATGTCGACAGATGAGGGACAATTTTTTCGAACTGTGATTTTTTTTCAGGGAGGATGATGCAAAGAGATTCGTGTCGGAAAGAGGGTTTGAGCCGTTCGGGCGTCTGTTGTTTCCAGCGGTTATGCTGCCATAGCCATTGGCCTGGAGTTTCGATGATGCTTTTTTCTAAATAGCGAAGAGCTTCTTTCATCAGACGGTCGATTTCTTCCTCTTGCGTCTTTTGAAGATCTGGCCAAATCGGTTCAGAATAATGGATATGATATTTGTCCGATTTACGCAAAGTGGTTGCTACGATGATGGGATTGCCGGTACGGTACGAAAGAATGGCAGGAACAGGCGATGTCCATGCTGGGCTGCCAAGAAAAGAAGAGGAGTAGCCGCTATTTGGCATTCCTTGGTCTCCGACTATCCCGAGGAAACATCCTTTTTTAAGAGCTCTCAATCCTTCGCGGATCGCATTTTGGGGAGTGATGATTTTGCCGCCGAATTTTTGTCTTATAGATAAGATCCATTTATAAAGAACTTCGTTTTTGATCGGACGTCCGATGGCGACACCGGGCATGCGGTGCGTGCCTTCTAAAAACAAGATTTCCCAATTAGCCTGGTGCCCGCAAAAAAAAATGATCGATTTACCATCTTTCATAATCCTGTCTGCGGTTTCAGGATTTTCACAACATGCGATTTGATTTAGGTCTTTTTCCATTGCAAGTTTAGGGTATTCCAAACAAGTGATCATGAGATTCTGAAAGGATTCTTTCGCATATTTTAGAATTTGACTTTCATTGAGATCTAGGTCTTTTGCCAACGATAGATTGCTCAAGGCCCTTTTTCTGAATTTTGGCATTAAATAATACGCCAATGTTCCAAGGCCCCGCCCGAATTTATGGATCCTTGAATAAGACATCCATCGGATAGGGAATGTCAGAATCCTGATGATTGCAAAACTCAAATAATAATAAATCATTTTAGTAATCAAAAAATAAACAATAGTTATATTAACATCTGATGCTATTTTTCTCGAGGGAGATATCTGTCAATAATTCCAGCTGATTTGAAAAATCAAGATATCTCACCGATTCCCTTATTTTTTTACTGTTTTCAAACGTCTTTCGATGTTCCATTGCGATTTCCAAAGCTTTTGCTATGGATTCAGCATCGTTGAGAGATTCGATGATGCTGCCATTAAGAGAATTTAAAATCTCATGGCCTCCGTTGGTCTTGGATGAAACGACAAAGACCCCCATGCCCAAGGCTTCTACAGTCACGTTGGCGAACGGATCGTAAAACGAAGGGATGACGAGCGCATCTGCCAGCTGATAGAACGACCGTATGTCTGACCGCATGCCGAAAAAAGTCACGTGTTTATCAAGATTTAATTTTTTCGCAAGGGCAATAAACCTGGAGGGGTTTTTTTCCTTCCCAATAACGGATAAATGGAATTCCCGATTTTTCAAGATGGAAAGTCCTTTCAATAATTTTTCCAATCCTTTTCGAGCGTAATTGTGTCCTATGAATACAAAATGGAATGTCTCAGGATCCACTTGAAACCGACGGGAAAGATCCGGTTTCATTTCCGGCCATTCTGTGAAATCAGTTTGCATTTCATGCCATTCCACGCCATTGTGCAGAACCTGTATTTTTTGAGGGTCTGTTGAATAATACTTCAAAATTTCATCGCGCACCATAAAAGAGTTCGTAAATAACACTTTGAGATCGGAATGGTTAAAAGATTCTTTCTCAATCTGGAGCAGCGTTCGATGAAGAGGATTGAAACGATACGAGCTGCGCTTTAGAAAATGGTCCGTGTGTTTGCGATGTTCTAAATAGGCTGCATGCACTCCATTCGATGCTCTGATATGAGTTTGAAAACGGTTGCGGTCCAAGCCAAATATAAGATCCCCATTTATTTCTTGTAGATTCTTTCGGCAAAAAGCATCATATGCTTCTACACGAAGAAAGCTCATCAACGGCAATTTGTCATTCGAAATGATCTGTAAAAGTGGATCGCATGACGGTTGTTTAATGGGCCCGTCCGTCAAGATAGTAACGCGGCAATTTTTCGATCTAAAGGCCTGCGCGATACGGTACGCATATTTTTCCGCACCGCCAAGGCGAAAGAGCTGGCTTTTTAACAAAACGACATGCGGAATAGAGCTCATGACGTGATCCTAATTCAGAGAACGTCTCTAAGGATTTTTTTTGCCTTCTACGATATTTATTTTGTTGTCTGACAAGTCGAAATTCAATTCAAGTTTGGTATCATCGGATTTGTAAAATTGAAAACGGTTCATATAGCTCCGGAACCGATTGCGCAAATATTCTTCCCTTAAATGCGGCTGCAGCGAGCGCAATTCATCATCGGATACGTCCGACATCAAAGTGGAAACGTATCGATCTTCTAAAACACGAGGGTTGATAAATTGTACGCTCCAATCTAAAGAAGCGCTTTCATTTTTGGGAGCGATTAAGACCTGTATTTGGAGCATATCGCGGACAATGTGTACAAAGAGGCGGCTCACCCCTTTTGCATAAAGCGGGTCGGTGATCATATGCAGCCCATTCATTTTTTTGATGAACGAATTAGGTTGGACAACAGTGATATCGGGATTGTGGGCGCTGCTGTATTCGGGAGGGAAAAAAAGATTGATCGGAATGGGATTATCGATGGGCAACAGATCGCAGCGGACAAAGTCGATTCGCAAGGATTTGGCCTGAGAGTCGTCTATTTCCAATGGGGTATCGGAAATCAACGGAAGGTTGACTTGTTTCCATTGATCGGGAACGAAAAAGCTGACTTCATCGCCTTTTGAAGCGTGTGGATTCGACCGCAAGGCATCCAATTGCCCTTTGGTGATGTCGTTTAAATTGAAGGTGAGTTTTAATCCTTTTGCTTTCAATTTTTTGACTACTTCCTCAGGACCGCTGACGGTTAAATGAAGCTGATAGGGCCAGACGTCTAAAAACTGGTAATCCCGGGGAGCTTCGCCAATTGGCTGAGTGATCAGCACGGGAATTTTTTCAGTGACGAGTTTAGTTAAGTGGATCGTTAAATTTGGATGCGAGACACGAGAAATTCCTTTGGAAATATCGATGTCGGGATTGAGGGAGACCAAATTTTTCTTATTAATTGTCGGTATCCAAGCATCCTGTTTATCCGTTGCGTCTATGACAACTTCAAAGTCGTTTGCAGAGAGTTCGTCGAGAAGTTTTTGATTTCCGATTAAAGTCAAAGTGTTTCTTTTTGACAATAGGCCGCTGCTTTGCAAGCCTTCAACGGTTTTACCTGGAGGAATGTTGATGACCCTGACAGGAATGTTTGTGATGGTCCTTGTTGTGGTAAGAGAATGGTTTACGACGAGCCAGATGATGACGGCAAGGACGACAGAAATACATTTCCGATGCCAGTTCTTAATAAAAAGATTGTGCAATAAGGTTTTCATTGTTTTAGCCACTCGCGAAGATTGAGCCTGCTTTTAAAATCTTTTTTAGGTGGAGGAGTGAACAGGCTTCGAATAATTCCTTTAAACCGATCGATTTTAATTCCCCGTGTCATGATTCCCTCGCGGGCAATAGAAACTTTTCCTGTTTCTTCAGATACGATAATGATCAAAGCATCTGTCGTTTGGCTGGCTCCCAGGCCTGCGCGATGCCGTGTTCCTATCGATCGGGTCAATTGAGAGCTGTCTTCAGCTAAAGGCAAGATGACAGAAGCAGCGACTATCGTCAGATCGCGGATGATCAGAGCTCCATCGTGCAAAGGAGTTCCTGTTGCAAAAATCGATTCCAGCAGCTCTGAAGAAAAATGAGCATTGAGCAGAACCGCTTTATTGGAATATTCATCCAGGGAGTCTTCGTTTTCTAAAGCGATCAGCGCCCCGATCCGTTTTTCTGACAGCCGATAGGTAGAATTGGCGAGCTGATCGAGAAATTTGTCGAATTCGGTGATTTCACGGTATCGTCTTCCTTTTAAACTTAATTTTGACAAGGCGACTCTGAGTTCTGGTTGAAAGATAATTAAAATCGCAATGACGGCCACGTTGGCGACCAGAAACATCAACTTGTTCAGGATAGGGAGGTTCAACCAGGAAGAAGCCGCAAAGATAAGCAAAAAAGCGAGCATCCCTAACACTAGGTCCATCGAGCGCGTGTTCCAAAAAAAGGAAAGCAGATAATTGAGAATGATCGCAATGATCAGCATTTCCAAGAATGGAGTGACAGTGTGGAAAAATGTCATAATTATTTTTTTACTACAAAAGTTTTGTCTGAAAATGGAGAGAAAAACTATCTATCCCTGAACTACACTATTCTACGATTTAACCTACTTGCTTGCAACAGTTCTTATATTAATAGACTGGATGGACTAAGTGGAAAGCCGACGACTGCCTGATAGCAGAGCAATAGGTGCTCGACGCCGTTCATCGCGCGATGGGGACTTCTTTCCACAGGCAGCTGAAAAGTTGTGGCGATCCTGTCTTTGGACAAACCCGTTTCCCAGGGATAGAGCGCTTCTTTGCTTTGCGCCTTGCGGATGCTTTCTGCCCAATACATCGATGCCAAATCGAGCCAATGATAGGGCCATTCGAGTTTTTCCTGTTCATCCGGATCGATCAGCTGAGAGAAAAAAGCACGGTCGAAAGAGGGGTTTTGGCAGATGAATACCGAAAAGCCTCTTTTGATCTCCAATGCTTTAAAAGTTATTTTGATTCTTTCCGCGGCGTCTGAAGGTTGTAGGCCAGTTTTGACTTCGTCCCAATTGAAGCCATTTATTTTAAGACTTTCCGAATCGCTGTTTTTCCAAATTTCTGGAGGTTGAAAGATAAGAGATTGAAATTCGGCTTTTAATTCTCCAGTCGTAACGTCTAAAATTTTATAGGCTATCTCGATAATTTTATGTTTATTGGCATTCAATCCATTTGTCTCAGTATCAAGAAATATGCCCAGCACGACACTTGCCCAAGTTATATTTAAAAACTCAGCAAGCTATCAAGAAAACGATGATTTTTCAATAAATTTTTTTAACTAGTTAGAAAGAGAAGAATGTTGAGGTTAAAAAAGAAATTATGTACTTATTGAAGTATTAAAGTTTTTTAGGAGAGTTTCATGGAAGTGGACACTGGAATTGATGAAGAAGGACGACAGACGATAAGCGAGGAGCTCTTTAAATTTTTGGCTGATACCTATGCGCTGTATTTAAGAACTCAAAATTTTCATTGGAATTTGACAGGTGCAGAATTTTATTCGCTTCATAAGATGTTCGAAAAACAATATGAAGAATTGGCAGAAGCGGTTGATGAAATCGCCGAAAGGATCAGGGCCTTAGGATTTTATGTTGAAGCTTCTTTTGCTGCGTTCAAGAAAGCAACTTTATTGAAAGATGAAGAAAGGGTTCTTACCGTTCGGGATATGCTCAAGTTTTTAGTCCATGGACATGAACATGTGATCCGCCAAGCCCGCCGCATTACTACGATTTCAGACCCGGAGCAGGACTTTGCGACTTCAGATTTAATGGCCAGGCGGCTTGGAGTCCATGAGAAATTTGCCTGGATGTTGAGAAGCCAACTTTAAACTGTCTTAAAACGAACTTTTTGCTATACTGGCGCGCTAATTAAATAAGAGATGATCCATGGCGCTTCCTCGGCAAAAATTCAGAGAGCTTGTATTTCAGCTCCTCTACAGTCACGATTTCTCGGAGTCTGATGAGAAGGACATGACCCCTTTCATGATGCATGAATTTGCCGTCTCGAAAAAAACCGTGCGCATGGCGGTGGAAAGAAAGGAGCAGGTGCAGTTAAAACAGGATGAGATCGACCGTCTGATTTCAAAGGTCTCAAAAGCCTACGACTTCGAGAGGATCTCAAGAGTAGAGCGCAATATTTTGAGGCTGGGTGTGTTTGAATTAATGCACGAAGATTCTGTTCCACCAAAAGTTGCGATCACCGAAGCGATCCGATTAACACGTAAATTCGGAAGTCCTGAAGGGGCTTCTTTCGTAAACGCGATCCTGGACGCTATATACAGTAAAGAACGAACACATGACATCTCTCTCCAAAGCCGAGAAGGGTAAACTATTAAGTGGATTATCCACGTTCGGAATCGGCGGCCCTGCCCGTTATTTCCTCGAAGTACATTCCATTGAAGAAATGCAAAACGCGCTTGTGTCTTGCTTTCAGGAAAAGATTCCCTATTTGGTCATAGGCAAGGGTTCGAACTGCCTTTTTGACGATCGAGGATTCGATGGGCTTGTGATGTTGAATAAAATCCATTTTTGCACATTCGAGAACGAATCCGTACACGTAGGAGCAGGGTACAGTTTTTCTCTTATCGGCGTACAGACTGCGCGAAAAGGGTGGTCAGGATTGGAATTTGCTTCTGGAATCCCAGGAACTGTCGGCGGAGCTGTGTTTATGAACGCCGGAGCCAATGGTCATGAGACCTGTGATTGCCTGATCGACGTGACGTATATCTCTGAAAGCGGAGAATTGCAGACCCTTCCAAAAGAACAACTCGTTTTTTCCTATCGATCTTCTTCGTTTCAAAATAGGAGAGGCGGGATCGCTGCTGCGACTTTCCGATTGACCTTATCTCCAGAAGCAAGACAAAAACAGTTAAAAATTGTCGACTACAGGATGCACACTCAGCCTTATAAGGACAAATCTGCCGGATGTGTGTTCCGCAATCCGACGCAAAGTGCCGCTGGAGCATTGATCCAGCAATGCGGCTTGAAAGGACTTTCTATAGGCGGTGCGCAAATCTCTTCAATGCATGCTAACTTCATTGTCAACATGGGGAATGCGACCGCAGAACATGTTTTAGAGCTTGCTGAATTAGTACAAAGAACTGTGAAAGAAAAAACCGGGATCGACTTGGAAATGGAAATTCGGCGCATCCCATATCAAATGGGATGACCTTATGTTCCGCGCCGACCTGCATTGCCATTCTGATTGTTCTGACGGCACGCTTTCACCTGTTGAAATCATCTCGTCGGCAAAAAGAAACGGACTTTCCGGGCTTTCGATCACGGACCATGATACCTTAGAAGCGTATGAAACAGCGATTCCTGCTGCCAAACAAAATGGCATCCTTCTAGGCTCCGGGGTGGAACTTTCCTGTTCGCACAAGAATATGAGCGTCCATATTTTGGGATACGACTTTTTATTGGACAGCAATGCGATCAAAGAAGTGTGCACGTTGCGGAAAGCAAAGCGGTTTGCCCGCAATCGCAAGATCTTAAAAAAACTCGAGCGGTTCAATATGTTTATTCCCGAATCGGAGCTCGAAAAAATGGAAAAGCTCAACAAAACCGTGGGCCGCCCTCATATCGCTCAGATCATGGTAGAAAAAGGGTATGTGAAGAGCATCAAAGATGCCTTTTCCTATTATTTAGGAGATGGAAAGCCATGTTACGATCCTGGAGAGCCATTTTCAGTGCAAGAGGGGATCGATGCGATACACAAGGCTAGTGGAAAGGCATTCATCGCACATCCTCATCTGATCGAAGATCGACAATTGTTACAGGAAATACTGAGAATGAATTTCAATGGAATCGAATGCTATTATGCGAAGTTCACTCCAGAGAAGGAAAAAAGATGGCTGAAGATTGCAAAAGAACGGAACTGGCTTGTCAGCGGCGGTTCCGACTTCCATGGCGATGTAAAACCTCAAATTGCTTTGGGCTCGTCTTGGGTCGATGAAGCGGCTTTTTACGCTATTTTTCAACATGTCTTATGATGCGGTCATCGAGCGGCTTTATGCAGCAGCCCGTTTTTCAGGAAAAAACCATGGGCTGGCAACCATTCTCAAGCTGTCCGAAGCCCTTTCTTTTCCAGAGCGTTCGTTTAAATCTATTCACGTGGCCGGCAGCAATGGAAAAGGGTCCGTTGCGATAAAGATAGCAAAGGCTTTGGAATGCGCAGGATTTACAGTCGGAATGTATACCTCTCCCCACATTACATGTTTTCGAGAGAGAATCGTCGTCCAGGGAGAACAGATCTCTGAAGAAGATGTGATCGATGGAATGAATGCTATTTTTTCCATTTGCGACCGTCTTGGCATCAAAGCGACTTTTTTTGAATTGGCAACCGCTCTCGCCTTTGATTATTTTCGCAAACGAAAAGTGGATTTCAGTGTTGTCGAAACGGGAATTGGAGGGAGACTCGATGCGACGAACATCATCTTGCCCGAAATTTCCGTAATCACATCTATTACTTGCGAACATACTCAGGTTTTAGGGAACACATTAGAAAAAATCGCTATTGAAAAATCAGGGATCATCAAACCCGGCATACCAGTCGTGATCGGAAGCAAAGCCCGTCTTCAACCGATTCTGCATATCGCCAAGCTGCGACGATGTCCTGTGCTAGACGCTCGGGAAGTGGATGGATTTTATGATGATGAAAATAACGAAACGGCAAAGACTGCACTAGGACTTCTTTCGGAACGATTTTCCATCCCTCCGCAAGCAATAGAACAGGGATTGAAAATCAGGCCTCCTTGCAGGTTCGAGAAAGTCGGCAACGTCATTTTGGATGTGGCCCATAATCCGGATGCGATGCGGCGTCTGTTGCAAGCATGCCTGTTGCATTTTCCAGGAATGAGGATCCGCCTCGTATTCGGTATTTCAGAAGATAAAGAGATCACAGAATGTCTTAAAATAGGGGCTGCTGCGGCAGAGCATATTCATCTTGTTGAAGCCTCTTCTCCGAGGGCTACTAAAAAAGAACATCTGGCTGAAATTTTAACTGGGATCGGTTATTTTTCGATCTCTATTGAGAACACGGTTTCTGAAGCGGTTTTGAAAGCAATCGAAACAGCGAGACAAAGGCAGGAACTTGTCCTGGTTTGCGGGAGCTTTTTCATCATGTCTGATGCCAGGAGTGTTCTTTGAACCTCTCTCGCCTAAAGGCGAAAAATTCTTGCTTCTCAGCTCCTCTATTGAGGCAGCTCCACAAGCTTTAAAACCGACGTCCCGGCGGCCCTTAAGTTTAATGCGGCATTATGATCCCGATGGATCTTGTACCCGCATTCACATTGATACTCTCTTGTGCTTAATGGAATCTCGTTTCTTTTTTTGCAATTGTAGCATTGCTTTGTACTAGGAAAATATTGTCCCATTTCTATGAGCTTTTTTCCCATTTCTGCACATTTATACTTAAGCATTTGCAAAAAATCTCTCCAACCTGCATCACTGATGGCTCGAGCTAACTGTTTTGGAGCTGACATCAGAAGTTCTTTTACTTTTAAACTTTCTACTACAATTATGTCGTGGCTTTTGACAAGTTGCGTTGAAAGTTTATGAAGTTTATCTTGTCTCCGATTTCTTATTTTAACATGCCCAACACTCAACTCAAGTTTTGCTTTCAATCTATTTTTGCCTTTTGTCTTCTTTTTTGATAGCTTGCGGCTTAAATATGTAATTTTTGAAAGATATTTTTGAAAAAAACGAGGATTTTCAATCTCTTGCATCCCCTCAGCGCTTGCAATTGTAGCAAAGTGTTCTAGTCCAACATCGATGCCAATGACGCTTTTCTCTTTGGTCTGCACGATCTCTTTTTCAATCTCACAAGAAAAACAAACATACCACCGATTCCCTTTTTTGATAATGGTTGTTTGTTTGATCTTTCCTTCGATTTCTCGTGATTTTCGAAACTTTACCCATCCAATCTTTGGTAACCAAACTCTATTACCTTGTACTTTTACTCCCTGAGGATAACGGAAGGAGTCATTTTCTCCTTTGCATCTAAAATGAGGATACCCTGGAGTTTCTTTGTTTTTAACTCTTCGAAAAAAACGGCTAAAAGCTTTGTTTAGATCCTCTAAAGCTTGTTGAAGGACCTGGGAATGAATCTCTTTTAACCAGCAAGTTGGTTCCTGATTTTTTAACAAGACTAGTTCGTTATTTTGTTCGAAAAGTGAAATGGAGCGTTTTTCTTTCTCCCAAAACGTGCTTCTTTGATCTAAACCTCTATTGAAGATCCAGCGGGAAGCTCCTGCAAATTGCGAGAAAAGGATTTCTTTTTTTGCATTAGAGCGGAGACAAAATTTATAAGTCTTTGTAAAAAACATGATTTAGAATATTATTTGGTCTATGAATTTGTCAATGGATTTAAGAAGAGGCAGAACATGTGTTTTTCTCATGCATGTTCATTGGTCTTTTCGACAATATATTGAACAACAATCTTCCCCGGAGATTTCGAAAGCGCCTTATATCCCGGTCCTGAAGAACCAGGTTTTACGGCGCTGGGGATAAACAGCTTACTTCCTGGAACATTCTATCAATCTCAGCATGCGGAATGTAGCCTTCTCCATCATCAGAATGAGAGATCTCATGAGCTGCAGCGATTAAGGCTTGTATGATTTTATAGACATCACACTGTAAATCTCCGGGATTTCCGCCAACTGCTTCCAAATGGGCCAACACCCGTGCCTTCAAAGAAGGGGACATGCGGTTAAAATGGCTGGTCGCGTATTTGAACTTATGCTGATAGAAGAGCTCGGCTGTTTCAAAAAGTTCCATGATTTCCGGCTCCAAATCTTCAATGTCCTCTATTTCTTCGACAGCTGCAGCTTTTTGAGCGGCGAGAACATTCAGTTGATTTAAGGTAGGCCCTAACACTTTGGTGAAGAGGACGGTATCAGCTTGTTTTAGACTTTGGCGGGCAAGTGCGATGATCTGTCTATTGCTTCTCGATGGTCTATGCTGGCAGCAAAAGAAATCGATGTGTTTCGATAGGACAGCCACGTTTTTAGAAATTTCATTTACATCTCCGCTTTTCATCGATTGGTCTAGATCTTCAGTCTCATGTTTGATCTCATCCATTTCGTCATCTATCGATCGACTGTAGATAGCGCCATAAAGGGTGATGATCTTTTCTTTCAGCTCGTTCAGTTCTTTCATGTCATTCAGCACTCGAGCGTGTGCAAATTCACAGGTGTTCTTTGCGATTGCTGTTTTGGCGAAATTGCCAACCGATTGCGCTTTTGTTTGCAGGGCTTGAAGGGATTGATGTGTTCCTTCGAGTGCGCAAAACAATTGTTCTTTGGTTGCTGGAGAAAGTCTTTGAAGCTTGAGCTGTTCTTCAATGGAGCGGACCTGGCGTTGCAGATCGTCAGGATTTTGAATCGAAGAAGGATGAATTCTATGTACAGCCATAATATTATCCTACTTATTTTGAATTCTTGATAACTAAACTATGTTTTAAATGCTCCATTTCTTTTTGTTCTTTTCAATTAGCGAGAGTATTGCTTCGATTTTAATCTCATTTGGCGCTTTGAAACCCTCTTCGTTGCGGAATCCGACTCTGCCGAAGTCCACATGATTCGTGTTTATTTCTGGTCTTTTTTTGCACAGATTATAAATCAGCCCGTTTAAATCATTTCTGCAGCTTTCGTTGATCGCACCCAAAAGATCGTGATATTCTCCTAGCTTTTCACTATTGTTGCAGTGGACCGCTTCTAAAAGAGTGTCCAGGATGATTTCAGTCGCAGCCCGTTTTGCGACTTCGGCGATCTCAGAATCTTCTGCCTTGAATATGCCTTCGTGCCACAGTGCCTTTCTTCCATAATCTTCCACATCTTGCGACTTTTTTAGTTGTTTATGCAGAAAATAGAGATGAAAATGCAAACGCTGTTCGAAATTGGGTATATTAGCGTCACTTTCGTGCAAGGCGTGAAGGGTCATTATTTCAACTAGTCCATCTTCTCGATTCTCTTGAGAAAATTGTCTGTAAACAGTTTCCAAAATGTCAACGGCTTGCCGATAATCGTGTTGCAATGCTCTTGGAACTTCTTGATCCGTTTCAGACTCTAATTTCAGTGGAAGGAGAATGCCAAAATTCATGAGGCCGGCATTTTGTATAAAACCATGTCTTGTTTCTAAAAATCGTGAAGCATCGTCCAAAGACAGGAAACGGAGCATGTAAGCATTTGTTGATCCGGTAGTATCATAATGGCCATGTGAATCGAAGAATAGGACTTCATATTTGTCATTGCCTGTCTTTTCGATTGTAAGGGAATAGGTCTCTGGAGGAAGCGTCAGTGTCGCGCCAGACTTTTGACCGATTTGTAATCTTCCTGCGAATTGTTGCAGAGCTACCAGATAATCTTGCTTTGCATTTTCAGAGAGATTGATCCCAATATAATCCCCATCCTGCTTAAACTCGGGCATCGCTATCGTTTGAAAGTTCCAGTCGATGTGTTCTCCATATTCAATAGCAGGTCCATTTTCTTCTATCCGAGTAATTGCATTGCCATATTCTTCTATTCCATTATTGATGAGCTGATCGATGTGCCCGGCATTTTGAATTTCAGATGTCAGCATCTGCTTTAACGCCATCATCGCAATGATGGGGCACGCTGAATTTCCAAGCCCGTTTTCTGCGCCGGTAAATTGGTTCTTGGTGGCGGTTACAAGAAGAGGCTTTTCGCCAGTTTGGAAGGAGTTCATGATGCCGCAATGGATGTTTTTGATTTGCAGCTGCTCCTTTACATTTTCTAGATATCGTTTAGCGAGTTGCAACATTCCCTGTGATCCAGTTGAAACAGGATCTTGAAGAATTAGAGCTTCGATCTCATTGCTCAATAAACTCATTTCTTGATTGATTTCGTCGGATTGTTTTTCAAATACAGAATCTGCGAGGTGTTGCGCTTTTTTGACTAGATTAGAAGCCTGTATTTCAATATAGAGATTTGATTGCTGATTTAATATACCGTTATTATCAAAATTAATTTGTTGAGACATTTTATTACCATTTTTATTAATAATTATTAATATAATTTTAACTTAAAATGTGATTAATTTCAACTTTTGCCAGTGTGATAAATTAATGTAGTATCATGTCTTTTTTTGAATGAACAGGAGGGTAGGGGAAGCTTCCCGATTGAGCCATTTGGAATAGCTGACATCCCATTGTGAAGGTTCAAGATTCTCAAACAGGTTTATAAGAGCTTTTTCTTCTTCTGCTCCTTCGGGATGTCCTGGATAGCAAGTGATGCAGACGGCTCCTTGAGGAGCGATGATTTTCAGTGCCTTAGAAACACTTTCTACCGTTACCGGAGTGTGTGTTGTAAGCGTTTTGTCGCTACCGGGAAGGTAGCCAAGATTGTAAACAATTAATTTCACAGGATCGAGAAAGGCGATCTCCGGAAAATCGATATGGGAACAATTAAAAAGTTGAATTTTGGAAAATTGAGAATCAGTTAATTCTTTTTTTAATAAATCGCTGGTGTTCTCTATAGCTTTTTTTTGAATATCGATGCCGATGACCATTCCCTGATCCGCCTCTTTTTCCAGCACAGTTTGCGCCAGGAACAAGGTGTCTTTGCCATTGCCGCAAGTGGCGTCGATCACTATATCACCGGGACGGAGCAGAAGTTTCCAATAAAGATGCGCAAGGGCGCGACGAGAAGAAAAAAGAGTAGACTCCCTGTGCATATTTTCTCTGTCAAAATTCCATCGAAAACAACTATATACCGAACGTGATTTTAAAGTTAGTTTTGGGCTGCGCCGGCATCTTCATCTTTGCAGCCGCCTGCATCGGACATGTGCTTGCACATGCCCTGCTTCGGCACCGGCATCGCCTGCTGCAAATCTGTAGCGCCAGCATTGCCCAAAACCAATTTTTGAATCACGTTCGGTATGCGACATCGTGAAATGGCTTTTTCTAGCGCTTGATTAAATAGAATAAGAGGTTCTTCAAGAAGCTCAAAAGCTTGGCTTAACAATACTGAATGCTCCTGGATTTTATTCAAATATCCGATTCTTAAAGACCAGTCGTATGGATAAAAAAAGGGCTCTGGCGAAAAAATAAGATCGAAAGAGTTTTCTTTATTAAAATGAAAAGCTGAAAATAAATCAGACAGGATGAATTGAAGCAGTAGAACTTTATTTTCTTCTTTTGCGGTCAAAGAAAGAGAAAAAGGGGAATGGAGAAAGAAATCCGCTTTCCGCATGAGATCGTCCAAGCAAGTTAAAAAA
>DATIJE010000112.1:0-53586 GCA_035478995.1 Rhabdochlamydiaceae bacterium | reverse complement strand
GTTTCTTCTTTAGGAGATGTCTGAAGTGGAAGCTCGAAGATGAAACTGTCAGACATGCTTTTGATTTTCAATTTCTACAAGAACTTTACGTCTATATTTTGAACCAGACAACATGATACTTACATAAATAGACGATATTGCGATTTGCTTTGTATTTCATGAAAGTATTATGTTGCACATTGTCGTATAATACAACGGAGAAATTGAAAAGCGGCCAATTTCTATTATAAAAAGGCCACTTTTGCGCCTTGTATCCTCATGAGATAAATCCAGGGGCATTACTGCGCATTTGGTAAAAAAACTGGAGAGAGAGTCCATGATCCTTGCGGGAGATATTGGCGGAACGAAAACGCATCTTGCACTATTTGAGATGACGGATGAATTGAAATTGGTGGCAAGTGAAAAGTATGTGAGCCATCAATACGAAAACCTTTCCAAAATCGTGGAGATCTTTCTCGCTGCGCATCGAATGGCGGTCAAAAGAGCCTGCTTTGGAGTCGCTGGGCCGGTGCAGAATGGAAAATGCCAGGCGACGAATTTGCCCTGGGTCATCGATTCGAGAGATCTATCGAGGGATTTGAAAACTCCAAATGTATGGCTGATCAACGATCTGGAATCTATAGGCTATGGACTTCTATGTCTTAAGCCGGATGAATTGTTCACTTTGAACCAAGGGAATCCGCATGCGATCGGCAATGCAGCTTTGATCGCTGCAGGAACGGGTCTCGGAGAAGCGGGATTGTACTGGGATGGAGCGAGCCACCGTCCTTTTGCATGTGAAGGTGGGCACGCGGATTTCGGTCCTCGCAACGAATTGGAAATCGATCTTTTGCGGTATCTTCGAAAAAAATTCGATCACGTTTCTTACGAAAGGCTGGTTTCCGGTCCTGGGATTTACAACATTTATCGTTTTCTGGTCGACTCAGGCCTTGAGGAAGAACCTGCCTGGCTGCGAGAAAAATTTGTGAAGGAAGATCCTCCAAAGGTCATTACCGAAGTCGGCCTCAACAAACAATGCAGGACTTGCGAGCGCGCTTTGGAATGGTTCATCTCGATTTATGGAAGCGAAGCGGGAAACCTCGCTTTAAAACTCTTTTCTGTCGGCGGTGTCTATATTGGAGGAGGAATCGCTCCTAAGATTTTAAAAGCGATGCAATCGACCACATTTGTGAGCGCGTTTATCGACAAAGGCCGTTTTGCATCTTTTCTTTCTAAAATACCGGTTAAAATTGTACTAAATGATAATGCAGGGCTTCTTGGAGCCGCCAAATATGCCCAATTGCATAGGTAAGCCATGTTGTTATCTGAAGAACACGAAAGACTCAAAGACGCCGGGACGGGCCCGATCCACAAATGGCATAAGTGGGGTCCTTATGTTTCAGAGAGAGCTTGGGGAACAGTAAGGGAGGACTACAGCGGCAATGGCGATGCCTGGAACTATTTTCCATTCGACCATGCCGTCTCAAGAGCCTATCGTTGGGGTGAAGATGGACTTGCAGGTTGGTGCGACCGATATCAGATCCTTGTTTTTGCTCCGGTCTTCTGGAATGAAAAAGATCCGATTCTTAAAGAGCGTCTCTTTGGGCTCAACTCTTATGAAGGCAATCATGGAGAGGATGTAAAAGAATACTACTATTACCTGGATGGGACCCCGACCCATTCTTACATGAAATACCTATATAAGTATCCTCATGATGCATTCCCCTATCAACAGCTTCGGGATGAAAATCGAAAGAGAAGCGCTCAAGACCTCGAGTATGAATTGGTAGATACAGGGGTTTTTTCGGAAAACCGGTATTTTGATATTTTCATCGAATACGCAAAGGCGGGCCCGGAAGATCTGTTCATCAAAATCGAAGCATGGAACAGGTCAAAGGTCGAGGCCCCGCTACATATTCTTCCTCATTTGTGGTTCAGGAATCAATGGGCATGGGGAGATATCCGCCTTCCGGAACCGAAAATCACCAAAGGATCGGAAGGTCCGCATCACGTGAGCATGATCGCTGACGATTCGACGATGAACCCCCCTTCCAATCTCACTTTCGAATACAGCTTGGGCAAACAGTATCTGTATGCTTCGAAAGAGGGAATGCTCCTATTTACCGATAACGAAACGAGATTTCCAGACAAACATTCAGATAAAACAAGTTACTTCAAAGATGGAATTCAACGAGCCGTTGTACAGGGTGAAAAGTCGGCCATTAATCCTGAACAAAAAGGAACAAAGGGGTGTTTCCATTACGTGTTCAAGAATGTTCCAGCTCAAGGCAAAGTGACCGTATACTTGAGGCTCGTCGATAAGGAAATGGAAAACCCTTTGGAGCATGCTGAGAAGACCATTGCTCAAAAAAAACAGGAAGCGGATCGATTTTATGAAAAAATCCATCCGAAACATGCATCCGATGATGAGAAGTTGGTCCAGAGACAGGCGTTGGCGGGAATTTTATGGAGCAAGCAGTTCTACTATTACGATGTGAGAGTGTGGCTGCAGGGAGACAATACGTATTTTCCTCCTCCGCAATCCCGCTATCACATACGGAATGTGCATTGGCGCCATCTCAATTCCATGCGGATCCTGGTGATGCCGGACAAATGGGAATATCCCTGGTTTGCGGCCTGGGACCTCGCTTTTCATTGTCTATCTTTAGGATTGGTCGACATCGCACTTGCCAAAGAACAGCTTTGGCTCTTGCTCTTCGATCAATTTTTGCATCCAAATGGACAAATCCCCGCTTATGAGTGGGAATTTTCAGATCTAAATCCTCCTGTTCAGGCATGGGCTGCGATCAAACTTTATGAAATGCAAAAAGAACAGGAAGGAAAAGAAGACCGTGATTTTCTTGAGAGGTGTTTTCACAAGTTGTTGATGAATTTCGCCTGGTGGGTAAATAAAGTCGACAGCCAGGGAAATAATGTGTTTGAAGGAGGGTTTTTAGGCCTCGATAACATCACCGTGTTCGACCGCTCTCAAAAAATGCAAGGAGGCGTGGTCTTGCAGCAATCGGATGGAACCGGATGGATGGCGATGTTTTGTCTGAATTTGATGAAGATGGCCTTGGAGCTTGCAAAGAAAGACAATTCGTATGAATCGCTTGCCACCAAATTTTTCGAACATTATGTCTATATTGCGCACGCGATGAAGATACGGGGATTCAGAGAATATAATTTATGGGACCAGACCGATGGATTTTTTTATGATACTCTCACCTATCCAGACGGCAAATTTGAAAAGTTCAAGGTTCGATCAATGGTGGGAATTATTCCTCTTTATGGAGTCGAGGTGATCGATGAAGAGGAACTCCAATCCGTTCCGTTATTTAAAACCAATTTCGAATGGTTTTTAAAGAACCGCAAGAACTTAGTAGAGGCATGCATTATTCCGACCCAAAAAAAAGGAAAAAGGCAATATGTCCTAGCATTGATGAACCAATCTCAATTGCGCAGTGTTTTAAAATATGTATGGGATCCCAATGAATTCCGATCGGAATTCGGATTGCGAAGTCTCTCTAAACATCATGAGAAAAATCCATTCTATTTTAAAGACAATTTCGTCGGTTACGAGCCCGGCGAGTCTCTTTTTAAAGTCAAAGGCGGCAATTCCAACTGGCGAGGCCCGATCTGGATGCCTACGTCTTATCTTTTAATAGAAGCCTTAAAAAAATTTTCCGAAGCTTTCCATCAAGAAGATATCGAAGTAGTAGTAGGCGATGAAAAACCGATCTGCATGGAAGCCATGGCGGCTTCTTTCGCCGATCGATTGATCTCTATTTTTACTAAAAACGAGAAAGGGATCAGGCCTGTTTTTCATGAGCATTTTCCATTCAGGCAAGATCCTCATTGGAGCGACTATCTCCATTATTATGAACATTTCCATGGAGAGAACGGGCATGGGATCGGAGCGTCCCACCAAACAGGATGGACTGCGCTGATCGCCAATTTAATCCATGAATTCAGGAATTGAAAATGAAACCCGAAGAGCATCTCAGATTGGAAGAAACAGCCTCTTCCCCTGTTCCTCAGTGGCAAAAATGGGGCCCTTATGTTGCAGAGAGGGCTTGGGGAACAGTGCGTGAAGATTACAGCTCAAATGGGGATTTTTGGAATTACCTTTCACATCATCAAGCGATTTCAAAAGCGTATCGGTGGGGAGAAGATGGAATCGCAGGGTGGTGCGACCGCTATCAAATCCTTGTGTTTTCTCCGGCATTCTGGAATGGAGAAGACCCGATTTTAAAAGAACGCCTGTTCGGGCTTTCTCCACACGAGGGCAATCACGGAGAAGATGTGAAGGAAAATTATTATTATCTCGATGGCACTCCTTCTCATTCTTACATGAAATATCTCTACAAATATCCACAACGTGAATTTCCTTATCAAAAACTGGTCGAGGAAAATAAGAAACGAACTTCTTCAGATCCAGAATATGAACTGATCGATACCGGAATTTTTTCTGAAAATCGATATTTCGATATTTTTATCGAATACGCCAAAGCCTCTCCGGAAGACATATGCATCAGGATCCAGGCTTTCAATCGTGCGGACGTGGACGCATCCTTGCATATTTTGCCTCAATTGGTCTTTCGCAACCAATGGTCTTGGGGCGATGTAAAACTAAGAGAACCCCTCATTAAAAAAGGAAAAGAAACCGATACATTCATAGGCATCGAAACGGATGATTCGATGATGCTTTCCCCATCTAATCTTGCATTCGACTACCATCTTGGAAAAAGATATCTTTATGGACCGAAAGGAGGCAACCGTCTATTCACCAATAATGAAACCCATTTTTCGGGACAGGAACTTCCTAAGAATTATTACAAAGATGCTTTCCACCGACGCATCGTCAACAAAGAAGATGCAGTCAATCCGCTTGAAACGGGTACAAAGGCTTGTTTTGAATACGCCTTTAAAAAGATTCCCGCCGGAAAAGGAATCACACTCTATTTGAGGCTTACCGATCGCCCGATGGAAGATCCCCTCAAGGACGTTCCTGAATGCATCGACAAAAGAAAAAAAGAGGCAGATCAGTTTTACAAAGCTGTTCATCCCAAAAATGCCACGGATGAAGAAAAGAGCATTCAAAGACAGGCTTTGGCAGGAATTCTCTGGAACAAGCAAATCTATCTATACGATGTAAATCTTTGGTTAAAAGGAGACAATCCTAAAGCTCCGCCTCCCGATTCCCGATTGGGTATACGGAATGTGCATTGGCGCCATCTCAATTCTATGCGCATCCTGCTCATGCCGGACAAATGGGAAAATCCCTACTTTTGCGCATGGGACCAGGCTTTCCACACTCTTTCTCTTGCTTTGGTAGACCTCGAAGCGGCAAAAGAACAATTGTGGCTGCTTCTTTTCGATCAATTCCAGCATCCCAACGGTCAAATTCCCTCTTCTGAAGAAGAATTCTCTAATTTAAATCCACCTATCCAAGCTTGGGCGGCCCTGCGCCTTTATGATATGGAAAAAGAGAGGAATGGAAAGCAAGACTATGAATTTCTTCAACGGTGTTTTCATAAGCTCATCATTAATTTTTCCTGGTGGGTGACCAAAGTAGACAGTTCCGGTTTCAATGTGTTCGAAGGTGGATTTTTAGGATTGGACAATATCACCATCATCGACCGATCGAAACCCATTTTTCAAGGAGGAAAGCTGCAGCAATCAGATGGAACGGGATGGATGGCGATGTTTTGCTTGAATCTGATGCGCATTGCTTTAGAGTTGTCACGAGTGAACCATGTCTATGAATCTCTTGCGACGAAATTTTTCCAACACTATGCCTACATTGCAGATGCGATGAAGAAAAGAGACAACCAGGGATATGAAATTTGGAGTGAAAAGGACAGTTTTTTCTACGATGTCCTCTGTTATCCGGATGGAAGATTTCAAAAGTTCCGAGTGAGGTCCTTAGTTGGAATCATCCCTTTGTATGCTGCAGAATTTTTCGAAGAAGAGGAATTGAAGCAATTCCCCGAATTTTATCGGGATTTTAAATGGTTTTTGAAAAATCGGGAAAAAATAGTCAGCCAGTGCCTCATTCCTTTAGAAAAAAAGGGAAAGAAATCCTATGTATTCACTGTAATGACTCAACCGCATCTTCAAAATGTTTTAAAATACATTTGGGATCCAAAAGAATTTCGTTCAGATTTCGGATTGCGCAGCCTTTCGAAAATCCACTTGACCAATCCGTTCGCCTTCGATGGGAATGAAATCAGATATGAACCAGGACACTCCCTTGAAAAAATCAATGGAGGAAATTCGAATTGGCGCGGGCCTGTTTGGTTCCCAACCACGTTTCTTCTAATCGATGCTTTAAAAAAACTTGCAAAAGGATTAGATGATCTTTCTATCCAAGTAGGCGAAGAAAAACCGGTCACCTTGAATGAAATGGCAGCATCATTTACGGAACGATTGATCTCGCTGTTTTTAAATAAAAATGGAACACGGCCGTACTTAGGAGATTTTCCTTTTAAACAGGATCCCTATTGGAAAGAGCACCATCTGTTTTACGATTTTTTTCATGGAGACACAGGGAAAGGACTAGGGGCCTCTCATCAAACAGGATGGACAGCCCTGATCGCCAATTTAATTGACGAATTAAGAACTTGAATGGAGGTTTATGAAAGCGATTGGATTAGTTCCGGGAACGAAAATTGTGAACCTGCTGGAAAAACCCGAACCTTATATTAAAGATGCCGATGAAGTAAAGCTGCGTGTTTTGGAAGTGGGCATTTGCGGAACGGACCGAGAAGAAGTTTCTGGTGGAAGGTCTGAAGCTCCGGCAGGTGAAAAGGAATTGATCATTGGACACGAAATGATGGGACAAGTCGTAGAAGTCGGCAAGGCTGTAAAATCTGTCAAGCCTGGAGACTTGGCCATATTCACCGTGCGCAGGGGATGTGGAGAATGCGCATCTTGCGATGCGGATATGCCGGATATGTGCTACAGCGGAAAGTATAAAGAACGGGGGATTAAGGCCCTTCATGGATTTCAATCGCAATTTGTGGTCGATAAGGAAAAATATGTCATCAAATTATCAGATTGTATGAAATCCTACGGAGTGCTCTCTGAACCGATGTCTATCGTACAGAAAGGGATCGACCAACTCTATCTTGTTCAGAATGCGCGTCTGCCTGATTGGAAGGATCCAAACAATTTTCAAGGTAAAAGGGCAATTGTAGCAGGGCTTGGACCCGTTGGACTATTGACCGCCATTGCCCTTAGATTGAGAGGAGCCGAAGTCCTTGGTTTCGACATCGTCGAAGAGAATACCTCCCGACCTAAAGTACTGCAAGAAATGGGCGGGATTTACGTGTATGGAAAAAAAGTCGCATCTAAAGAAATCTCCGCAAAATACGGAAGAGTGGACATGATCGTGGAAGCTGCGGGAATTCCTTCTTTGGACTTTGAATTGTTAGAAGACCTTGGAACCAACGGCGTGTATGTGTTTCTGGGAGTTGCAAGAGGAAATTTGCCTATCAGTGTGGATGGCGGGACGTTGATGAAAAATTTGGTCCTGAACAATCAAGTTTTGGTCGGCAGCGTCAATGCGGGCAGAAAACATTGGGAAAAAGGGATCGAGGATTTAGAAAAAGCCGGAAAAAAATGGCCGGGGGTACTCGAAAAGATCATTACCCGACGCGTTCTATTCGATCATTTCGACGAAGTGCTAATAAAACACACACCGGATGAAATCAAATCCGTAGTTTCCTGGGCTTCCTGATGTCTAAAGTCGAATGTGTTTTCAAAACTGACGCCCTTTTAGGAGAAGGTCCTATTTGGTCTGTGGATAAAAAAATATTGTATTGGATCGATATTTTAAAACGGGAGCTTCACGTTTTCGATCCTTCTAACAAAACAAACAAGACTTACTCTCTTCAGCAAGCTATTACTTCAGTAGCATTGAGACAAAAAGGAAGCCTGCTTGTAACTTTAAAAAAACAAATCGCATATTTTGATCCGGAAACTAAAACACTAACCCCTATTTGCGATGTGGAAGAAAGCAAGCCAAATAATCGGTTCAATGACGCAAAGTGCGATCGCCGTGGAAGATTTTGGGCAGGAACGATGAATGAAAAAAATATGAAAGAAATGACGGGAGCCCTTTACAGATTCGATCCTGATGGCAAACTCACATGCCATCAAGAAAATCTCAGTCTTTCCAATGGGATGGGATGGAGCCCTGACAATCGTTTGTTCTATTTAGTAGAAAGCTTTAAATACGCGATCTTTGTCTATGATTTTGACATTGAGAAAGGAACGCTCTCGAATAAACGGCAATTTGCATCTATTGATGAAACATCGGGAGGCTGTCCAGATGGATTGACAGTCGACAGTCAAGGATATGTCTGGAACGCACAGCCAGGATTAGGACGTATCGTGAGATATCATCCCAGTGGAAAAATAGATGAGGTGATCGAAATGCCTGTTCTCAGGCCGTCGAGCTGCATTTTCGGCGGTGAACATTTAGACACTCTTTTTATTCCCACTGCGCGGGAGCTCATGACAGAAGAACAACTTAAAAAATATCCACTTTCCGGTTCCCTCTTTGCGATCAAAACTGGGATCAAAGGGATCCCCGAATCTCCTTTTTCCGGGTAATTTTAAGCTCTTCCTTTTTTATATCCCATCCGTTATTGAGTAAATATAAAGAAAATATTTTATAACGGAGCACTCATCATGGCGAACGTGAAAAGAGAATTCGGTGTGATCGGATTGGGAAGAATGGGTGGAAACCTCGCCCGCGCTGCGATTGAAAAAGGGATGAAGGTAGTAGGATATACACAAGAAGGAGCGCCTGCCGATCTCGTGAAATCGGGTCTTGTCGAAATCAAGGACGAAAAAGACTTTAAAAAGCATCTCACAGGCCCACGAGCTATCTTCCTTTACATCCCTGCAGGCCCTGCAGTAGATACCGTCATTGATGAACTCTCTTCAAATCTGGAGGCAGGAGATATCATTGTCGATGGAGGAAATTCTTATTGGGGCGATTCGATACGCAGAGCGAAACGGCTCAAGGAAAAGAAAATTCAATTTATAGATGTAGGGACAAGCGGAGGCGTTTCCGGAGCCCGTCATGGAGCCTGCTTCATGGTAGGCGGAGATAGATCGGCTGTCAGCAGAATCGAACCGATGTTGTTGGAGCTTGCAGTCGAAGGAGGATACGTCCATGCCGGTCCTGCTGGTTCCGGGCATTATACCAAATTGGTGCACAACGGCATTGAATTCGGGATGCTGCAGGCAATAGGAGAAGGAGTCGATCTATTAGAACATTATCGGGATGATCTGGACATACCTCAGGTGTTAGAGTGCTGGCGGCATGGATCGGTGATCCGCTCGTGGCTGATCGATCTGATGACGGATGCGTACAACACCGAAAACGGACTGTCAAAAATACCTGCATATGTCGAAGATACAGGCGAGGTCAATTGGCTGGTAGATGATGCTTTGCATATGGAAGTCTCCATTCCTGTCATCGCTCAGGCTGTCATGAAGCTGATCGATTCTCGGGATGAAAAGAAAAATTGGGCAAGGGCCATCGCAATGATGAGGCATGGTTTCGGAGGCCATCCATACGGAGCAAACCAGGGCATTGTCGAAGAAAGAAGAACAGGCCGCATCGGTTATTACGTCAGTCCCGAAGAAGAACGTGGACCAAAGGAAGTAAAATCTGCTAAGCGCACTGAAAAGGGTCCCAAATTTAAAAAAGCTGGCTAGGTTAAAGGATGCCATCTTTTGACCACGAAGCGATTGCCTTTATCGGCAGTCGTTTGCCAGTCATCGACCGGAACAAAGCCTTGGGCTTTGATTTCTTCCAATCTGTTTTTTAAATCGGATTTAACCACTCCTTTGTCTGGCCGGCTTTCAATCGCTGTATGTTGATCGAATACGAAAAGAACATGTCCTTTCCATACGATTGCATCAAGCGGTTGTAAGATGTTCACAATCCCTTGGATGCTTAAATTTTGGACGGGAATTGCATTTCCATAATCGACCAAACTGGAAGTATTGCGTGGTGTCAGTCCTTCTGTTGCCTCATGCATCATTCCCGAACAGTCGCAACCTCTAAAAGTCCACTTTGCGTAGACATCTGATTCCAAAGATTTTCTGGGAGGATAATACTCGATCATTTCCGGAATTCCTGCGCTTCGATTGCCTCCCCAAATATAGTTTGTTTGTTTGGCGGCGAGTTCATCAAGAAAATTTAAAATGTGTTCCTCCGAGGGCATTTTCGGTTTCCGTTCAGAAGGATTTTTATCAGAAAAGTCTAGAAAACGTTCGTCGATAAAAAGAGAATCGCCATAAGGATATTCCTGTGTTTTGATGCGCACGATCCCGGCTTCTTTTTTTTCTAGAATGAGCACACAGCTTTTTGGAAACAGAACGGTCTCTATACATTTCAGAAGTCCTTTTTCATTTAAAGGAAGGCTGGATCCATCATTTCCTCCAAAGACTGTCTTCCAATGAGGTGTGTCCAATAGAGGAGCGAACGTTCTGGCAGTGGCAAAAATTGCTTTCATCTTCTAAGGCCTTTTTTGAAAAATGATACCCAAAATCCTGATTTTGGTTTAATTTAAAAAAGCACAAAAAGGAGCGATCATATGGCTATACCGAACGTGATTCAAAAATTGGTTTTGGGCAATGCCAGCGCTGCAGATTTGCAGCAGGCTCTGCCGGCGCCGAAGCAGGGCATGTGCAAGCACATGTCCGATGCAGGTGGCTGCAAAGATGAAGATGCGGGCGCAGCCCAAAACCAATTTTTGAATTACGTTCGGTATATATTAAAGGTATCAGGGATGTTGCTTGCACTTTCGATCTTTTTCGGATCCTGCCAGACTTCTCCAAAAGAACAAGCGAAAAATGAAACCACTTCGATGCTCCGCATCAATATTGAAACTGAGCCGCAGTCGCTTGATCCTAGAAAGGCTAGAAGTTTGAGCAGCGGTACCGTTCTTAGAATGCTATTCGAAGGCCTTACAAGGATAAATAAAGAAGAAAAAGCAGAACTTGCGCTCGCACAGGCAGTCACCATTTCGAAGGACAGGAAAACGTATACTTTTGCTTTGCGCAAAAGCCAATGGAGCAATGGAGAAGAATTGACTGCAAATGATTTTGCTTATTCGTTGAAAAAAGTTCTCGATCCCAGTTTTCCTTCGGACAACGCCTATCAACTCTATGTGATCAAAAATGCGAAGGCAGCTAAAGAAGGAACCTGTCCTCTTGATGAAATCGGTGTTCGGGTATTAAATCCTCTTACACTTCAAATTGAATTGGAAAATCCTGTTTCTTATTTCCTGGAGCTGACCGCTTTTCCTGTTTTTTTCCCTGTAAATATGTCCGTTGACATATCGAATCCAAATTGGCCGCAAAATGGGTCTAGCTACGTGTGCAATGGGCCATTTTCCATTGATAAATGGGTCCATAACGATGTTCTGCAAGTGAAGAAAAATGCCCATTATTGGGATACAGACTCTGTTCAGATGTCTAAAATTCAAATGGTGATGGTCAATGAAGACACCGGTCTCAAGATGTTTGAAAAGAATGAGCTGGATTGGGTCGGTTCTCCTCTTTCAGTGCTACCCATCGATACAATCCATCAGCTCACTCATGAAAGGATCCTGAAAAGCAAAGCCATGCTAGGTACAAGTTTTTTTCGTACCAATACTGAGCGTGTGCCTTTTCAAAGTTCTTTGATGAGAAAGGCTTTTGCGATTGCAATTGACCGGCAGGCCATCGTGGAACATGTCCTGCAAGGCAAACAATTTCCCGCTACCGGCCTCGTGCCGATCTC
Source organism: Rhabdochlamydiaceae bacterium (assembly GCA_035478995.1). GTDB lineage: Bacteria > Chlamydiota > Chlamydiia > Chlamydiales > Rhabdochlamydiaceae > DATIJE01. The sequence continues at coordinate 41,795 of DATIJE010000112.1, read as the reverse complement.
TATGGGGCTGCAAGAGGAACCTTTTTTTGAAGACGGCAATGTTGAACAAGCAAAAGAGCTATTTGAACAGGCTATGCAAAAAGAAGGATGGACACGTGAGAATTTTCCTGTTGTGACATTGACCTATCCATCTAATGAGCGCAGCCGAATGATTTGCCAAGCTGTCCAGCAGCAATGGTACAAGGCCTTCAACATTCATGTAAAACTGGAAGCGATCGAACCTAAAGTATATTTCAATCGCGTTTCCAAACAGGATTTTCAACTTGCTATAGGTTCATGGACTGCCGATTTTAATGATCCGATCAGTTTTTTAGAGGTATTCAAACACAAACATGCGAGCACCAACAATACCCTGTGGGAAAATCCAGAATACGTCCAGCTCTTAGACCGTTCTAATCTGCTTCTAAATCAAGAAGAACGATGGAAAACTTTAAAGGAAAGCGAGAATCTGATCATGGAGGCGATGCCTGTCATTCCTCTTTTCCATTACACGATGCTATATGTTCAAAATGAGAAGGTCAAAGATGTGCTGCTTTCTTCTTTGGGAACGATGGACTTCAAGTGGGCCAGAATAGAAAATGCTGGGTGGAAAGAAATGACAAAAAATACCGATCGCAAAACAAAAGGAGAAATCAGATGAAATTTGTAGTTAGCCTTGGATGCTTCTTATCGTTGATTTTAACCGCGTCAGCGGGCAGCATACGTCTGTTCAATGACAGTCCTTACCCACTAAGAGCTGTGGTACGAGGAGCCGATGGGACTCAGCTTGGAGAGGTTGTCATCAATCCCCATCAATCTTCCACATGGACCGATACCTATGGCCAAGTTGGAAATATTGGGCAGCCTTTTGTCGAACAAGCGCCGAGTCAGTCGCAAACGCCGTACACCGTCCTTTGGTATTGTCCGGATGGGAATAACTATTCGATGTGCCAAATGGTAGAGACCGGGGCAACCATCTCAGCTCAAACATGCAGCGGCGATCGGATCTGCAAACCTCAAAAAGAAACCCAACAAGGATCATCCGGTAAATAGTCAAAAGAAATGGACGACGTCCATTTTTTGGTCGTGATCTTGTTGTGGGAGAGGTTCCATCGATAATTGTTCGTTAAAACCGATTCCATGCCGAGGCTGTCGAATGCCTGCTAACAGCCTGTCATAATGCCCTTTGCCATAACCAAGCCTCGTATGCACACAATCAAATGAGATGCCCGGCACAAGGACCAATCCAACTTCCTGGCAAGAAATCTGTCTGCAAGTTTTGGGATCGGGCTCCAAAATATTCAATTGAGAAAGTTTTAGATCATTCAAATTGTCAACGGCAAAGAGTTTCAGCTCGTTGTCGATGACAGTTGGAAGCACGAGTTTTTTTTGCTTCGCCAAAAGATGATTGATCGGCCAAAGATTAATTTCATATGGCAAGCTTGCAAAAGAGGCAACCACAGGAACATCCTTTACTAGTTCCATGAGGAAATCAGTTGCTTTAGAAGAAGCTTGAAATCTCCTAGAATCAGGAATTTCTTTTCTTCTTTTTAAAAAAATAGTTCGCAAATAGTTCTTAGATTCTTTATTCATAATAATGATTATAGCATAGTGACATTAAAGAGGAAATGGTAGCAAAAGAATGAAAAGTATTTTTTTTACCAGTTTTATCATCGGAATGGGGAAGCTTGCTGCCGCAATGCTCACTTTAATCAACGATACTGAATATGATCTTAAAGTGAAGATCATGGGCTCGAGCGGAATGGAGCTGGCGGAAATGGTCATCCAATCCCAGTTCAACTACAAATGGACGGATACATTTGGGTATTCAAGCCATTTTGGAACAGGTAATATGCATGATGAACACATGGTCGCCTCTCATCAGCCTTATACTGTTTCATGGTACTGTATGAATGGGAACAGATACTCCTACTGCAATAAAGTGAAACCGGAATCGACCGTAAGAGCCAAGCATTGCCTGTTAGATCAGAGATGCGCCCCAACAAAACCTCCTCCTGGGCCTTATCCTAATCAGCCTGAAGGGCAGGAGCTATACACTCCTCCGAAGGTTCCTCCAGTTCAACCAGCCCCAAAACATTAAGAGCCTGTTATGAAGGGTCAACGATCGGCTTACCCCGTTCGTAATGCACTTTTTTCAAAAAATGGCCGTTTCCATCATAAAGAGAAGCGATTCCTTTCCCGCTGTCAATCTTTGAGATCGGATTTTTATCTCCTTTTTTAAAATAGGTTCCTTTGACCAAAACATCCATATCGTATTCTTCCATGAACATCATTTGGCCATCTTTGAACCAGGCAAAGCAAATTCCGTGTTTTTTGTTCCCGTTCATCTCTTTCTGACTTTCCATCACGCCGTTCTCGTACCACGTTTTTACCATTCCCTGGATCGCGTCCTCCTGCCAGAAAAGAAATAGTTTTGGTTGGGCGCTTTTAGGATAGTATTCCCATTCTTCGCCATGTTTCTTTTCATTTTTAATGAAATAAGAGCAATGCAGAGATCCATCCTCATCGAAAATTTTCACAATGCCTTCTGGAAGACCATTTTGATATTCAACGAGAGAATAGGGTTTTTCCATGCCGAAATTAGCTTGAAAGCCATTGCCGCTCTTCACCTCAGAGGCCATCTGCCCGTCCGAATCGAAATACGTCCCTGTGATCAATAAGTCATTTTGATAATCTTCTTGATACTTTAAAGAGTTTTCCGACCAGTAGCCCAAAGAAACTCCTTGTCTGAGCCCTTTATCGAACTCCATTTTTTCGATCAGATGTCCTTCCGGATCAAATACCTTTACGATGCCGTTAATTTTATTTTTGTTATACGGAATGACTTTTTCCAGCTGTCCATTGGGATGGTAATAAAGAGAGGGATCTTGAAGAGCTCCTTTATCATAATAGATTTCTGCGATCAAAGAACCTTCTTCGTTCCACGCAGAGCTCTTCCCATCAAAGATCCAGCTGGCCTGGGCCATTTCACTAATGTCCGCTACTCCTTCGATCACATTCGCATCAATTTTTAATTTCCCATTTTGATGCCATTCTAGATATTTACCGTGAGCTCTTCCATCTACAACTTCTAGGAATTGCCATACTTGACCGTTGGAATGATAGCTGGTAATTTTAGATTGGCTTCGGCCTTCTAGGTCCCTTCCAAAAACTCTCAATACTTTTTGATAGGGCTGGGGAGCCAGAAAGTCCACTTTTTGATAAACCGCTAATCTGTCTTTTGAACTGATTGTTTCGGAAAATCCGTTCCTGTCCATCATTTGCATACTTGTAAGGATGGATGGATCCGACTTGGATTTGACGGAACAACTGGATAGAATGACTAAAAATAAAAAAATGGAAAGTCTCTTGTACATTTATAAGACCTATTCTGATGTTCGCAATGTTTCTCTCTTGATCAATTGCATGTTTACTACGAAGACGTCTTCCTCGGAAGAGACAGGTTTTTTAGATAATTCAAAATTTTTAATAATCAATTGAGGGCGGTTGTCCTTGGGAAGATAAGGACCGATCGCAGTGCCCTCGATAAGACTTAACAATTTTTTTAAGTCTTCTTCGTTCATTTCAACAGAGTGTTGTTGTTTTTCTTCGATTTCTTGAATGGTTTCATTGCGCCGGATTTTTTCCTCTGTAAAAAAAAGACGGTTCGAATCCTCTTTCAAAAATGATAGCCTCCGTTTAGTTGCCTCATCTTTTTCGGGCTCATAAGCGCAAGCTTGAAGTCTCTTAATTTCAGGTTCTAAAAAAGTGAACGTCTCAAGATTTTTATCGATGTAAAAATGATCCGCATTTTGAATTTTTGTTAAAAAGGCGTTTTCTTTTTCTCTATGTATTTTTTGAACAATAGCTTTCTTGTGTGCTCGTTCTAAGCGCTCCTGGCAATGATTCAGCGTTTCTATCCGCGTATAAAAAAATAAAATGATGCAAAGGAAAGGGATAAAGCCAAGGATCAGATAAGCAAGCCAGACCATTGAATGTGAAAAATAATTTTTAAAGAAGGTAGAGAATCTCGTCATTTGATGTTCGTAGCTTTTTGTGGTTTTAGGAAAAACGATGTGCGATACGTATTTTGATGCACGTTCCAAGTGATTTCGCTTTGTGGATTGACCATGGAATCCCCCGCCATTAGGGCATCGTGAAACTCCCTCGCAAGACGGGGCGATTCTGATGAAAATTCAAGGTCCACTTTAGCTTGATAAGGGTCGATAGCCTCGCCTATTTTAGGATATTTAACTAAGCTGTAATGCACTTGTTTGATTTCTATTTTTTCAGTTCCAGGTCCACTTCCTTTTACATTTAAGTTTGGATGTGATGAAAGCCACGCAAGAACATCGCTGACTTGAGGGGTAGAAGGGCAATAAGGGAAAGGACGCTTTTGTTTCAAAAGAGATTTTTCCCAATCTGCAATGTCTTGTTCCAATCCCTCTTTTCCTAATTCAGTCTTTATCCCGCCGCCATATGCTTCAAGATAGGTTCGTAGTTCTTCACGCAATGCGATTTCTTTGTGGTCTAAAAGCACATGGGTTGAAATCCATGTTAGAGCAGTCAATGCACAGCAGAGCATGAGATAGGCTGCGGCTTGTTTGAACCTTTTTTTACGAAGACGGATTGGAGTGAAAGGACCGCGTCGGAATTGCACAGATTGTTGATCTTGAAAAAAAGCATCGAGGCATAACCCGATAGGAATCGCATAGGATTGCAGATGTGAAAGATCATATTCCTTGTATGTATCTGCTAGATGACAAGATGGGCCCAAATGCCTTTCCAAAAATGGGATCAAATTAAGAAAAGCAGATAGATTTCCTGTGAATAAAAATTCCGGGCAGTGATCGGAAGGATTTTTTTTCTTTAAAAAAGAAACAATGCGGTCCAGATCTTTTTGAAATTGATTTACAAATAAAGACAATGTTGGAAATTGCTGTTTATCGATGCAAAAAAGATCGATCTTTTTTGCAAGCTCCTGAATTTCTTCTGAAGATTTCCCAGGAAGATCTGTGGACAAAGCGTTAAAAAAATCCTGCAATCCATGAGAATAAGACTGGGACAATTTCAATTCATTGCAAAAAATAAAAGAATAAGTGCTTTGACTTTGTCCCAAATGAAAAAGGAACAGGTCGCTTTGCTCCGATGCAAAAAAGGTAGCAAATCGGACGAGAGCGGAAGGAACTGAAGAGACGAAGTCCGGATCTGCGACAAAACTTCTGTATTTTTCTAGATGCTCTTCCAGAGAAGATTTTTTTGCCGCTAATAGAGGAATGGAGGATCCCGTTTTTCCATCCAAAAAGGGGAGCAAGATCAGTTCTTCTGGAGAATATGGGATCACAGATTCAATATGGAATGGAAGGGCTTCGATAATCTTTTTTTTCTTGTTGAGGCTCAGTTCTATTTCTCGAAACAAAACATCGCAGGAATCCAACCCAGAAACAGTTGCAAATTTTGAATTAGGAATGTAAACCTGTTTTACATTTTCTCCTTCAGCATTTCCAAGCAAGTGCGTTTGCAGATTCTCGATGACAATCCCCTTTTTGGTTCCGGATATAGTAGCTGTTTTTAGGGTTTGTCCTTCAATATGAAAACCAAAGACGCGCATGCTTGAGCCATGAATTTCAAAATAATTGAAATTTTATCTCAGCTAGGTGATTTATCGAAATCTAAAACTTAACCCCTAATTCTCCTGTAGCTTGAAACGATTGCCATGAGGCATGGCCAATCTCTTGGATAGGGTGACTTGCCGACTCAATGGGTCCAAATTGTTTATATTTACAATTGATCCCTAATTTCCACTTGGTTCCTAGAACAAAGCTGAAACCTAAAAGTCCTGTATGTCCCAATCCAATGTTCGAATAATGGCGCAAAATGCTTATTGTTTCATTCCCAGAGGATCCGACCGGCATCATTTCATCATAAAAGAGGTGATGGAAATCGACCAAATGGAACGAATAGGATGCGTCGATTGAAAGAAAAGTAAAGACATGCATTGCCGCATTGAATCCGATGTAAGGCCCTTTCCAATGTAACATGCGAGAAAAAGGAAATTGTGGAAAGATTTTTTGATCTTCATTTAGAGAATAGAATTCTTGTTCTGACCCTTGTTTTTCAAAGTGAATGTTCAATAAGTAACCTATGATCGGAGTGGCGCAAAATCCTTCGTCCTCTAGTTTAAAACGATATCCAAAAGCCCCATCGGCATCCACGTTCTCTAGAGCCTGCTTACTTTTCTGAAAAGGAGCATTGTCGTTGCCGCCATCGTCATGATCGAATGTTTTATCTTCACCACTGAATTTTAAATAGATCTTAGATAGTAAATACTTTATTGACTTTTCTTGCTGCTTCAATCTTTCTTGGCTATCGTATAAAATTAAAGGAGCTTCTTTTTGGAGGTTAGAAATAGACATCCTGCCAAGCGCTACAGATGGGGACTTTTTCTCTTCTGAACCAGCAAATACATGTGAGTGTGCAGGTTCTTTGACTTCTGTGTTCTTTGGTTTGGTAATGTTGCTCTCTTTTTTAGGGGCAAAACCTCTCCCTTCCCAAATCATAAAGAAAATTATTAAAGCAACAATACACAATACAAATAAACTTGTTATTAGTTTGATTGTTTGCATAAACGCAACTTTTGATAATTATTCACCTCTAGGTTTATTTTATCTAATTTAAATCCGTTGGTCAAGTAATTAGTTTAATTCAAGTGTTTTACAATAAAAGAAATATTAAAAACAGACAGAGCATTTGCAATTAATCCATGACGAAAAAAAATTGGAAGATTAGAATGTTTTAATTTAGAGTGTGCGCAGGTAAACCCATATGGTCCCTTACACCATCCATCTTATTTTTTTATGTTATACGATTCTTCTCTTTGTCAGGGTGGTCGGATCCTGGTTCCCAAAAGTCGCCCAGCATTCTTTCATGCGTTTCGTCATTCACTATACCGACCCCTATCTGGGCATTTTCCGCCGCTTGATCCCACCTATCGGAGGCGCGTTGGACCTTAGCCCTCTTTTAGGCTTTTTTGTACTCCAAATGTTGGAGCAATTCCTTTTGAGATTATTCAGTTGAGAGAAGGCTCGATGCAATTTTTAAAAAGGCCTTTTCAGTTCGGCTCAGTCTCTTTGCCTTCCAATATCTTTTGTGCACCTCTGGCGGGGTGTTCTGATTTGCCTTTTCGTCGAATGACGTCCCCTTTCCGTCCAGGTTTGATCTATTGCGAAATGGTCAAAATGGACGCATTGATCCGAAACGATCCCAATTCTTTTAGACTTCTTGATTACGAAGCAGACATGCATCCTATAGGTGGGCAAATTTGCGGAAGCAAGCCTCAGATTGCAGGCAAGTGCGCCAAGATCATCGAAGATCTCGGATTTGATGTGGTCGATTTAAATTGCGGATGCCCGGTCGATAAAGTGACGAAAGATGGAAGCGGCTCAGGAATGCTCAAAACTCCCGATCTGATAGGAGAAGTGATCACAAAGATGGTCGCATCGGTAAAGATTCCCGTGACAGTAAAGATCCGGGCCGGATGGGATGATAGCCATATAAACGCCGTCGATATTGTCAGAATTGCTGAAAGAGCAGGTGCTCAGGCAATCTGTATCCACGGAAGGACAAGGGAGCAGGGATATCGAGGTCCGGCAAATTGGGATTTTATTCGCGATTGTAAAAAAGCTGCTGATCATATACTCGTAATCGGCAATGGAGATGTCTTTGATGCTGAAAGCGCTGAAAGAATGTTTGAATATACCCAATGCGATGCTGTCCTTGTGTCCAGAGGAACTATGGGACAACCCTGGATCATCGAGGATATCTATCGAAAATTCTCAGGCCTTCCGCCATCTTTGAGGACCTCTTTCAATTATCGCGATGCGCTCTTAGAGCATTTAGCGCATGTCTCGGTCTACCATCCTGACCGCAAGGGTGCTATGGATATGCGGCGGATCGGATGCTGGTATCTCAAAAAAGGAAAAGGAACAAGGCAGCTTAGGGAAGCGTTGAACCGATCTAAAAGTATCTCTGAGATCCGACAATTGATCCTTGATTACGACTGGGTGGGAACGGATTTTACTAGCGAGCAACCCAATGAGGTTGAAATTGAAGCCTGACATTGAAATGGTGGCAATCATTACCGGAAGAGTTCAAGGAGTGGGATTTCGAGCTACAACAAAAGATCTTGCCGATCAACTAGGTTTATTCGGGTCTGCAAGCAACCTTTCAGATGGTTCTGTTAAGATCATCGCTCAAGGACCCAAAGAAAAGTTGGAACAATTGATCGAAATGCTAAAAAAAGAGTTTGGAAATTACATTCAGGATATTGATATTAGTTTCCGCCCTTCTTCTCAAAAACAGGAAACATTTAAAAGTTATTAGGGGTAAATATGGAATTATTCATGATCGCCAGGCTTAAAGCCAAACACGATTGCCAAATTGCTTTAGAAAATGAATTGAAGGCTTTATCAACTGCTACACATTCGGAGCCTGGATGCATGCTCTATGCTTTGCATCGCGATGTCAACGATCCTTCTTTATTCATTTTTATTGAGAGGTTTGTATCTAAAGAAGCATTGGAAGCTCATTTTGCATCATACCATTTCATGAAACATTTTGCAGTCATTTCTTCCCTCATTGCGAATGAACCTGAGATCATTTATCTGGATTCACTTGGAGAGGGCAAAAAGGGAAGGCTCTTTTAAATTCTTATCTCTGTGGTAGAATCTTAAGAATCTTCCTCATTTTGCAAATCCTCCAGAAGCCGTTTTTCAAATAACTCCAAAAGGCGGGAGATGTTCCGATCGGAATCTTTAAACGCTTTTTGAACAGATTGAGTTTTTCTAGACCTTGTTTTTTTTTCCTTTTTTGCAATCCATGCAAGGAAACCCTCTATTGTCTGTGTTTTAGCCCCCAGACTCCTGCAGCGTCGTGCTAATTCCATGTCGGAGGTGATGACCGTTTCCTGACTAGGCCTGGAGGAGAACTCGATCTCTTTTAAAATGTAATCATCTGCGGATGAGGTTTTCGATGTGTAAATCACCTCAAGGACATCAAAATGACCACGCGTATTTTCAGACTCTCCTTGACGAGATCCATCGAATACTAGTGTGACGTTTAACTTTAGCTCAGCGATCCGTTCGTTGATCGAGGCAATAATTTTTTGTCTGTTTTTTTGAAGTGGGCGGGGATCGCCCAAAAGACGAAAAAGCAAATTGTAGCCGTCAATAAAATAATGCACTTTGGCTATACATTTAAGGTGAGAAGAAGTTTATCTAAAGCTTTGCGACGATGAGAGATCCGATTTTTTATGTCTTCTTCCAATTCTGCAAATGTCTTGCTGTATTCATATTTGATAAAAATGGGATCGTAGCCAAAACCTCTGTTTCCCCTTTCCTCTGTTGTAATCGTTCCTTCGCATGTGCCTTTCACGCATTTTTTTAATCCTTCCGGCGAGGCCAGTGCCAAACAACATTCAAAATAGGCTTGGCGATTAGGGTCGCTCAGATGATTCATTTCCCGAAGAAGCTTATGGCGGTTGTCCTTATCAGTAGCCCCTTCGCCAGCATATCGGGCAGAATATACGCCCGGGGCGCCGCTAAGAGCTGGAACGACCAAACCGGAATCATCGGCAAGGACCCATCGTTGTAATGCATGCGCTGCATGTTGTGCTTTTTGGACAGCGTTTTCTTCAAAAGTGGTTCCGACTTCAGGAGCTGGATGGTAATGAGGGAAGTCGAGAAGTGAAAATAAATCCAGATTTGATACATTTTTTAGGATCGCACGTATTTCGCGCATCTTGTGCACATTTTTACTGGCTATGACAATTTCCATATATTGGCAGTTTGTTTCATAATGATCTTAGTTAAATTTTTTACCACAGATATAAGATACCACAGAGAAAAAACTACAATTTTTTCTTTTTTCTCTATGGTAGAATGGAATTCGTCGCGTCACGTTAAGGGTTTAAAAAACTTTTAATGGAAGTGATAGTGAGCTCATCGCCTTGGAATTTAAACTTATCCCCTTTTTTCAATCCTTTCATTTCTTGAGCTAATTTGGATTGAAAGGAGAGAATGTATTGGTCCGGATCTGCATCCCATGGTCCTAGCAACGTATAAGTGATCACCGTTCCTTGATTGCTTTTGCATTCTACGATAGAGCCGATCCCTACTTCTTCCGTAGTGATGTCATCTTTAGTGAGGATCCGGGAGCGATTGAGCTGTTCCGAAAGGAATTTTAATTCTGTTTGTAGACGGTCCCGCTTTTCGAGCGCGGATTTGAACTCAGCATTTTCACGCAAATCTCCATGAGATCTGGCGATTTCAATTTCTTTGGCGTTCTCGATTGTTTCCACAGTTGCAATCTGTTGAATCCGTTGTTGTAATTTTTGATATCCCTCTTGGGTTGTCCAGATTGTTTGAGAATCCTGAGATGGAGGTTCCTGTTTTTTTCTTGTCTTTTGTAAACTGGGGTGCACAACTTCTGCAAGAGAGTGCAAAATCTTGATGTCGTGATCGCTTAAGGAATGGCATTTAGTCGCCAGCAGTAAAAATTCCTGTACCTCTTTCAAACTTGCGCCTTGCATGATTTGGCGCACGACTGCATATCTTCCAGAAGATAGAATAGAATGCATTTTTTTGATCATGTCTCTGTGGCTTGTGGCTTGCTCCAGAAAGCTGAGTAAAATGAGAAAGGCTTCAAAAAAACGATTTTTTCCTTCCTTATCAGCAAAAGGTACATTCGGCTGAGACACAAGTTTCTGGAAATACCATAGAAAAGCGTCGGGATTTCTGGATGGATAAATATAGAGGTCTTCTAATTTCTTCTTCACTTCATCGACTGCATCAGAAGAGAGGAGTTCGTTCAAAAGATAATCTCTTAAAGGATTTTGATCGACTGTGAAAATAAGATTTAAAAAAACTTGAGACCAATCCGAGCGTGTTTTTCTTACAGCGATCAAGGCTCTTTTTTTGAAAGATTGAATTTCAATCCCTTGGATGATGTCTTCCAAAGAGGAAAAACTTTTTATTAATTCATTGACTGTTGGGTAATTCTTTTCATCGCTGAGATCTTCCAGAAAAAAATGGAGCTGGAGTTCCTGTGAATCTGTGATTTCTTGAAAAGATAAGAATTCCGTTATCTTCGTTGTCAAAGCGGTCTTGAAATCCGCATTTTTCAAAGTTTCAGAAAAATCTTTCATGAAAGAATAAACCATGTGTATCAAAGTATTCGCGTCGGGTTTATTTTCCAGAGCTTTGGACAGCCTTTCTTCGTGTGTGACTTCGCTGTGCCTTAATCGGAATGGGTCCCTGAGTTCCTCAGGAGTTTCGATCATGGTGTCTTTTTTAATTTTTGTACGCGCAGTCTGCCACCATCGGATCCATTCGTTAGTTGGAATGACCAGTTCACAAAGCTCATCTTTGATTTCAGCAGCGGTTTTAGGGCCTAGATCTCTCAGGAGTATGCGGATCACTTCGACAGGGTGTTCTTTGGCTTGCTTTTCCAAAAGGTCCGGATTGCCAAAACGCATGGCCAAAAAATGGTCTTTTGGGAGAGGAATGAGATTTTTAAAAGCAGTTTGAAAAGAGAGATCTTTTCTACCAGCGACGTAGTCGAATTCAAGACTTAACTGTTCGCGGACTAGGGAAACATCGATGATTTCCCCGACACCCCATCCGCCGGAGTGGAACGCATAATTTCCCTTTTCCATATGAGAAAGCAGCTCATAATTGCTGATAGCTCCTTGAAATTGATCTTTACCGCGAAGCCCGATCAAACGGATTTTTTCATTGAAGTGCTTTTGATCGCCATATCTGCTTTTGATATAATCATAGGCAAGTTCACGCAGCGATTCGCTATTCGAAGTCTCAAGGTCGATAATGAGTTTTAAGATATCATGCCTGATCGGCGACTCTTCCATTTTATGCCAGAGAGGCAGGATTCGATCCACATGCCTGCCAAAAGATTCTGCCAAGTCGGAATGTTTAAGCGCGAGCAAAATTTCTTTTAACTCTTGCCCATCCACTTCATCAGCAGAGCAATACTCCTCCCATAGGCGAAGACAGGCTGGATAATCATGATTGGCGATTTGAGTTTGAAACTCTTTAAGATAACCCATTTGAATTCCTTGATTTTTTTGAAAATGGCATATTGACATGAACCTATCCCGATTTGAAGCGAAGATTTTTAAGAAAGAACCACAAACACAAGTAAATTATAAGGGGAGTATATGTAGATCCTTAATTATCATCAATTATTCAGATCGTTTTTCTGACAAATAGAACGGTTTGCGCGTGCATTAAAAGTAAATTTTTTTATTTATATTTTAACAGGGTTCTTACCTGTTGAAAAAAAACAATCCTAAAAAGTACTCTTCCTACCTTTAATTCGGTATCCTCACCCGTGGCTGTCTCCTCAAATATTTAGATGAAAATCTTTTTTAGGGTGTGCATTTGTTTTTTAATGCCATTGGCCTTCATCAATCCCGCAGAAATTGAAACGGAAGATTCCTTTCGCTTTGATGAAGGGACATCTTCCTTATTTAGAGATCTTTGTCTTGTGTCCAAGATCGATAAAAAAATAAATGAATCCCTCCCTTTTTTCTATAATTATTCTTTCGTTGGAGGGTATTTCAACATGCCTTCTGCCAGAATGAAAAAAGCAGGAGAAATTGCAATCGGCGTTGCCCTGGTTCCTCCCTATCAAACATATGGTGTCAATTTCCAGGTCTTTGATCATGTAGAACTCTGCGCTAATTACAGAATATTTAATGGGATCTTGGAAGGAAATTTTGGACACGAGGGATTTGGGGACGACGCTGAGCGGATAGGCAATGCGAAGATCGCCCTTCTCCTTCCTGAAGACGGATTTTCCTGCCTTCCAAGCATCGCTGTAGGAGCAGAAGACTTTATTGGGACCAAGCGGTTCAATTCTCAATACATTGTGGCGACCCAACAGTGGATGAACTGGAACTTGGAAGCTTCATTGGGATGGGCAAGAGGACGGATAAAAGGTCTTTTTGGCGGCGCCATCTGGTCTCCTTTTCGGCGAACGCCTTTCACTTATTTGCAGAACCTAGGCCTAATCGCAGAATATGATGCTACCAATTACAAAAAACATGCACACGAACATCCAAAAGGAAGAACGGTCAGGACACGGATCAATGCAGGACTTTCTTATTCGCTTTATGATGCCCTTCAGATTTCGGTCAGCAGCGTCAGAGGAGAAAAAGTAGCTGGGTCTGTTTCTATCCGTTGCCCAATCGGCACTTCCAAAGGCTTTTTTCCGAAAATCGACGATCCGATTACCTATCTTTCCCCGGTAGATACCGAACCTCTCGGGGTGACCAGGCCTGAAAAAGAATTCGTGCATCAGCTCGCTTATGCTTTCGGGGATCAGGGCCTTGATCTATACACTGCTTATCTCGTCATCGATGAAAAAGAAAAAAAACATCTCTGGCTCAAGGTGGTGAACAACCGGTATCGGGAAGAGAACACAGTTCGCGACCGGTTGCAACATTTACTTGGAGCATTGACCCCTTCCGACATTCTGGATGTGACGGTCGTGATCGAGGCCGACGCATTGCCTTCCCAGTCCTACCATTATCGCACAGAGGACCTTCAGAAGTACCACCTCGGCTTGATCGGACAATTTGAACTCGAGACTCTGGCTCCAAGACAGGAAGCCGTGCGGCCGCCACCCCGTTTCGATTCTGTTTTGCTTTTTCAAAGAAATAAAAAAATTTGGGTCTTTACGATCCGACCTAGGCTGTTGACTTTTTTTGGAAGCGCAAAAGGAAAGTTTAAATTCAATATTGGTCTCGCCGCAACACCTGAAGGTTATTTATTCGATGAAGTGTATTACAAATTCCAGTTTGCCTATCAGATCAAATCGAATACGACAGGATTGAGCACAACCGACAGGTTGAATCCCTCGCAGCTTCCGAATGTCAGAACGGACACTCTGAAATATTATAGGACCAACACGCTATCGATGGAGCAGGCTTACATCCAAAAGGATTGGAACCTTGGGAAAGGCTGTTTTTTTCGAATGGCGGGAGGTTATTTTGAGCCGGCCTATGGGGGAGGCGCTGCTGAAATTCTCTATTATCCAGCCAACGCCAACTGGGCGATCGGGGCGGAAGCGGCCTCAGTTTTAAAACGGCGTTACAAAGGAGTTGCTTTCACACACAAGATCCGACAAATGAAAAAGGGAAAGCTCAAGCATGTTCATTTCTTTGGGGTTCAATATTTTTTAGATTTTTACTATGACTTCAAGCCCCTTGACCTGGATATTCGAATAACCGCCGGTCAATTCCTTGCTAAGGACAAAGGCATCCGCACAGAAATAGGCCGGTATTTTCCAAGCGGGCTCAGATTTTCATTATGGACAACGGTCACTAACGGCCACGACAAAGTGAACCGAAAGACCTACTTCGATAAAGGATTCTCATTTTTAATCCCCTTGGACATGTTCCTTAAGCAAAGCAGCCGCAATTACATCGCTTATGCGATGTCGGCCTGGCTGAGAGACGTAGGCGCGCAAGCAGAGACAGGCAAAAGATTGTACAATACGCTCTACGAAGAGCGGTTCAACCCCGCCTTTTGCACTCACGGGTTATGATGTAGATCATTTAATTTTTGATGTGTTGAGTTCAGAAATAGCATTTTTTAAATCGTTAAGAAAAGATGGCAAGTAGTCTTTCACTGTTTTCCAGATAATATCATGATCTACGTCAAAATAAGCATGAATCAATCGATTGCGCATCCCGATCAGTTGTTTCCAAGGTAATTTAGGGAATAAATTTTTTGTCTTTTCAGATATTTGACCTGCTGCTTCACCTAAGATTTCGAGTTCCCGAATAACACCCGATGCTAAAAGTCTATTATTATCCAAACTCGCTCGTCTTTTTCCTTTTATGAAGGATAAAATAGCTTCTGTTGAATCAAGCATGTGTTTTAAACGAACTAGATCCTTGTTAACCATAGATGATCTGTGCTTTGGATAAAACTTCTTTTCTGAAATAGGGACTTAGATCATTAGGAGTTTTGAGATCGACCTTTCTTCCTATGATGGAACTTAATTCACATTCCATATCAATAAGCTCGAAAAAGTTAGGAATATGTTTTTTCTCGAATTTTACTAGAACATCAACATCGCTGGAAGGCTGGAAACGCGATGTTAAAATAGATCCAAATAAGGCTAATGAAAGAATATGATATTTCTTACAAAAAGCTTTAATTTTTTTTTTGTTTATAGGGAAAGCAAATTTATTCATCTGATCACTTCAACCTAATAACGAATAACTTAAAAATAACTAAAAAAATTAGAAAAGTCAATATCCTTCCCAATTTCATTCTTGTTGTTCCGAGTTCGAATATTGAAAAAATGCATTAGTTTTTCGTACAATGAACTAAATGGGTTGGGACTACCTGGCCGGCGCTAACGCCCTGAGGACTACCTCGGGGCTTTTCGCTTTCTAAGAGTATAGATAAAAACTATGCCACACTATCTCACCTTTGTAGGATAGCAGTCGCTATGTGCGAGGTCGGTAATATTCATGGTTCTTTAAAGAGTGACATTAAGAAGAAAAAAATGCTACTCTCTGCGGTGAATTTTTTGCCACATTCTTATTTAAATGAGGTTCAGTTTTGTCAGGAAGAATAGAAGTATCGAGTTTAACAGTTGCCAATAAGCAGGAGTTTTTGCCGCCTGAAGGGATGGAGTCATTACCAAGAGATGTTATTCTTGGTATTTTCAACGATTATTTAGATGTAAAAACACAGGCGATCTGTTGCAGGGTTTCAAAAAGTTGGAAGGAAATCAACCAAAAAACCATTAGCGAAATAGAAGCCTTAGTTTCAATTTTTAACAAATCGATTCCCACTTTTATCGGCTATGATTTTTACACTCACAATTTACTTAGAAAAGAAATTGTAGATAATGATCCAAAAATACAAAGTCTTCTAGCTACAGGGGATTATACCGGCAATTTGGAAACACACTCCATTGCTTTTGAAGGCAATATCGACGAAAATGGTAATCTCGTTGTGAAGTACGCTCCTCGGGATAGAGAATTAAGAGCAGCAGTATTGGAATACAATTGGTTTTACGAAGAAGCAATCAAGCCATTATCAGAAAAAAAAGGAGATTTTAAGATAGAAGTGATTTGGCGTAGAGAGATTTCCACTTTTGATGGAAATTATTCTCAGGGTCGTCATTTCAAGGAATATCCTCTTACATATGATGACCATACTCATTCTGTCTATCGAAGAATGAATTTAAAAATTTCTCATATTTCAGGATCTTCTTCACTTGCTAAAACGCTCAATGCAACTTGTAAATTTTTAAACGAGTATCCCATCGTCTCCGTTGCAGATCCAGATTCTGATAGTCATTTTAAAATTTATCAGGCACAAATCTGGTCGGAACCTTTACTGGAAGGAAACAATTATACATATATTTGAAGTAGTCACATGACAGGAAGAACAGAAGTATCGAGTTTAACTCTTGCGTATCAGCAGGAGTTTTTGCCGCCTGAAGGTATGGAGTCATTCCCAAGAGAAGTTATTCTTGGTATTTTCATCGATTATTTAGGTGTAAAAACGCAGGCCATTTGTTGCCTGGTTTCAAAAAAGTGGAATGCCATCAGTCAAAAAAATCTAAACGAGATTGGGGTGATGGTTTCCATTTTTAACAAATCAATCCCTGCTTTTATCGGATATGATTACGAAACTCGTAATGAACTTAAAAAACAACTTGCAAAAGAGAAATCTTCAGATGATTTTGATGAACAGCACGCTATGACTTTTGAAGGAAAGGTAGATGAAAATGGATCTATTGTTTTAAAGCCCCAGCCTAGAACGTTAAGAGCAGTTGCATTGGAATTTGATCCCATTCTTAAAGAAAGAGCAAATATGTCATCGGAAAAAAATGGTGATTTTGCGATAAAAGTTGTCTGGAAGAAAATAATTTCTAATTTTGATGCAGGTATCGCTCAATTGTTTTATATTCCGCTTCCATATGACTGTCATACCTATTCTGTACACATAAGAGAAAACTTGAGCATTGTTCCTATTTCTGAGTCTGTTGCCTTTTCGAAAATCTTACATGCAGCTTCCGTTTTTTTAAACCAGCGGCCCATTGTTTCTATTGCAGGTCCAAATTCATCTGGGCTATTTGATGCGGAAATCTGGTCGAAACCTTTGCTGAAAGAAAAAAATTATACATACATTTGAGGTGATCACATGAAATTTCTTATAGGACTTATTTTAGCAATACAATCTTTTACTTTTGTTCATGCGGATGAGCGATGTGCGAAAGCGGAGTGGGTTTTGGACTACGTGAAGACGATTTCCGATTTTCCAAGTCAGGGATTCACATTCAAATGGTATAGCCCTTTGTTAAAGGACCCTGTTGCGTTCAAGAGAGTGATCCATATCTTTGCGGATCGTTATCGCGATTCCGGGATCGATGCTATCGTTGGATTGGATTCCAGAGGGTTTATATGGGGATCGGCCTTGGCTTATGAACTCAATATTCCTTTTGTAGTCGTCCGAAAAGCGGGGAAATTACCCGGTGAGGTGATCTCTGTGAAATACGACCTCGAATATGGAAAGGATTGTTTTGAAATAGAAAAAGGGATTCTTTCTCCCGATCAAAAGGTGATCATTATAGACGATGTTGTTGCCACAGGCGGAACAATCAATGCTGCCGGAAAGCTGATCGAGCAACTAGGTGCGCAAGTTCATGAAGTCGCATGCTTTATAGAGATCTCTATCTTAAAAGGAAGAGAAAAGATCCCCTACCCGGTCTTTTCAGTGATAGATACAGAAGGAAATTAAGTTACAGCATTTCTAAGACAAATGGAGCGGCGTAGGTGAAGATGAAATCTGCACCTGCGCGCTTGATGCTCAGAAGAGCTTCGTAAAAAGCGGCGCCGGCGTCTAAGAATCCTCTTTCATGGGCTGCCATGACCATGGCATATTCTCCGCTTACATGAAAAGCGCTGATGGGCAGATGGAACTCGGCTCGCATCTTGGAAATGATGTCCAAGTAAAATAAAGCGGGTTTGACCATCAGAATATCCGCTCCTTCTTCCGCGTCCAAATGCGCTTCGAGTATGGCCTCACGACTGTTCGATGGATTCATCTGATAGGTTTTCTTATCGCCGAATTTCAAGCCGGATTGAAGGGCATCTCGAAAAGGAAAATAAAGAGAGGAAGCATATTTTGCAGTGTACGCAATGATTCCAACATTCTCGAATTGATTGCGATCTAGCATCTGTCGAATGGCGAGGACCCTTCCATCCATCATATCACTCGGAGCGACAAAATCGACCCCGCTTTCGGCATGTAACAGGGACAAATGCGCGAGGATCTCGACAGTAGCGTCATTCAATACATCTCCCGATTCATCGATAATCCCATCATGTCCATGGGAAGTATAGGGATCGAGGGCGACATCGGTAATGACGCATAGAGAAGGGAGTTCTTGCTTGATCATCTTTATGGTTTTTGGAAGCACTCCTTCAGGATCTAAAGCGGCTTGTCCGAAAGGATCTTTTTCCAGAGGATCGATGACGGGAAACAATGCGATAGCCGGAATTCCTTGGGAATGCAGGATTTCGGCTTCGGCAAGGATGAGATCTGCCGACATTCTGTGAATGCCCGGCATGCTCGAAATGGCTTGTTTTTCTCTAGTTCCTTCGAGAACAAAAAACGGCACGGCTAGATCGGATGGCAGAAGGACAGTTTCTCTTACTAGAGATCTGATCGCAACGGTTTTTCGATTCCGTCTTGGACGTTTGATGAGCATAATAGGATAATTTAACAAGGCCTAAGAATTAAAAAAATGGGAAAATATCTTTTTTCTCTTGATCCTGCATCGGGAATATGCCACCCTTGTCTTTCATAGGGTTTTTTTGCCAACATAATGAATGAGGTCTATGAATGATTGAAGGCTACGAGGAATTCACAGAAAATCAAATTAAAATCCTCAATCGATATGTGACGAACACTTCCACAAATGTCTTTGTATTGCGCAATCTTCCTGAGGTGATCAAGGGTGCTTTGTTTTCCAGGTATTCCCGTTCGAGCCTGGGATTGAGGTCTCTATTACTAAAAGAATTTATTTTAAATGAAGAAACGGCATTTGCCTCTATTACAGGCCACCATGTTCCCCTGGAAAATGAGGACCATGAAATAGAAGATCAGATCATGGCGATTAAAAAAGCACAGAATTTTTACGATCGCATTCTCGATGGTTATGGCGATGATTCTATCGGTGAACTGGGCGGGGCCCATCTTGCAGTTGAAAATGTGTCCATGCTGGCTGCGAAAATGATCGAAGATTGCCGGATCGGTGGCTCTCCTCTTGAAAAATCGACACGGTATGTTTATTTCGATCAGAAAATTAAAGGGGAATACCTGTTTTATCGGGAACCCATTTTAATGACCTCTGCATTCAGGGATATTTACATCAACGCTTGTAATCAATTATTTGAAACTTACTCTAAGCTCATTCCCCCATTGACAGATCTGATGGAAAAAAAATTTCCAAGAGAGCACGACGTCTCTAAAGTAGCTTACACGGCTGCTCTCAGAGCAAAGGTGCTAGATTGCCTGAGAGGTCTTTTACCTTCAAGCGCTCTGACCAACATGGGAATTTTTGGGAACGGCAGATTTTTTGAGACTTTGCTTCAGAAGCTCAATGCCCATAACTTGGCTGAAATGCAAGATATCGGTAAAAAAGCATTCCAGGAATTGACAAAGGTTGTCCCTTCTTTCATTCGAAGATCTGATCCAACGCATAAACATCAAAAATCCTTTAGCACATTCATGGAGCAGATGCAAGGTGAGCTGAAAGCTTCGGCCCAACAGCACGCAGCTTCATTGGAAAAGATGAAAAATCCGGGCGTACGCCTTTTAAGTTACGATCCTGAAAGTCCATCAAAAGTTGCCGCGGCTCTTCTCTTCGCTCAATCCAATGCCGGATTATTAGAGGCGCAAGAATATTGCAAAGGCCTTTCCGATGAAGATTTGGGACGGGTTTTGGATTCGGCCTGTACGTATCGGGAAAATCGCCGTCATAAGTCTCCTCGTGCTTTAGAACACGCCTTTTTTACTTTTGAGATCGTTGCTGATTTCGGAATTTACCGCGATCTGCACCGGCACAGGATGCTCACGCAAGAAAGACAGATCCTGTCTTGCGATTTTGGGTATTTTATCCCGAGTGAAATTAGAGAGACTGAAATGGAAAAAGAGTATTGCGCTGCAATGGATGAGGCCAAGAAGATCTACGATACGATCGCAAGCGAGCTTCCCGAAGAAGCGCAATATGTCGTGCCGATGGGTTACAATGTTCACTGGTATTTTCACGTGAACTTAAGAGCTCTTCAATGGCTGTGCGAATTGAGATCTTCTCCAGCAGGACATCCCACCTATCGTTACATCGTCCAGGAATTGGCCAAACAGGTATGCAAAGTATTACCTGCATTTGAACGCTTTTTTAAATTTGTCGATTATGAGGGTTACGAATTGGGCCGTTTAGGGCAAGAAATTCGGATCGTTGAAAAAAATCAGTTGAGAAGCCCGGCATGAGCGAAAAACCAGGAAGTGTGATCGGCGGCATCCTTCTCATAGGAGGAAGTTGTATCGGGGCAGGAATGCTCGCCTTGCCAATCTTGACAGGTCTTGGAGGATTTTTTCCTTCCATTGGAATGTTCTTCCTTGCTTGGGCCTTTATGACCATCACCGCGCTTTTATTAGTCGAGGTCAATGGGTGGTTTGCCAATCAGGTCAACATTGTTTCTATGGCTGGCCATTCATTGGGTTATTTTGGAAGAGTGCTTAGCTGGATCCTTTATCTCTTTTTGTTTTATTCCCTGCAAGTTGCATACATATCGGGAAGCGGAAGCCTTTTCTCTACTTGTTTTCATTATTTATTTGCTTGGAATATCCCTTTTTGGGCCGGCAGTCTTTTTTTCGTTCTTCTTTTCGGATACGTGGTCCTTCTCGGTACCCGATCCGTTGATTTGTGGAACCGCTCTTTTATGGCTTTGAAGATTGCGGCCTTTATCGGGCTGATTGCCCTTGGCATGCAGAGCATAAAATCGGAGCTTCTTTTAAGAAGCGACCCGCCCAAGGCTATTTTTGCACTTCCCATCCTTGTGATTTCTTTTGGCTTTCACAATATGATCCCTAGCCTCACAGCATATATGAAAGGAGATTTGAAACGGGTGAGGAAGACAATCCTGGGCGGAAGTTTATTGGCCCTTGGGATTTATTTGGTCTGGCAGTTCATCGTGTTGGGAATCGTCCCTTTGCAAGGACCGTCCGGAATCATTGAGAGCTTGGCGAATGATAAAGAAGCATCGCAAGCTGTAGCTGGTTTTTTGGGATCGTCCTGGGTCAGCGATTTCGCCCAGATATTGGCATTTTTTGCAATTCTCACTTCTTTTCTAGCCCAATCATTGAGCCTTGTCCATTTTTTGGCCGATGGATTTAAAATCAGTTACAAAAAAAAAGAAAGTCCCTTGCTATGTATTCTCGCTCTGGCCCCGCCGCTGATCTTTGCTTTGATCTACCCCAAGCTCTTTTTCAGTGCGTTGAACTTTGCTGGAGGGATTTGCGCTGTGATCTTATTCGGCATCCTTCCTGCTACAATGGTGTGGATTGGACGGTATCGTAAACAGTTAGTTTCCCGATATCAGGTGTACGGCGGGCGCACGTTGCTGATTTTAATTTTCTTATTCTCTGTTTTCGTTCTCTTTTTTCAACTATCATCCATGTTCAATGCTCCTTATTTACCAAAAACATAAATATATTTTTATATGTCTAATGCAACTCGCCTTTTAGGAGGGATCCTACTTGTTGCCGGGACCACAATCGGTGCCGGAATGTTGGCTTTGCCTGTGATGACCGCTTTCGCGGGTTTTTATCCTTCAATATTGCTTTTTTCTCTTTGCTGGCTGCTCATGCTGGCGACAGCCTTTTTTTTTCTAGATGTAAATTTAGCTGTAAAGGAAGGGACAAACCTTGTTTCGATGGCGCAAAAAACGCTCGGATCCTTTGGCAAAGGGATCAGTTGGATTTTTTATCTTCTGCTGCTTTATTCCTTGAATGCCGCATACATCTCAGGAAGCGCGCCTCTATTTAATGATGCACTGCAACATCTGAGCGGACATTCTCTCCCCTCCTGGCTTGCGCCTTTATGCTTGCCCGTTTTATTTGGAGGGTTTGTGTATTTGGGTACTATTGGTGTGGACTATATCAACCGGCTATTGATGTTAGGACTCATCGTCTCCTACTTTCTACTTGCTGGATCCGTTCCTGCGCATTTAGAGGTATCTTTATTGCAGCATACGGACTGGAATGCATTATTGATTGCGATTCCTGTTGTCATTACATCTTTTGGATATCACATCATCATTCCAAGTCTCTCCATTTATCTAAAGCATGACGCAAAGCAATTGCGTTGGACAATCGTGATCGGCAGCGCCATCCCAT
The DNA here is from genome assembly GCA_035478995.1 of Rhabdochlamydiaceae bacterium. Classification (GTDB taxonomy): domain Bacteria; phylum Chlamydiota; class Chlamydiia; order Chlamydiales; family Rhabdochlamydiaceae; genus DATIJE01. Next base: position 19,305 of record DATIJE010000112.1, on the reverse strand, counting down.
TGCTCGTTTATATTTTATGGCAATTCCTTGTGATTGGAACCGTGCCTTTAGATCTATTGACAGAAGCTTGGAAGAACGGGGATCCTTCCACCAAGCCTCTTTCATCATTGCTCAATCAGCCTTTGATAAAAATAGGAGCTCGGTTTTTTTCATTTTTCGCGATCGTCACTTCCTTTTTGGGTGTCTCTTTGGGTTTGTCCGATTTCTTAAGGGATGGGTTCAAATTGAAAAAAAACTGGAAAGGGCGTTTGATCTCCTGCTTATTGGTGTTTGTTCCACCTTTGATTTTTGTGTACACGTATCAAAGGGGATTTTACATTGCACTTCAATACGCGGGCGCCTTTGTAGCTGTATTGTTGGGATTGCTTCCAGTTGCGATGGCATGGAAATTAAACAAATCTTTCTACAAGCATCCATGGGGAAAGGCTGTGCTGATTTTCATCGGTCTGTTATGTATCGGAATTATCGTAGTGGATATTCTTGCTGAGATTGGAGCCCTGCATGTTAAGTTTAATCGAGCAAGCTGAAAAGGTGCTTCAAGGCATCATCCGAAAAACTCCCATGGAGTACTCCGATTCTCTTTCCAAACATCTCGATACACCGGTTTTTTTAAAGCTGGAAGCGTTACAGCTGACTGGATCTTTTAAAATTCGGGGGGCTTATTTTCGTCTTTCTCAATTGAAAGAAAAGGAAAAGAACAAGGGGATTACGACCTGTTCTGCAGGTAATCATGGCAAAGCGGTTGCGTATGCAGCAAAGGAGTTTGGGATCAAGGCAACAATTTACGTACCTCAGGAAGTAGATGCTGCAAAATATCAGGGAATGGTCGCTTTAGGCGCCGATGTCATTCGTTCGAAATACATCGGATTCAATGAAACGGAGGATTGGGCCCAGGAGATTGCCGAAAAAAATGGAACGACCTACATTTCTGCATATGATGATGAAGAGGTCATCGCGGCAAATGGAGGCACGCTCGCGAAAGAAATATTGACGGAGCACCCCGAAGCCAAAACGTTTATTTTGCCTGTCGGTGGAGGAGGGATGGCCGCTGGATTTTCTTATTACGTGAAAGAAACACTGCAATCGAGTTGGGTCATTGGTTGTCAGCACGAAGATTCTCCGGCATTGAAACTTTCACTCGAAAAGGGTAAGGCTGTGACCAAGCTTCCGGGGATTCGGACGCTGGCAGCAGGCATTGAAGGTGGAATCGGAGAGCGTTGTTTCGAAATGTTGAAATCCAGAATAGACGGTGTCGCGCTGTCGAGTGAAAAAGAAATTTACGAAGCTGTACGCTGGTTCCTTATAAACCATCAATATCTCATCGAACCGAGCGCGGCTGTTGTCATTTCAGCTCTTTTGACCCGTAAAGTGAAAACGCTAAAAGGACCGACAGCGGTCGTTCTTTCAGGCAGAAATGTGGACTATCATTCTTTAAAAAAGATCCTCGACAATGTTTTACCTTAAAACCAATTTTGAGCCTCGCGGAGATCAACCCCAAGCGATAGAAAGCCTGGTCAGTGGACTGTACCATGGCAAAAAATCACAAGTCCTTTTGGGGATCACTGGATCGGGTAAAACATTTACGATGGCGAATGTGATCGCAAAAGTTCAGCGACCCTCCCTTGTTCTGGCCCATAATAAAACGTTGGCCGCACAGCTATATCAAGAATTCAAATCTTTTTTTCCTGACAATGCTGTGGAATATTTTGTCTCTTATTACGATTACTATCAGCCCGAGGCCTATATTGCCAGGACGGATACTTACATCGAAAAAGATCTCGCGATCAACGACCAGATCGAGCGGATGCGGCTTTCCGCGACAAGATCTTTGATCGAAAGGGACGATGTGATCATTGTTTCTTCCGTCTCCTGCATTTACGGATTGGGACTGCCCGAATACTACAGTCAAATGCAGTTGATCATGGAAGTAGGTCAGAAATGCCGCCGAGACGATATTCTTCTACATCTGGTTGAAATGCATTATGAACGGGGTGACTTCGACTTGACACGGGCTACTTTTCGGGCAAGGGGAGACATTTTGGAAATCATGCCTGCCTATGAAGAAGACCTTGCGTACAGGATCGAATTTTTTGGAGATGAGATAGAGAGGATCAGCGAAATCGATCCGCTCACAGGGAAAGTGCGCAAAAGAATTGAAAAAATCTCGATCTTTCCCGGATCTCACTACGTAACACCGGAAAGTGTGAGAGGGACCGCGATTGAAACGATCAAAGAAGAACTCAAAGAAAGAACAGCACAGTTTGAAAAGGAAAACCGGCTTGTTGAAATGCAACGAATCCAGCAGAGGACAAAATACGACCTGGAAATGATCAAAGAAATCGGCTTTTGCAAAGGGATAGAAAACTATTCTCGACATTTTAGTCAGCGTAAAGCTGGAGATCCTCCTCCTTGTCTTTTAGATTATTTCCCTAAAGATTTTTTGATCTTCATCGATGAGTCCCATCAAACTCTCCCGCAAGTCCATGCGATGTACAATGGCGACCGTTCCCGCAAGCAGGCATTGGTCGAGTTCGGCTTCAGACTCCCATCAGCATTCGACAACCGGCCGTTGAAATTTGAAGAGTTTTACAAAAATATTCATCAGGTCATCTATGTTTCCGCAACACCCGGACCTTGGGAAATTCAAGAATCAGGGGGAGACATCGTCCAGCAAATCATCCGTCCTACCGGTCTTCTCGATCCTGTAATCACGATAAAACCAGCTACCGAGCAAGTGGATGACTGTTTGAATGAAATCCGCATCCACGCAGAAAAAGGGGGAAGGATTTTGGTCACTACCCTGACTAAGCGTCTCGCGGAAGATCTGACAAAATATCTCACTGATATCGGAGTCAAGGCCAAATACCTCCATTCTGAAATAGATACATTGGAACGTGTGCAGATCATCAATGAGCTGCGCAAAGGAATTTTTGATGTGTTGGTCGGGATCAATCTGTTGAGAGAAGGACTGGATATTCCTGAAGTATCATTAGTTGCAATCCTCGATGCCGATAAAGAGGGATTTTTACGGAGCCAGACATCCTTGATCCAAACCTGCGGCCGGGCCTCGCGCAACGCCGAAGGAAGAGTGATCATGTATGCGGATAAAATAACAAAGTCCATTCAAAGCACATTAGAGATTACGGCTGAAAGGCGCAAGACCCAACAGGAGTACAATGAAAAGCACGGCATCATTCCAAAAACTGTAAAAAGAAACGTCATCCAGGAATTGACAGAGACTTTTGGAGAAGCTCTTCCAACACCTCGCGCTGCAGAAGAAGGCGGCCCTTCTCATTTAACCAAAGATGATGTTGAAGAAAAAATCAGAGAATATGAAGTTGAGATGAAACGGGCAGCCAAAGAACTCCGTTTCGAAGACGCTGCCCATTTTCGCGATCTGTTGAGGCATTATCAAGCCTTGCAGTTGATGGAAGAAAATCTATGAGGGTCGGAGTAGACGCGACGGCTCTTGTTGATCCCTATAGCGGAATCGGCTGTTATTTGTTTCATCTGTTAAAAGAACTCGTAGTGCTGCGGAAGGACTGCGTATTTTATCTATACACAGCTTCCGATGAAAGGCACCTCCATTTTTTTAAACAATGCGACAACGTCATTATCAGAAAGAAAACTCTTTTTTCCTTCTGGCTTTCCATTTGGCTGCAAACAACTGTTGCTTATTGTTGCTGGCAAGAAAAATTAGATGTCTTTTGGGGCCCTGCACAGGCAGTTCCTCTATTAAAAAGAAAGGCAATGAAATCGATCCTCACTCTGCATGACTTTACCTATCTTCTTTATCCAAAGACTGTCCCTACTAAAAAATGTCTATTTTTAAGAACATTTTCCAGATGGATCTTCAAGAAGTCTGATCAAATCATTTCCGTATCACAAGGGACCGCAAACAGATTGTTCCAGTATTATGGGTTGAAATTCCATTCCATCATTCAACCACCCTTAAAACCTGAGATCAAATTCAAAGAGAAAAAGGACTCAGAATCTTTATTGGTTTCACACGGACTTGAATATGGTAATTATGTGATCAGTATTGGAACATTGGAGCCGCGAAAAAATTTTATAAAGTTAATCGAATTCTATCTAGATATTTTAAGTGAACAAAAAAATGTAGTGCCCTTAGTCATTGTCGGCTCAGGTGGATGGAAGAATCAAAAAATCATAAAAACTCTCGAAAATGCGCAACTTGCGCATCCTAAACAGGTCAAATTGTTAGGGCATGTCTCCGACGATGAACTGTCCATTTATTTATCAGGTGCAAAACATTTTCTCAGTTTTTCTTGTTACGAAGGGTATGGCATACCCATTGCAGAAGCGAGAATATGCAGAACTCCTATCGCTTGTTTTGATATTCCCGAAATGAGAGAAGCTGCAGAAGAAGACGGCTCCTTTTTTAACGAGAAAAATATGAAGGAAAAAATGGTTCCTATATTCATTTCAAAAGAAGACCAGCTCGTGCGCAAACAAAAGATAGATACAAACTATCTTTCAAATACGGCAAAAGCTTCAATTCTTTCTGAAATCATATCTAAGTTCTAATAGATCTAATTATTAAAATAATTTATATAACAACTTTTAATTAAACATATTAAATTAATTATGATTATTTAATAAAATTGTTTATTAATATATAATTGCTTCTAAAAACAAGGAATTAGTTATGCCAACAAACAGTATAGTTTCCTATGGGCCTTTCGGCCCTTTTGCAAGCCCGGTTGTAAGGCCATTACGCAATGATGAATTCAGTCATGTTTTGAGTTTTTTAAAGCCTGAAGAACTGGCACTTGCAGAAAGAGTCTGTGCAACTTGGAAACACTTCATCAAAGAAACAGATCAATGGAAAAAGCAATGCCAATTTCTATTGAACATTCCTATTAATACCGATCCAATGGACTATGTTCCAGATTGTTCTTCCTATAAAGAAATCCTTCAGTTAGTCCTTCCTAAAATTTTTGGCGAAGAAACATATCAATACTATTTGGGAGCAGAAGTTGGTCCCGTACCCCGGATTCCCAAGGAAATCGCGCCTTGGAAATGGAACGAGCCGGACCCTTGCGATCCAACTAAACTGATAGGAGAGCAATACGATTGGATGTACGTTTCTAAATATTTAGAAATCACTGTTGATGGGAATTCTCCTTATTATTTAGATAAACTGGATGACCCAAATGATGAAGAAGCTCCAAGGCTAATACAAAAAGAGGTCGAATCTGGAACACAATCTGAAGAAAAGAGAGTTCTAAAAGTACCCAATACCATTCACAATATTGTCGAGTTATTTAAAAATCCCAAAAAAGGCAATCCCTCGGCTTATTTTTGCGTTGGTGAAGAAATTTCTAACCAGCATGGCAACAAAAGAATTCAGCCAGGGTGGATTTGCATGAGAAAAGATGTAATTGGAAGAGGTCAATATCAATCTTTTTCTGAGCAGCAAGAGACTGCAAAGAAAGCAGGCGTTGTCATTCCTCAGTTATTGCACAGAATTCTTTATAATTTTTTAAAACATTTAGAGACAGACTATCCAGACGGGAAAAAGCCGTTGACTCGTGCACGCACCTCAACGCTCACTCTTGATTCGCGAGGGATTACTTATCCTTCGGATTGTGGTTGTGGACTTAATAGCCCCTCCGAGCTACGCGTCCGCAACAGCACCATCAGCATCGGCAGCACCGGTGCGGCGGTGGCTCTTCCCATGAAAGATGAGACTATTGATCGTTGAATAAGGAATTTGGTTATGTCATTAAACTCGATAGCCTCCTATGCGCCATTCGGTCCTTTTGATCGGCTCTTTTTGCCTTCTGTATGGTTTTAATCATCAAATTCAAAATGTAATCTTTAAAGACTTCTCAATTAGTCAAAAGAATTTGATTTTGCTTGGAGGATGCGTTTACATATTTACTGCCATAGGCACGATAGGATACAAAGCTCTATATGCATTGCAAAAAGGATATCGGATCTATGTTCTACAGGCAATCGGCGGCATCCTCTCTTCTTTGATCGCTTTGATGTTCCAGAAATGCGTGAGGCTGCTGAAGAGGATGGAATCTTTTTCAATGAGAAAAACATAATGGAAAAACTCATTGATATTTTTGATTTAAAAAATGACCCACTCGCAGCTAAAGAAAAGATAAATACAAACTATTTTTCAAATGCAGCAAAAGCATTGCTTTTATCAAAAATTATTTATAAATTAGTTCACTAATAATAAGGAGATTCGCGATGTCAGCAAACTCTGTTGCCTCATATGGGCCTTTGGGCGTTTTCGGCAGCCAAAAGGTCTCCATGAGAGAAAATGAGTTCGATCTTGTTTTGAGTTTTATGGAGCCTAAAGATCTGGTTTGTTCAGAAAAGGTTTGCAGGTCTTGGAATAAGTTCATTAAGGCCACAGAACAATGGAAAAAGCAATGTCAAAAACGATTAAATCTTCCTAATCATATTGATCCAAATAACTTTTTACCAGAGAAGTGGAATTATAAATTAGGGGCATGGTTTGGATCTCCCAAAGTCTTTGATGCAAAAATCTACCGAGATTATTTGGGTGCAGATGTAGGGATAGTGCCCCCAATTCCAAAAAAAATAGCGCTTGAGAGGAGTGTCGAGCCGGATCCATGTGATGATAACAAAAAAATAGGTCAGAATTACGTTTGGTTGTATCGTCCTAAAAGTTTTAAAATCAGTTCGGATGTTTTTTATTTAGATAAACCGGAAGACCCAAATGAAGAAGACGCTCCATTGATAGTAAAAAAGGAAGATGGGAAATTCGATCAGATGGAAGTTTTAGAAGTTTATAATACTATTAGCAATGTTGAGAAATTATTTAAAAATCCTCGAAAAGGAAAATCCTTAGGATACGAGTATATTCACAGTGATGTGGTTTATTATCACGGTAGCAAAAGGAGTACGTCAGAATGGATTTGCATGAGAGAAGATGTAATTGGGAAAAAACTACATTTTCTTGAGCAGCTAGAAATCGCAAAAATAAAAGGAGTTATTGTTGCTTCATTGTTGGATAGAATTAATTATACTTTTTTTAAGCGGATTAGTTCAAAAATCCTTTCAGATGAACTTCAAGGGACTTTTGCCCGCACTTCACCACTCTATTTTAAGCATTATAGGCATCCTTGGGAGGCATATTCTGTGGGTAGCTTCTCCGGAGGCCTGGACATCCGCTGCCCTTTTGACCACGACCAAATCGGGGCTGCAGTGGCATTGCCTAACGACATTAAAGAATTAAGTAATGCATAAAATTGAGATTCCGAATTTAAAGAAGATTCCTACTCATTTTCTCGTTACAGCCACCGCATGGATTTCAAGGGGGGCAAATATCCTTGTCCGCATTTTTACACTTCCTATTCTGCTGCGATATTTGGGCATCGAGCAATTTGCGATCTTATCTATTGTCCTGTCTTTAGAAGGTTGGTTTTTATTGTGCGATCTGGGAATAGGATCTGCTTTGCAAAACTATCTCTCAGAAGCAAGAGCAAAAAAAGAAGACATAGAGCCTTTTCTTTCAGCGGTTACGCAGAGTACCTTGCTACTTTTTATAGTCTTTTTTGGTCTCTTGTATTTTTTAAATCATCACATTCAAAATTGGATTTTCAAAGATTTTACGATTGAGCAAACGGAACTGATCTTTTTTGTAGGGAGCATTTATATTTTCACCGCCGTCGGTTCGATTGGCTACAAAGCACTATATGCTTTGCAAAAAGGATATTGGATTCACGTTTTACAGGCAGCCGGAGCCATTCTTTCCTCTTCGATAGCGATGATGCTTCCATTTATTTATCATGGAGAACAGAAGCTCGTAGTTGTTATTGCAGCAATGACCATTTTTCCAGCATTTTTTGCGTGCTTGGCATTCTACTTTCTTTTCCTTAAACGAAACCCTTTCCGTTATCTCTCCTGGGAACCAGTAAAAATGATCCTCAAAAGGGGGATTGGTTTTGGGGCGTTTGCGCTACTGAGCAATGTCGGCCTTTTAGTGGATTATCTCATCATGGCGAGAACTTTGACAGCCGATCAAATTGCGAGCTATCACGTTTTGAGCAAAATTTTCCTGAGCCTTTTTTTCTTATACAATGCCTTACTTTTAGCAGTATGGCCAAAATGCAGTGAACTTCTCGCTCGTAATCAATGGCTTGAGGTCACTCAGATTATGAAAAAGTACATTCTTTTCGGCTCGATTCTCATTACTATTTCAACACTATCAGTATCTATGTTTTCGACGAAGATTTCCTCTGTATTTTTCAAGTCGAATGAAGTTATTTTTTCGCAATCGACCATTTATTTATTCGGTATCTATCTTTTAATCCGAATCGTTTCTGATACTTATTCGACGGTTTTTCAAAGCATGAGCTACATGAAAGTATTTTTCATTTTTGTTCCAGCACAAGTCTTATTGATCGTCTTTGCTGAATATTATCTGTCATTGAAATTCGGAATTGATGGGATTCTCTGGGGATTGATTGGTGCATTTGCCGTCACAGTGCTTTGGGGACTTCCTTATGCTTTTCGCATGAAGAAGAAAAGGGTATTAAAAAGCTTAGGCACTTTTTAGATCTTCAAAGTCGTCAATTGTGATTGGCTTTATCTTCTCGTTCTTGCTTTTTGAAAGTGTCTCGGGGTTGATTTCGTGAAACAAATTTCGGAAGTCTTTGTCTTTTGCCTTGAGATGGTCAAATATATACAACCGAATGCAAACATCTGTTGATAAAGTAGCATGGGTTTTCCCGCTTTCCCATTTGACAACAGAAACGTGAGAGACCCCAAAAATTTTACCGAAATCTGTTGTGGTCATATTGAGAAATTTTCGAATGAATTTCAATTCACCTCCAGTTAACGGAGCTGGTTTTCTAAGAAGGCAATAGAAAACAGTTAATTGAAGTTTATTAAAATTGATATCAAAAACCCATTCTCCAGCCATTTTTTTCATTGGAACATTAATGAGTTTAATAGGAAATCCGAGTCCTTTAAAAACTAAAGTTTTTCTCTTAACATCTTTCATGATTTTTTCCTAGATTTGTTGTAACATAATTACAATTTCAAGGAAATGTATAAAGAATACGCAAGATATTTTTCAGCAGTTGTGAGTTTTTTGGCGTACTCGCTGTAAGGATTCATCAGCAAAAATAGTTAGAAGTATTTAAGTCTTTGTATATCTTTTAAGCAGTTATTCTACAATACAGGTAAGATCGTGAAAGAGATATGCATAGATGCGCGGATGCTTGGCTCTACAGGAATCGGCACCTATCTGAAGAATCTCATCTATCACTTTCAAAAGATCCCATTCAACGTGAAATTGATCGTGCATCCATCGGCTTGTACAACAATTTCCTGGCTCGAACGTTTTGAGCTGATTTTCTGCACTGCACCTATTTATTCCATCGAAGAGCAATGGAAATTACCCGTTCTTATTCCCTCCTGCGATCTATTTTGGTCTCCCCATTTCAATATGCCTCTTTTGCCGATCCGGGCCAGAAAAAGACTTATGACGATCCATGATGCTTTTCATTTTGCATTTTTTTCCAAACTGAGCCTTGCACAAAAAGCTTATGTAAAACTGGTGATTCCCAATGCGATCAAGAAATCGGAACGGATCATTACCAATTCCCATTTTTCGAAGATGGAATTGATGAAATACAGCAAATTAAAAGAAGAAAAAATCTCCGTTATTCATCTTGGAGCGAATCCCACGCATTTTAAGATGAAACCTCCAACAAAATACGTCGTTCCGGAAAAATATATCTTATTTGTAGGAACTTCGAAGCCTCATAAAAACTTGCATGGGCTTGTGAATGCCTTTTACGAACTCAAGAAAAAAGGATATGATGATCTATCTCTTGTTGTAGTCGGAAAAGATCGGTTTTCTGGATGGAGAAATAGTTCCATCCTTTATTTAGAAAATGTGGAAGATGAACACATGCACATGCTTTATCACAACGCAGTAGTGACTATTTTTCCATCCTTTTATGAAGGGTTTGGGCTCCCGCCGCTTGAGGCCATGACTTGCGGATGCCCGGTTATAGCTTCGAAAGCGGCGAGCATACCGGAAATTTGCGGAGATGCCGCACTCTATATCGACCCTCTCGATATTCAGGATCTGTCTCGCGCTATCATCTCTGTTTTAGAAAACCAAGAACTGCGCAATGCGCTCATCCAAAAAGGGGCTGAAAGAAGCACACTGTTCCGATGGGAACACAGTGCAGAACAACATCTGGAGATCTTCGAAAGGATGTGTAGATGAGAACCGCGGTTGTACATGATTGGTTGATAACGATGGGGGGCGCAGAAAAAACCCTGCAATCGATTTTGGAGTTGTATCCTTCTCCTATTTATACGTTGATCGCAGATCGGAAACGATTAACGGGAACAGTTTTTTCAGATAAGGAAATCCACTCCTCCTTTGTACAGAAATTTCCATTCGCATCTAAACTCTATCGCAATTATTTGCCTTTTTTCCCGCTTGCGATCGAGCAGTTCGATTTATCCGATTTCGATGTGATCCTTTCATCATCACATACAACCGCGAAGGGCGTGATTATACGGCCGGACCAGTTGCATATTTGCTATTGCCACACTCCCATAAGATGCGCATGGGATTTATATCATCAATCTATTGAAGGCCTGGACGTGACGCGAAGAACAATCGCGAAGAGTATCTTTCACTACATTAGAAATTGGGATATAGCAAGTCTTTCAAGGGTAGATCATTTCATTGCCAATTCCCGGTACGTGGCCCAGAGGATCAAAAGGCATTATAACCGGGAAGCAACAGTCATCCATCCTCCTGTTGCAGTCGATCTGATCCCTTTTAGAGAAGATAAAGAGACATTTTATCTCACTCTTTCCCGTCTGGTACCGTATAAAAAAATAGATTTAATAGTAGAAGCATTTGGACGGATGCCTGAAAAAAAATTAATCGTGATCGGTGATGGCCCTGAGATGTCTAAAATCAAATCGAAAGCTAAAAAAAATGTAGAAATTTTAGGCTACCAGCCTGACAGTGTCGTTAGAGACTATTTGTCCAAGGCACAAGCTTTCGTGTTCGCAGCTCTTGAAGACTTTGGGATTGCCGCAGTAGAAGCCCAGGCAGCAGGAACACCGGTCATCGCATTTGGCAAAGGGGGAGTGCTTGAAACCGTAGTCGAAAATGTCACAGGAACTTTTTTCCCCGATCAAACCTCTGCGAGTATGATGGAAGCAATTAAGGATTTCGAAAAAAGGCGGGATCAGTTTGATCCTCATACCATTAAACGCCACTCGCAACAGTTCAGCGAGTCCCGCTTTGCCTTTGAATTTAAACGATTTGTGGAACAAAAAATCCAAGAATTTTATGAAAGTTCTTATTCTGGCAGGCGGTAGCGGAAGCAGGCTCTGGCCCTCATCCCGTACATCTCTTCCCAAGCAATTTTTGAGTTTCGGCAACCGAGAGTCTCTGTTGCAGATGACGATCAGTCGATTTTTGAAAACATTTGATGTCGATGATTTTTTAATCATGACCAATCAAGAGTATGTCGAATTGGTCAAAGAACAGATAAGAGAAATTGATGAAAGATTGGAACAGCAAGTCCTCATCGAACCGCATAGAAGAAATACGGCTCCGGCGATTGCTTTGGCAGTAAGGTTCATGTTGGATCGTTTAGGAATACCTCCTGAAGAAAGTTTTATCGTCGCTCCTTCCGATCATCTTTTGACTCCCGCGGATCCATTTCTATCGCTGCTGCAAGAAGCTGAAGCCGAAGCAAAAAAGGGATCGATTGTTATTTTTGGCATTACCCCTCACAAACCAGAAACAGGTTATGGATACATCCAGATCTCGCAAGGGAAAAGAGGCAATTTTTTAGATGTCGCGCAGTTTGTGGAGAAACCTCCTCTTGAAGTTGCTATGAAATTTTTAGATGAAGGAGGCTATTTGTGGAACAGCGGCATGTTTCTTTTTACAATTCAAACTTTTTTGAATGAATTACAAACTCATTGCCCTGCTATCGGCAAAATTGCCGCAAAAAGCTACCCGGAGATGTTGGAAGATTTCTATGATCTGCCCGATCTTTCCATTGATTACGCAATCATGGAGAAAAGCAAAAATTGCATTGTATTTCCTTTAGATCTCAATTGGTCTGACGTGGGATGTTGGGACAATGTGTATGAAATATTAGAGAAAGACGACAATCTGAATGTGAAAGTCGGAAATATCCTTGATATCGATACCAGGAATTGCCTCATTTTAGGATCGAAACGGTTGATCTCTACAATCGGCCTCGAAGACATGTTAATAGTCGAGACTGAGGACGCTATCTTTTTAGGAAAAAAAGGGGAATCTCAGAAGATCAGACAGCTTGTAGAAGAGCTGAAAAAACTGGGTTGTGAAAACCTGTGACTGAAAAAATTGAATTATTTTCCCATGCCTGTCGATTTTCTCCAATCTGGATGATGATCGATGCCCTGTGCATCGTCCATTTTTTAGTCGCTTGGTTTAAGACATGGAAAAAGACCGGTTGGAAACTTGATTTCTGGTTTTTTGCATTGGGATTTTCTTTTTTCCTTCCTGTTCTATGCATGTACCCTTTCAATGGATCTGTCTTTAATGTGATTTCATGTGGTCAGAACTTTTTTTCGTTAGACGATTTTATCGAGAAGGCATTTTCGATCAGCCTTCTTGGCTATGCATGCATTTGGGTGGGAAGGCACCTTTATGATTTTTTTAAATGGGAATCTCCTTTTGATTTCATGATTTTTTTGTTCAGGCCCGTGATTTCCATCATAGAAAAAAATGTGAAGAGCAGAAAAGTGGTTCTGAGTTTATTTTTCGTTACGGTTTGCATCTCGGCGATGGTGATTGGGATTGAGATTTATGAGGGTTGTCTTTTTTTCCCCAGGACTTTTTTCCTCAAAAATGATCTTGCAAGACCTATTTTCAATTTTTGTATTTCGATTGTGCCTTTGACGATCACTTTCCTGGGACTCAGATACATCCAGTTCAATGAAACAGTTTCCAAATACCTGTTAATTCTATTGATCTCCCTGACCATTTTCTTTGGGCTGCGCAGCCTGACAATTGGAAGCATCATCACTGTGCTCATTTACAGAATTTTTGCAAGCGGGGGAAAAATCAGCTTGTTTAAATTATCTGTTTTTGGATTGGGACTTGCCTTTTTATCCGTGTACATGGACTGCCTCAGGCATGGAAATTTTGATTTTTTGTCTTCTCTCACAAGGTTTCTTGCGAGCATTTTTTATGGGAACAATTTGTCCGATACCCGAGATTTTGCGTGGATTCTCGCATATTGGGATGGAGATTATGTATTTGGAAAGACCTATTTGGCAGGACTCCTATCCTTTTTTCCAAGGGTTATTTCTTCCTTTAGGCAAGAGTGGGCGATTTCGATCTATACGAATTCGATTGTGAATTTCGATCCTTCGACTCATGCGGGACTTCGACCGGGATTGTTCGGTGAAGCATTCTTAAATTTTGGCTATTTGGGTGTGGCCTCGCTTGGAACGATCGCAGGCTACATGCTCAGACACGCAGATGTAAAATTAAAAGAAGCGGTCTCACAGCAAAAGGACATCATCAAGGGGTATTCTCACACCCTTGTTTACGCGTTCGTCTCTTCCTTTTTTATCACATCCGGATTTTGGGGCTTTTATACGTTTATCTTTCTGAATCTGCTCCTTCACCTGGTTTATAAAATCAAATGGAGATCAAATCCAGTTTAGGATTAAATAATATTTTTTTCTGGATCAAGCTTTCAAGAATAAGGAATTGATTATGGCAACGATATCTTCTTATGGTCCTTTCGGACCTTTTGCAAGCCCAAATGTAGCACCTTTGCGTCAAGATGAATTCAGCCGTGTTTTGAGCTTTTTTAAACCTAAACAATTGGCACTTTTAGAAAGGGTATGCACATCCTGGAAGACATGCATCGAAAAAACGGATCAATGGAAACAGCAATGTCAATATGCATTGAATATTCCTACTACTATCGATCCAAAAACCTTTTTGCCAGCAAACTGTTCTTATAAAGATGGATCTCACCAATTTTGTCCAATAGTCTTTGATGGAAGAGTGTATCAGCACTATTTGGGAGCAAACATCGGGTCGGTTCCTCCAATTCCTAAGGAAATATCCCTTGAGAGAGGAGGCGAGGCCGATCCTTGCGATCCACCAAATGCGATAGCCGGGCATTATGTATGGATTTATTGCCCCAAAGAGTTTGAAAAAACTGCGGATGAGAACTTTCCTTTTGATTTAGATAAGGTCGATGATCCAAATGATGAAGAAGCTCCAAGGCTCATAGAAAAAGAAACTGTATCGTCCGTAGAAAAAAAAGTTCTAAAAATCCCAAACACGATTAACAATCTTGGAAAGCTATTTAAGCATCCACAAAATGGAAATCCCTCATCTTACGATCATATTGAGAAGGAAATTGAGAACCAACATGGTAACAAAAGGATTCCTTCAGGATGGATTTGCATGAGGGCAAAGCCGATTGAAATAGGTCTATCTTTTCAACAACAACAAGAGTCTGCAAGAAAAGCAGGAGTTGTCATTTCTCCATTACCACACCGAGTTTTTTTTAATTTTCTGATGTTTCTCTATTGTGGAACCTACATAGATAAAAACGATACTCATTTTGCACGTTCTTCAACTCTCACAAATGTTCCGATTGGGGATCTGACAACGGCTTGCCATGGCAATCCCTATTCCCCAGGCATCATCATCAATTTCGATTGTGTAGGTTTCAATACTGGTTTGGCCGTGGCTCTTAAAGAATCGGCTATTTGATATGCTTATTTAAAATGCCGGCAAGCTTCATCATATCAATGGGCGTCTTGGATCCAAAGACCTTGGATAATTTTTGATCTGGAACGATCATCCGTTTATTTTTTGGATCTTGCAGTTGGTTTGCTTTAATATAGTCCCAAACTTTTTTTACAATTTCAGGACGGGACAGTTCGGGAGCGCCGACAATTTCTTGCAGTTCTTTGGATAAGGCGTATGAGCGCTGCTTTCTTGGAGTTTTGGCCTTGGCCTTTTTTTCTTTAGGTTCTGGTTTTCCTTTAGCAGCTGCCTTCCCTTTGCCCCATCGTTTGGCTTTTTTTACGTAAGCAGTTTTGAGATGATTCGGATATTTCTCCTGAAGATCGTCCAAGTTGTTCACGATCACATCGCAATCTGGAAAATTGGAGCAAGAAAAAAAGATCTTGCCGAAACGGGATCTTCTTTGTGTCAATCTGCCATCGCAGCCTACGGCAGGACATGCCGGCATGTCTTTGGCTGGGATTTCCCCTTTTTTTGGAATATTGACGATGCCGCGGCAGTCGGGATATCGCGTACAGCCTAAAAATGCACCGTACTTTCCATGTCTGACTTGCATTTTGCTTTTGCAGACAGGACAGGGCTGTTCCCAATCGAATTCAGGGTTGTAATCTTCTTTTTTGAATTCAAGAGCTTCCAAAGGCGCAGTGAACTTGCAGTCGGGATAGTTGGAACACCCGTAGAAATACTTGTTGCGAGACCAGATTTTCTGTAATTTATGCTGCTTGCATAGAGGGCAGGTGATGTCAGTGAGAATTTTAGGAACGAAAGCCTCTTTCTCTGCGACTTCGACTGTGGGAATGAATGACCCCCAGAATTCTTTGATGAGGTCCTTCCAGTTTTTTTGATTTTCAGCGACGTGTTCCAGCTCGTCTTCCATGGATGCGGTGAACCCGATGTCCATGATCATTTTAAAATTGTCTTCCAGCATTTTTGCGATGACTTTGCCGAGTTCGGTCGGTTTGAGCGTCCCTTTTTCTTTTACGGTATAATCGCGGCTTTGGATTTTGTTCATGATCGCAGCGTAAGTCGAAGGTCTGCCAATGCCGCATTTTTCCAATTCTTTGACCAAGGAAGCCTCTGTGAACCGAGGCGGCGGCCTGGTGAAAGCTTGCAGGGATGTGACATCGATAAGAGAGAGGTTTTGCCCTGCTTCAAGGGGAGGCAGGAGTCTGCTTTCATCGTCTTTTTCTTTTTCTTCGCCATTAGGTCTGTCATGTTTTTCTTCATAGACAGCCAAAAATCCCATGAATTTTATAATTGATCCCGAACTTCGCAAAATGATGTGTTTATCCGTTTCGATTTCACAAGAGACTGTATCGTAGACCGCAGGGGTCATTTGTGAGGAAACAAAGCGGCGCCAGATCAATGTGTAAAGCTTGAGCTGGTCTGGATTCAGGTACTCTCTGATTGCTTCAGGAGGGTGTTGGAGGTTGGTCGGACGAATGGCCTCGTGCGCATCCTGGGCGCTTTTCTTGGATGAAAATTGGCGGCCTTCAGGTGGAAGGAATTCTTTACCGTACGTCTGCGCAATAAATCGTCTAGCAGCCTCGATCGCTTCTGGGGCGATACGCACTGAATCTGTACGCATGTACGTGATCAGACCTTCCGCCCCTTCATTTCCAAGGTCGACACCTTCATAAAGGCTTTGAGCGATATTCATCGTTCTAGAAGCTGAAAATCCATAATGCCGGCTTGCTTCTTGCTGTAATGTGGAAGTGATGAATGGAGGAACTGGATTTCGTCTTTTTTCCTTTTTGTCGACAGATGAGACCTTGTATTTGGCTTCTCTAAGTTTATCGACGATCCCTTCTGCAGTTTGTTGATTGGATATCAGGTATACATCTTTTCCGGGAACCGGCTCTTTCTCCACTTTTTTTCCGTCTATAGAATAGATGGCAGCAGAAAAAGGCTTATCTTCTTTTTTCCCTTGTAAGATCGATGCGAGATTCCAATATTCGACCGGGAGGAACGCATCTATTTCCTTTTCACGGTCGACGACGAGCTTCAAAGCGACAGACTGGACCCGTCCGGCGGAAAGCCCTCCGTCTCTTGCGCCTTGCACACGGCGTGTGAGGATAGGGGAGATTTTATACCCCACAATCCGGTCGAGCAATCTTCTTGCTTGCTGTGCGTCGACAAGGGCCTGGTCGATCGATCTGGGATGTTTTAGAGCATCGAGGACTGCTTCCTTTGTGATGGCATTGAAAGTCACCCGTTTGATTTTTGTTTTTGCTGGAAGAATATGTGCGATGTGCCAGGCGATCGCTTCTCCTTCCCGGTCGGGATCGGGCGAGAGATAGACGACATCGGCTTGTTTAGCTGCTTTTTTTAATTTTTCTATCACATCTTGCTTGTCCGGCAGAGTGATGTACTGAGGTTCGAAATCGTGCTCGACATCGATGCCGAATCCTTTTTGAGGAAGGTCCCGGATATGGCCGAGCGAAGATTCAAAAGCGTATTCGGAGCCTAAAAACTTTTTTAAAGTTTTGATTTTAGTAGGTGACTCGACGATGATAAGCGCTTTTGTCATTTTTTTCCTTTTTATGCCTTCTTATAGAACTTGCCAGGAAATTCCCGAATTTTCTGTTTTAAAACAAGTCCCATTAATAACGAACATAATTTTGCAACGGAAAAATTAGAAAGTAAAGAAAGTTCTTCCAGGCAGACTTCATAAGAAGGAAAGAGATGCATCAATTTTTGTTCATCTGGGTCCAAGTCAAAAAGAGAACCTTGCTGCTGCTTTTTTACAAGCGGTGGTCGAGTATGTCCGTTATGCAGGGCTGATAACATCTCATGGGCATTTTCCACTAAGTGCGCTTTCTGGGTTTTGATCAGATAATGGTTCCCTTTAAAAGATTCGATATCTACACGTCCGGGAAGAGCAAAGCAACTTTTTTTTTGAGACAAGGCCAAATTCATTGTGATCATGGCTCCGCTTTTCAAAGGGGCTTCCACCAAAAACACTCCTTGCGCCAGCGCGCATACCAGCCGGTTCCGTTTAGGAAAATGGTGTTTGGCTGGAATCGTATTCATAGGAAATTCGCTGACGACGGCTCCCTGCCTTGAAATTGTAGCTGCGAGGCTCTCATTTTCAGAAGGGTAAATATGACCCAGGCCGGAACCGAGGACTGCAATCGTTCGCCCGGCTTTCAGTGCACCGATATGGGCATGCGTGTCAATGCCCCTCGCAAGCCCGCTGATGACTGTGTAGCCTGACGCAGCGCAGGTCTCTCCAAATGTCTCGGCTGATTCTTTTCCATACAGTGTGCACATCCGTGTACCGACGATCGCAACTGCTTGTTCGTCCCATGGAAGCAGATCTCCCTTCACATACAGAATAGCAGGATGGTCATCGAGCAGTTTGAGAGATTCTGGATAGCGTGCATCCCAATACGGGATCAGTTTCACATCCGATTTAGCAATTAAATCTAAATCCGTTTGCCAATTTTCGTCCTGTTGCCACTGGTCGAGTTGCTCTGCAGACTCCGCAGTGCCTGCGATTTGAGCAAAATGGTGTTTCGAACTGGAAAGGACGGAACTTGCAGAGCCGAAATGCGAAATCAGTTTCCGAATTTGATTCGAGCGCAGCTTAGGAAAATGGGTCAAAATTAAGACAGCTTCAAGATCTTCCAAAAAATCACCATTAAAAGTGTTATACCGAACGTGGTTCAAAAATCGGTTTTGGGCTGCGCTGGCATCTTCATTTTTGCAGCCGCCTGCATCGGGCATGTGCTTACACATGCCCTGCTTCGGCACCGGCATAGCCTGCTGCAAATCTGTAGCGCCAGCATTGCCCAAAACCGATTTTTGAACCACGTTCGGTATAAATTTTGAGAGGAGTTGATAAAAAAAGTCAATGGTTTTATATTTCATGATTTATGGTTATCTTCTGGCTTTTTCTTATTATTCCTTCTCTGCTTTTTTCAAATAACGAAAGTGATTTTGAATTGTTGATGGGCAAGGGAACGCCTGCTTGGGAATACGTGGAAACTCCTGAGGATATTGACAATCTCGCCTTTTTTAAAACCCTTTACGATCAGAATGTAACAAATACTCCAGCGGACCGGATTCCAAAAATCATCCATTTCATATGGCTTGGGCCGGCAGAATTTCCACAAGAATCTCAAAAGAATATTCAGAAATGGATGTACCTCCATCCCGACTGGACTTTCAAGTTTTGGACAGATGTCGATCGCCCTCTTCCATGCAAGGGGATGGAGAAAATATTGCTCAGCGAATTTAAGTTTCAAGTTTTGGGAGATTGTTTTTATCAGTCTGAGAATCATGGAGAAAAATCTCAAGTCCTCCGATATGAGATTCTTTTTCAGGAAGGGGGTCTGTATGCAGATCACGACACCTTGCCTCTAAGTTCCCTGGACAAGATCCACTCTTCATATGATTTTTATTGTGGGCTTGAACATTTGAAACCGTCCATTTTGAGCTCATCAATTATGCCGTCCAATCATGTATTGGCC